>JADEXA010000070.1 GCA_015207365.1 Vacuolonema iberomarrocanum LEGE 07170
AGGGGACAACACGGTATCAATCGGTGGATGGGGTAACGTTCCGCCTAAACCCTATAAGCCCACTATCTGTTTGCGCATCCTTCTCGCGTTAGAAAACGAAGACCCGACGCTAAACAAATACCCCGCAGCGCGGGCGGCACAGGTTTTTAGAGTCTGGTTTTTCATCGTGCCGAGCTACTTACAACTCTTTTCTTTTTTGTATCTATCGGCTAACTATTCGTGCATGAGCAGTCAGCAGGTCAGGGGAAAGACGGGCCAGCGCATCGATGAAGTGCGGTACAAAGGTGCCTGGGCCTTCCGATCGCCCAACAGCCAACTCACCCGCTACTCCCATCGCCACCATCGTGGCAACAGCCGCGTCAAAGCGATCGCTCGTGACCGCTGCAAAGGCACCGAGCAGTGCCGTGGAAACACATCCCATGCCAGTGACCTGAGCCATGATGCGATCGCCATTATGGACTTCCACATGGCGCTCTGGACTAACGACGTGATCGGTTTCCCCACTGATGACGACGATCGCAGTATGCTGCCCTGCCAGTAACGTCGCCGCCTCCACAGCATGATCTGAGGTCAAGGTGCTGTCCACCCCTCGTGTTTTCACCGCTTCATTGGCAAGGGCACAAATTTCTGAAGCATTGCCCCGAATAATTAAGGATGAACAATCTTCCACCAGTTCTCTAGCCGTCCGCGTTCGCAGTTGCGTCGCACCCGCTCCTACGGGATCCAAGATGATGGGAATTCCCCGTTGACTCGCGACTTGCTTGGCTGTTTTCATCGCCTCAATCCAAGGCATACTCAACGTCCCTAAATTGATGACTAGCGCACTAGCAAGGCTGGCCATTTCCTCCATTTCCTCTAGGGCGTGCGCCATGACCGGAGATGCGCCAACGGCCAGTAGAGCATTGGCCGTAATATTCATCACCACATAGTTCGTGATGTTGTGAACCAGGGGATGCTGCGATCGCACAGTCGATATTAAAGAGATAGCGTCAGACATCATCAATGACAAAGCAATGTAAAGAGAATCATTATGCGGTAGGCAATAGTGAACTTACAGCTATCGACCTACCTTGCATGAATTTACATTATTAGGGGATCTAGCAGGTTCTTTGCACAATTCTTGTGAAAATTATCCGCTTCTCTATATCTAACTTGAGGATACGCAAGGATTTGCGCACTCAAGATAGTGGCAACCAAGTTTCTCTGTCTCTCACAAGCGGCAAGAAACTTTTCTTTTGCAGGAACAGACTGAGTAAAGGAAAAAACCTAGAAAACCCTTGATTTTGTGTAGCGCGGGCGGTGCCCGCGCTACACAAAATCAAGGGTTTTAGGCGGGGGTTCGTTTTTTTGTCCTGTACTTGAAGGAATAAAACTAGCTGATGGAGTAAGAACTGTTTAGGCTAGAGCAAGAACGTTGAATGTTCTTATTTTTTGCTATCAGATACATTATGGATTTGTTTGATAGAAGCAGATCTTGAAAACTTTATTGCATCTTAGGGCGAGTTACACTTACGCTAACCCATCAAAACGGTTCTTGCGTTGGGTTAAGTAGCTCGGCACGATGAAAAACCAGACTCTAAAAACCTGTGCCGCCCGCGCTGCGGGCGGCACAGGTTTTTAGGGTTTTAGGTTTAATTGCACCTGCCAACTTAACGCCTTCAGAGACATGTTCTGAAGGCGTTATTCAACACCAGCCTAAGTCATAACGATTGTTAGCCAATCAACTTATGGATACACTTCATAACATTTGCTCAAGCACTCTTCACCGAATAAAACTATGATGATCAAAAACATTTCATCACAATGTAAAACCGGAATTTCGCATCGTGACATTGAAGTTATATGGGGAAACTTTCTTTTCTGCCATAACAGCAAGTGCTTTTTAGAAAAAACAAACCACGTTTAATATTCAAAATCGCATTCTGGAGATCCTGAATCATGCATCAGTCTGCCATCATCCGTCATCGTTGCGCAGCATGGATTCATCGCTCTCGCTATTGGCTCGTCTCTCTGGTGACCGTGCTGCTATTGTTGACCAACCTATCGTTTGTTGGGCAAGCACAGAGTACCTACCCACCGTTTCTTGATCCCCATGTCAACGACTATGCCGAAGTCTTGGACGCAAATGATGCGGCAACATTGCGATCGCTCCTGGGAGCGTTTCAAACCGAGACGGGAGTGCAGGCCGTCGTACTAACAGTGAACTCGGTGCAAGACTATGGCACGGGCGATCCAACCATCGAGTCCTTTGCGACCAATCTCTTCAATACCTGGGGAATTGGCGATAGTACCCGCAACGATGGCATTTTGCTGCTGGTAGCCGTGGGCGATCGCGAGATGCGGATCGAGCTGGGCATGGGTTATGACAGTAGCTACGATGCTGTCGCTCAATCCATCATCGACCAACAGACGATCCCCTATTTCCGGGATGGCAACTATGGCCAGGGCATTGTTGCGGGAGCCAATGCTGTCGTCAATCAATTTAATCCCGCCACGCCTGCGCCTGCATCTGCACCTCCGGCTAATAGCTATGGCGGTTCTAATCCTGCCCCAGCAGTTGGGGCTCCGGCAAGGGATTATGGTGGCTCTGGTGGGCTAGAAGAGACGGGCAACCTGATTACTGACAACCCCAACACGGCTGGAGCCGTCGGGGGTGGTCTTGCTGTGCTGGCGATCGGCGCACCGATTGTTGCCTTTTGGAATCGCCATCGCACTCGCACTTGCCCCAACTGCAAAACTCGTATGGTGCGGCTCAGCGAACAGCTTGACGATCAATATCTCAATCCAGGACAACGCAAAGAAGAGGCGCTTGGTTCGGTTGATTACGATGTATGGCAATGTCCGAGCTGCAATCAGGAAATTATCAATCGATATGGAACCCTTTTGAGTCAGTACAGTGCCTGCCCAGCCTGTCATTACAAAACCCTAAAAACAAAGTCCCGAGTCCTCAAACACCCCACCTATACATCAACTGGACGCCGGGAAATCCAAGAAACTTGTAACCACTGCAACCATCGTGGAACTCGCTACGCCGTTATTCCTAAACGGACAAAAAGTAGTAGTAGTGGCAGTAGAAGTAGCTCTAGTAGCTCATCTCATGGCGGTGGTGGTCGATCGTCAGGCGGCGGTGCATCCGGGCGATGGTAGTAGATATCGAGTGGTATCTAGATGCTGGCGCGGATGGTGAAGGAGTAGTCGCCACCCGGTTCAAGTTGGTAGTCGGAGCGTTCTAGAAATCGTGCTAGCGGATCTTTGATCAGCGCTCGCCCAAGGGAGGGTTCCACAATCAGCACGCCCTGACGAAAGCGCCATTTAAATTCCCATTCATAGTCATTGGCACGTACTTCCCCTTCAATACACCCGTGCTGCCAAGACTGATGGGTGATGCGGACATGGGCCGTGGTTTCGGGCAGGCGTTTGGAACTCACGCTGGCAATCTATCCTTGAATAATGGCATCGCAAGCGGGCAGTTACCTTCTCACGCAGTTGGTCCCTGCTTCGGGTGACGATGATTTGAAAACCTTTTCCTATTGATGAACGAAGTTGAACAAGGATTCAACCCTTTGTGAGGAAATCCTGAAGGAGTTTGTTGCATCAGACTCCATGCAGACGCCGATCAGGTTCACGATGTAGCGGAGGATGCCGATTGGTTATTGTAAAGGCTCATGGCCTTGCTAACGCCGTCCTTCAGGCTGAGTTCGATCGCCCCTTCCGACAGTCGCATAATCTCGGCCAGCAACGTCTGCTCATTCGGCGAAAAGCGTCCCAGCACATGGGAAACCGTATCTTTTTGCTCAGGAGAAACAGGCTTGGGTGCGCCGATACCAATGCGGAGCCGAGGAAAATTCTGCGTACCCAGGTGGGCGATCGCCGACTTCATGCCATTATGCCCTCCGGCAGATCCGGATAGCCGCATCCGCAACCGCCCTACGGGCAGATCCATATCGTCGTAAACCACCAGCACCGAGGTGGGTGGCAGCTTGTAGAAATCTACTACCGCTCGAATGGACTGTCCCGATCGGTTCATATAGGTAAGGGGTTTGAGTAACCGCACCTTTCGCCCAGGGAAGGCAAACCCTTCACCGACGATGCCTTGGAACTTACGCTGCTCGGCTAGGGAGATAGCCCACAGTCGCGCCAGCCGATCCACAAGATCGAAGCCAACGTTGTGGCGGGTGCGATCGTATTTTTGCCCAGGGTTACCCAATCCCACAATCAATTGTGGAACAACGCGCTCTTCGTTGGCGATATTCGCTGGGGTGTTTGATGAATTGGTTTGAGCCATTCGCCACGCTAACCTTGCTGTGGTGACTCCACTGCATCCTCTTCCGTCGGCATGACAACCTCGGCAGTTTCCTCTTCTTTCGCTGCAGAGGCATCATCGGAATCAGATGGCTCTGCGGTCAGCGCCTTGGGAGCTGGCGGCTCTAGCTTAGCTTCCATCGTGCTGTTGACGGTTTTGCTAATTTGCTCCGCTTCCTTCTTGAACTCATCCTGAAACTCGCGGGACGCTTCTTGAAAGCCTTTCATTGCTTTCCCCAGACTCCGGCCAATTTCGGGCAGCTTTTTTGGGCCAAAAACAAGCAGTGCCAAAACCAGGATGACTCCCATTTCAGGCAAGCCAATTCCAAAAATGTTCATTGTGCATCCTCCCGCGATCGCATCACATCCATTCTAAAAACTGGCGATCGGATCATCCCATCTACCAATTTGATTTACCGCTTCACACTAATAGCTGGCATCTGCCACCGTTCAGACGGGCAGCTAACCCACTTCTCCAACCAGTATAGAAGCCCTAGGGAACACTCAACAGCCCCACTAGAACGGATTATTGCAATTGTAGTTTCAGGGCTCTCGCCCCACTCAACCCAAAACAAGGGTAAGAATCGTCGATTTTACGCTTGTACCTGCGAAAAACTGACAAACAAAAAAGCCCCATAATTTGGGGCTTTTCTGAAAAATTTTTCCGACGACGTTCCAAAAAAACGAACGACGATTTGTCGTTAAAAAATCAGCACCGGATTGTCAAGCAACGAACCCTAGCGACCCAGGCTCGTCCAATCCACATTGAAGCTATTGAGGATGAGGGATGAGTTGTAGATTTGCAGAATAATCAGCAAGAAAACGAAAAACAGTCCCATGAAAACTCCCATGAGAGGCGTCGTGCCCCAGCCGGGAGCCACTTTACCGTATTCAGCGTTGAGGGGGCGGAGGATGTCGCCCAGACGGGTACGTTGTGCCATGTTTACCTGTATCAAACCTGACGAGTTAATGTTTTGCAATATTATACTAAGGTAGTCACATTTGGTTGAAGTTCTCTTATGGACTCTGCAACAGTTCTTAGCATTTCGTTAGGTGCCATTTTGGTGGCCGTTACTGGATTCGCCGTCTACACATCGTTTGGGCCACCATCCAAACAATTGAGCGATCCCTTCGAAGATCACGAAGACTAAATGCTTTCGATAAGAAAGGCTTTGGTTACTAACGGGGGGCGTTTGAGAATCCGCGATCGCGGGTTGTGCGCATGTAACCGCTCCCTTACTTTCCCCAACCTTCTGCTGCCCTCAACCATTGTCAGCGGTCAGTTTGGCGCGTAGTTTCCACAGCAGAGCGATCGCCACCAGAATCGGCGTCAGTAGGTTGCCCCAGCGTACATAGGGGGTTTGGGATTGCAGGCGGTTAATGGTGGCAAGGTGCGTTTCGTAGGTTCGAAAGCCTGATTTCCATAATGTATGTCCATGGGGGTCAACAACCCCAGAGAATCCGGTGTTGGTCGCACGGACGGCAAAGCGCTGAGTTTCGATCGCCCGCATGACATCATGGGCATGGTGCTGCTGCATCATGGCCGCATTGAAGGGGTCGTTGTTGGACGCCGTGATGATGAACTCGCCACCCGTCGCCGCCTGGTTCCGGAAGATATAGGGGAAAGCAGAGTCGTAGCAGATGGCCGCGATCGCCCGACCAAACGGTGTTTCAACAACTTGATTAGAAGCACCCGGTTGCAGGGAACCGGCGGAGGTCGAGAGTCGAGGCAACACTCGGCTGATGAGTGACTCTAGCGGCAGATATTCTCCTAATGGCACCAATTTCGCTTTGTCGTAGCGACCAACAATTTCTCCTGACCGTCCAAAGCTAAACAAGCTCTGGGCGACTCCCCCCTTTTCTGCACGGCCAAGGGTACCAACCCAGGCAGGCACGTTGCGCTCCAGTAGCGCTTGGTAAAAGGGATGATCGTCCATACGAGAGGTGTTGACCCAAAACCAGGGAAAGCTACCTTCCGGCGTGAGAATGGCATCGGCTCCCTGATCGGCCAGGGTGAGGTAGCCCTGGGTATAAGCCTCCAGAGAACGCCGAACCCCTTCGTCAAATAGCTTGATGCGGGTAGGAATGTTGCCCTGGATGATGCCAATGCGCAGCTCACTATCCGGTGCGGAGGTGACGGGTTGTAGATAAAGCCATAGCCCCAGCAGATGGGCGATCGCCGCGATCGCCACGGCACTCGCCCAGAATCGTCGCCGTAATTGCGATCGCTGTCGCCAGCCTTCGGCCAGCAGCAGGTTGACCGCCACCAGCACCGCTGATATCGTTTGTGGCCCCGACAGTTGCCCCAAGTGCAACACCCATAGGTTGCCAGGGCTCTGGGTAAAGGCAAGGGGGGTCCAGTCCAACGGGGTGTAACTCCAGGCTACCTCCACGGCACACCAGAGAGCGATCGCTCCTAAAACCCGCCGTAGGATGGCTCCAGGGGTTTCTTTGGGCATCCCAGACCAGCCAAAAAGCCATCCGGTGAGACAGGCCCAGGTGAGGAGCCGCAAAATGCTCCAAAACACAATGAAGCCCCAACCAAAAAGGGTGATCGCTACACTGCCTAGCCAGGGAATGCCCAGCCAAGTCAGGGGATGTAGGTCAAGAATCCAGGCGATCGTCACCCCGTTGTATCCCACGGCCCAGGCCGTGCCAGCTAGAATTTTGGAACGTCGCGATACCTGCCTGTGGGGTTGCCGCAAAATCAACCATAGGGGCGCTAATGCCAACCAGCCCAAAATCCATAGATTGAGTGGGGCGATCGCCCCTGCCATTGCGACCCCACTCAGAAATGCGATTGTCAGAGGCTGCCATGGTCGGCTCACGTGCTTCTGCCAGTCCCTCCAGCCATCTGCCATCCGTTGCATAAAGCAGCCAAAATAATTCTGAACGTTCTTGAAAGAGGCTAACTGAATCACCCTGAAAAGGGTCTACCTCACTGTTAATATAAACAGAATTGCAGGGAATCACGACGAAGTCCGATAGATCGACAGAGTCTGGTAGGTCAGCAAACATCGTTACCCGCTCCGCTATCACCAAAACATACAAAAGTTCAAGCTTTATCGGTTAATCGCTAATCAGCTTGGGAAAGCTAAGAGTAGTTAGTAGATATGAGTCACTTTGCCCGCTTAGGCTTCTGCATTGCCTTGGCCCCCGACTTAAGCACTCCCCTTCAATACGCCTCACTACTGGCCTATTGCAGAAATCTAAACCCCAGAGCAACTGACACTACCCATCGAGATTGTTCGCTGATTAGCATTGGCAAGGTAAAACGCTACAACACCTAACGACCCTCGAACTCTTCACATCAATTCGCTTCCTCTTAAACTGATTTGAATCAGGCTATTGACGTTGAGTCCTTAGCAAATTGGGTTGAGTGAAGCGCTGCCCCTCATCTGCGAAGAAAAACCGATTAACAACGACGTATTTTTGTGTGATTTTCTCTCATTACTCTCCTTTTATGCACGACCGATGAACGATTTGGAGTGGTTACTCGAGACAGTTGATATGGCGATCGCTCGGTTTGACGCCGCTGGATTTCTGATTCAACACAACCCTGCACTTACCCAATGCTGGCCACAAATCACCTGCCTGGCACAGCACCCGCATTACCACCTTTTAATTGAAGAGCTGAAAGAAAAAGGCTACGGTTTCACTAGCCAATATCCGCACCTTGCTGATCCATGGGAAGCCTTGGTTCTAGAATCTAATTCTGCTCTCACTGCAGAAATCAGTCTCTCCCAAAAAGACAAGCTAACCCAACAGATTCATGTACGACGAACAGCTGATGGTGGAATGCTCTGGGTCATTAAGGCAGGAGAATCGCAGCCACAGGCATGGCCAGACAATGCATTACCCACTAGCAAAACACCTCTAAAAACTCCCGCTGACTTACCATCGGAAGAGGATCAGGCTTATCCTCAACATTTCCTGCAAGCCATATTAGAAGCCATTCCTGATCCTATATTTTGCAAAAATGAGCAGTATCAATACATCCTGTTTAATCGTGCCTTTGTGCAACTCGTTTGGAAAAATCCGACCCAATCTTTACTGGGGAAAACAGATTACGAGTTTATGCCAAAAGCCCAAGCCGACAAATTCCATGAGCAAGACCGATTAGCATTCCAAAGCAAACACTTGGTGCATGATGACGAGGAATTGGTCGTTGATGGGCAAACTCGTCTATTTCATTTGATCAAGCGAACCTTTCAGGGCAAAGGCAAACAGCACTATATGGTTGGCATTGCCCGTGATGTAACGCGTCAACGGCAAGCAGAGTTGGCATTACAAGCGAGCGAAGAAACAAACCGAGCGCTAATGTTAGCGACCTCTGACGTGATTATGCGCGTCTGGCGGGATGGACAACTGGAGTATGTGAAACTATCTGCATCAGCCACACCCTATCTATCCCTGGCTGAGCCGCTGTGTGCAGCATCGGCCCAAAACATCTCGGACTTACTCCCGCCTAAACAGACAGAACAGTGGATGCAGGCCGTGCATAAAGCATTGGATAGTGGACATGTTCAAATCTATAGCCAGATTCTCGAATTTGAAGGCCGTACCCTGCATGAAGAAGTTCGGGTTTCTCCGAGTGGTGAGAATGAAGTGCTCGTGATGGTGCGCGATATCAGCCATCACAAGCGTGCCGAAGCCGAAGTTCGTCGCAGCTTACTCCAAAATCATCAACTGAATTATCTAAAGTCGCGTTTTCTGGAGATGGTGTCCCATGAGTTTCGCACGCCGCTCACACAAATCCAGGCATCAAGTGAGCTGTTACGCCATCTTCAAGCTGATGAAGCTGAGCGGGAGGAGTATTTTGAGGGTATTCGACAGGGCGTTGTCCAAATGACGCAAATGATGAATGAAATCATCCATCTACAGCAGACGGTCGAACAAGCCCATTCCATTAACGTAAAACCCGTGAATGTCGAGCAACTTTGCCGTGAAGCGATCGCTGATGCAACTTGCAACCTTCGTCGCCAAGTTTCCCTCATTCTCCACAACCCCGCAGGGTGCCAAAACATTCATACAGATGCCCATGCCCTGCATCAAATTTTGAAACATATGCTGACCAATGCCTTGCAATATTCTGCGGCAGAAACAGAGCCAGTTGTTTCTTTAGACGTTACGGCCAATGATCTAATGCTGAGGATCACGGACCATGGCATAGGCATTCCCCGCGAAGACCGTCCTCATTTGTTCGACTATTTTTATCGGGGTAGGAATATTGGGAATCGACAAGGCACAGGGTTAGGCTTGGCGATCGCCAAACATTACATTAATCTCCTTCAGGGTAGTGTGGAAATCATTGATCCACCCCACTCAGGCACCTGCTTTTCGCTCTGTTTTCCGCTTACCTCCACTAGCTCTAACTCCGATACGAACAACCACATCGACAACCACAAATCAACGAGTTCAGAAGTTCGAGAGCTGGACGAGGTATGACAACAGAAATGTGTCACTTATTTTTGAGTCTTCTGTTCAAGCACTGTTTCGTTCGTTTTGATTGAGTGCTTAATTCATAGTGCGAAGTCTTGCTGATTGAACTTATATCAAATCCGGTCAAATAGCCATAAAATCCAAATATCGTTTGTGCCTGCTGCTTTGCAGCAGGCACAAACGATATTTGGGTTCTTCAACTGGATTTGATATTACTTAGTAAGCGGATCTCTCAGTACTCCGACGGATCTCGTCGTGAACATCATTTTGCGTTGAATGTCTACCAGTTCGGCGAACAGCTTGGCAGTCATTTTGTGGCCAGTAACGTGCATAAAACAACGTACTACCGCCGACTTGATACATCTCATAGGTCCAGCGAGAACTAATGGAGCCGCTAGCAACTTCGCGATCGCCCACGGGCGGCTCAGGACAGTTGACAGCAGACTGAGATACCGATGTAGTGGAAGCGTGTGCGGCACGCGGGGTAGTAGAGCTGGATGAACGGCCAGAGAGAGTTTGCGCCGCGCGGTTCCAGTCAAGGGGAACACTTGTAGCCTGAAGTTGCGGCTGCGTTTCTAATTCCTGCGCCTGACGAGTCAACACATCTTGGCAAGCCGCTTCCCCTGAAAAATCAAAGGACGCATTCGTAGCATTGTATTCCTGATACTGTTGGCGCAGGTTGATAAAGTATTGGCGACTATCTGATGTGATTTCTGAGTGCCCAATCAGTTGGTTTGTTGCCCAAATTGCAGAATCCCAGTCACTCAGACAAACCGCTTCTTGCAAGCTTGCAGCAAGTTGGGTTGGGTCGGGTGCCTGCGCCTGAACGAGTGAAATTCCACCAAATAACATCCCACAACAAGCTGCTAGACCACCAGCTAAGACGAGGTGTAATTTGACCATAGTTTTAGTGAATTGAACCTGGATGACATCCAAAAATCTAGCGAGATCGCATTAAATCTCACATGGTGGTAAATACGGATGAATACCCTACAGGTTCTAGCGGACAGGTGAAAGTACAGACGTAACAGCTTACGACGAAGCAGACACCAGAGATTTTGTGGAAGGTTCTACCGATGTATTTGGATACACCAGGCTCTTGATCTTGCGCACAAAATGATGCTTTGTGAAGTAAGCACGATAAGCTTCACGAGCGTTGTACACAATTTGTGCAGTCTCATCAGGATGCGTAAGATAATAGCGACATTTTTCTTCAAGATCTGCAAAATCCCAACGAACCGGAACATAAGTCTGACCAGGGATAAAAATGTTAGGTTCGGTATCGATATGATCGACTGATGGCTTAATTAATAAGCACCCATTGCACACAGCTTCATAATCACGTCCTGTAATCTCTCCCCATCCAAAGGGGCTAAATGCGATTCGACTCCGCTTGATATCACGAGAGTACTGTCGTGAAGAGATTGTTTGTTCTCCAGAAAAATCACCACTGACTGAAAGCGTATAATCTGGTGCAAGACACTTTAGTTTCTCAATTCCCAAAATCCGATGTTGGCCATACCACTCCAGATTGTTACGTGGTCCATAGGAAACATGGCAAAAAACATCTATATCTTTAATATTTTCTTTTCGCTGCCAGAACCTTGGCTGATGAAACAAGACATCTTGAAATGGCTTGTGAAGCGTAACAAACCAGCCTGTTTTAATTCTTGATTCATGCCCCTCTGGAATGGTCGATTGAACAGACCATTCTTTAAGGTCATATCCTAGTTTTCGTGCTAGATAATCCGTAAGAACAGTGCCACCCTTGAGTGGCTGATGATATTGGCTGGTGTCTTTTAAGCGCTGATATTTCAGAAAATGGTCAACATAAGGTAAGACACCAAAAAAGCGACTGCTGGTTTGGTCGAATGGGTCAATAAAAATAATTTGCGAGGAAGGCTGTCGATGGCGCAATTCTTGCACCATAGTTTCTACCTGAACCGGATCTTCACGCCAGCATGGACGCACGAAGAAAATATCAGCATTTGCTTGCCGACCGACTGACTCAAAAATATCTAGAGCACGTGCCTCAATATGCTGAACATGTAAATTGAGCTCATGGCGTAGACGTTTTTTATTATCAAAAAATGGAAAGAGTTGAGCATAAGGAATTGTATCCACTGCTCGATCAGTTCTACCTAATAGAATTGCCTTCATATGACAACCTCTAAATAGTATTTGCTAATAATCAATGGTAGGCTTGCGATGCAATTGGCAGACAAATTCAGTATTTGTACAAGACGGCAAAAGCTGAACGCCTTGTGACGAGGGTCTGCACAAGATAAGTTCAAAGAAATCTCAAATGAGCTGCAATTGACTCACTGAAGAGTTCTCAAGAGCTGGGATATAGCTCATACAGCACTTGAGAAATAGGTTGTAAGTAACTCGTTAGATAAGCATCTTGAGCTACTAAAAACTCTATCTATGCCATGCTCTAGATTTTGTCTTTAGAGACAAGCTTCTCTTCGAGAAAAAGCTACACGATTAACTATAGGGGCGTTAGCATCGCTTGTTTTCGTAGGAGCAAGACAGGTCTTTAAAGAAGATTTCCAATCTTTGTCGAGAAACCTGTGTAGAAACACCTAAAGCTCTGTAATGTTACTGATTATACTGGTTGAATTCCAGAGTTAACAAGACTCTTTTGATCAGAAATGATAAAAGAATCATCCTATTGGATGAAGAAGATGTGAACTAGTTGTCGGGAACCTGTTAAACAAGAAAGAGTTTCAGCTACATATACCTATTGAGTTGTAACACACCGTCCAGCAAAGCTTTGATGCGTTGCGCTGTCATTAACGTACTTTCCAAACAATTGAGGCTACCCATTTATTTAGAGTCCTCTTCGGCTGTCCCTTGCTTTGCCCAGAAGCGTTTGTCAGGAGAGCGAGGGTTCCTGGGAGAGGTTGTTGGTAACCCGTCGTAGGACGCCATTGATGAAGCGATGTCCGTCTTCTTCGCTGTAGCGCTTTGCCAGCTCGACGGCTTCATTAATCGCTACGCGATCGGGGACTTCGAGGAAAAGAATTTCGGCGATCGCAATCCGCAAAATATCTTGGTCGACGCGAGGTAAGCGATGCAATTGCCAATTCACCATGCCTTGTTCCAGGCGTTGATCGATAGTGGCATGCTCGTGCTTCACCGCCATCAACACCGATAATGCATACTCTCGAACCTCTTGCTGATTGGCTAACTGAATGAACTCCGGTAGCTCAACCGCTGTTCCAACTCGGTTGATCGAATTCTTTGCTTGTTCGATCGCCGCTTGAATCATCGTGCGGGCACTCTGCAAGTCTGCCGCCTTCGTTTCACTATCCAGCAAGAAATCGCTCGCCCGTTCCAACTCTGCGGATGCCGTTTCCAGCGCATCCTGAATCTCACTGGTCAATGTACGAATGGATGCCAGAAGAATATTCGAAAGGGTTTGCTCTTGCAGCTTATCGAGGCTGGAAGGCAACTGGCTCAAGCTCAATAGAGCGAGTTCGCGAGAAATACGGCGGGCTTGCATAGCCTTAGGGAAAGAAACAACAACAATCAGTCAGCCAGAAACGGTTGCGCTATTCGCTTTCAGGAACTCGCACGTAGCTTTGGCGCTTGAGGTCAACCAACGGTTCTCCCTTTTGAGGATCCAGTCGTAGACTATCCTGAGCCACTGCAGGTAAAGCCGTCGCTAGATTAGGACCAACAATACCCGCAGAGACGACGACTTTGAAGGCTTCCTCAACCGTCATCGACAGGTTGATCGCATCTTCCTCCGGCACGATCGCATACCACCCTGTTGTCGGATTCGGCGTTGTGGGGATAAAGAGATTCAGCATTTGCCCAGAACCCTGCGGCGACAGGTCGGCCACCATGGTTCCAGTGACAAACGCGATCGCCCACAAACCTTGGCGTGGATATTCCACCAAGACAACTCGTCGAAAGCGGTTACTAGAATCACGCAGAACCGTTTCCAGAAGCTGCTTTAGGGTCTTATAGACGGCACCAGCAAAGGGGATCGCCTGTAGCGTTTTCTCTCCGACATCCAGCAACCAGCGACCGGCAATGTTTCGAGCCATCAGCCCGATCAGCAAAATGAATGCCATTGGCACCATCAGCCCAGTTACAAGATTCAACAGATCCCCAAGAAGGGGAGGGAAATCTGTAAAAGGGTTAAGCTGCTTGGGAATACGGGTCAGGAAATCGATCACCCAACTCGCGATGGTGATTGTGAGCCAGATCGTTGTGGCAAGCGGAATGACGACCAGAAGTCCAGCAATCAGGTCGTTTTTCAAATCTTGCTTTAAGCGTTGTATGACCGACAATCTATCTCAACCCCTTATGGATACGCATTGAAAGGCACTTGCAGAAAACGTAACGAAGTATCTAGTAGGATGGCAGGTTTCTTAGGCTACAAACCTAAAGTTACAGGAAAGTTTAACCAGAAGCGATCTCCTCCGAGCCGCGATAATGAGAAACGTGCGCTTATCCCATCAACATCTTCTGAGCTAGGGTGTAAAAGGTTCTCTCCAACTTCCCTTCACCTGTTGCGCAAGTCACATAGGCAGTAGAACAGCTATAGAACAACAGCGTCTACACTTTAGTTGTAAAGCTTGTAAAGAAATGTTGCAAGCTTCCTGCATAATTTGAGTTTAGCTGAGCTGTATTCTGAATAGACTCAGCCAGAGCGGAGAAACCAAAGTCACTCGACAGTTCAGATGTCTAACGGCGAGCTTGCCTATCTGGCCAAATTAATCAAAGTGCTCGATTTGTTTTCTTGTATCATAGCCGACATTTCCCTGTCTCAATTCCGTCATTCTGTTGGCATTAGACACAATCCTAGAAACCCCATGCGTCATGGCCTGTGTGAAACTCCCGTTGCACCTTCACACAATCTCAGCAGGCATTGAAAACAGCCGCCCTAGCAAGGCTTTGTCATGATGAGACAGTGTGACAGGATTTGACTGGGCACGAGGGAAACGAGCATCATGAGAAACCACGCCACAGCAACGGTACGGAAACATTGGGAGCGATCGCCCTCGGTTGAATTTTCCTGAGACGATCGAGCGATCGTTTAACAATTCTTTATCATTTAGAATGAACACCGATTTGAGGACTTCATGCTCAGCCGCATCAAAACCCTTGCTCAAAACCTATCTCCCCGCCTACTAGAAATTCGGCGGCATATCCACAGCAACCCAGAGTTGAGTGGGCAGGAATACAAAACTGCTGCCTATGTCGCTGGAGTTTTATCCTCCGTAGGCTTTCATGTTGAAGAATTAGTGGGCAAAACAGGGGTTGTCGCAGAGCTTCGGAGTGCGGGGGGTAACTCGCATATTTTGGTTGTCCGGACTGACATGGATGCTTTGCCCATCCAAGAACGGACAGAGCTAGATTTTACGTCCCGACATCCAGGGGTGATGCATGCCTGCGGGCATGATATTCACACGACGGTAGGGTTGGGCACGGCCATGATTTTGGCGGAATTGGGGATAGATTTCCCTGGAACAACCCGCTTCCTATTCCAACCCGCCGAGGAAACAGCCCAGGGAGCGCACTGGATGATTCGTGACGGGGTCATGGAAGGCGTCTCTGCCATCTTCAGCGTGCATGTATGGCCATCGATTCCCGGCGGTTCTGTCGGCATCCGCTATGGCGCACTGACAGCCGCAGCAGATGACCTGGAAATTATGATTATGGGTGAGTCGGGCCATGGCGCACGGCCCCATGAGGCGGTCGATGCTATCTGGATAGCCTCCCAGGTCGTCACCACCTTGCAGCAGGCCATCAGCCGTACCCAGAACCCTCTTCGTCCTGTAGTGTTGACGATTGGGCAGATTCAGGGAGGCCGTGCGCCGAATGTGATTGCCGACCAAGTTCGCATGTTAGGGACGGTGCGATCGCTCCATCCCGAAACCAGTGCGGCCCTCCCTGATTGGATTGAACAAATTGTGGCGCAGGTTTGCAAAACCTACCAGGCGCGGTACGAAATCAGCTATCGTCGGGGCGTTCCCTCAGTGCAGAACCACCCCGCCCTAACCCAGATCGTAGAAGCGGCAGCCACAGAAGCCTGGGGCAATGAGCATGTTCAAATCTTGATGGAACCCTCCCTAGGTGCCGAGGATTTTTCGCTCTATCTTGACCATGCGCCGGGAATGATGTTCCGCTTGGGGGTCGGGTTTGGCGATCGCCTCAACCATCCCCTCCACCATCCACAATTTGAGGTAAACGAAGACGCCATCATCACAGGCGTTGTGACGATGGCGTATGCTGCCTATAAATATTGGCAAGCTCAACGTTAAGGACAAAGCCCTCTAACCCATTTGTGGCGAGGGGTTTTACCAGCTCGACTTGACGACACCAGGAAGTAAGCCTTCATGGGCCATCTCTCGCAGCACATTCCGAGATAGGCCAAAGTCACGGTACACGCCGCGAGAACGTCCAGTCATCCAGCAGCGGTTGCGGTGTCGAGTTGGGGCACTGTTGCGAGGCAGTTGTTGAATCTTGCGGTGAATTGCTAATTTTTCGGCTTGCGACTCGGCAGCCATAAATTCTGCCTTGAGAGCTTCACGCTTTGCTGCGTATTTTTGGATCAATCGTTCGCGCTTGCGTTCGCGCTCGATCATGGATTTCTTGGCCATAGAAAAGTAGAAAAACAATTTCTGGTTAGACAGCGTTTCTTATTCTAGCGAAGATTCCCGTCGTTGTACCTATCTTGCCTCAGCTTTTGAATGTTTTTTTCTTCACTCGGCGTGACCGTTGGGTGTAGCGGTTGTAGGCAGCGTATTGCGGGGCGATCGCGGTAGATTACCTTGAGAGATAGAGCTGTGGTGATAGGTCATCGGCACGCCCTCTAGAAATGCAAGGAGAGTGACTGAAGTTCTAAGCTGTCGCATTGGTAGGGCGTTAATCTCAGCGGGTCATGAGCCACAAAATCGTAGGTAGGGTGAAAAAACTGAGCAAGGTCGAGAGGACAATCGTGCGAGCGACGCGCACGGTGTCGCCACCCAATTCCGTTACCCAGATTAGAGAGTTCACAGCAACAGGCATGGCCGCTTGTACCACCAACACTTGCAAGTCCAAGCCACTCAGCCCCAATCCTCGTCCAATGCCATAGGCCAGTAGAGGCGAGATAACCAGACGGAGAAACGCACCAAACAGTTCGTAGCGCCCGAAGACCAGCTTCGTACGCGAGAGTTGAATCCCTAGGGTCAGTAGGGCGACTGGAATCACACCGTTGCCCAGAAGCGAAATACCACGGGCGATCGCCTCTGGCAAATTGACACCGAACGCTTGCACGCCAATGCCTAGCAAAGCCGCCCAAAATACGGGAAGCTTGAGGGTGAACCACAAGCCAGCCCGAATGCCGGATCCCTTTAATACCACCGGAAACACGCTGGCAACCATCAAACTTGACCCGACCAAATAGACAATCGCCCGCTCTAACCCTGCTTGTCCTAGTGCAAACAGCACAAAGGGCAATCCCATATTGCCCACATTGGCAAACATGGTTGTGGCAATCAGGCTTTTGCGTTCGTCTGTAGGGAGTTGAAGACGATAGCCCAAACCTAGTGCTATCAGGTATAGGAGTGTCGTATTCAAAACAAACGCTATCAGAAGGGCGATCGCACTCTCTAACTGCAGCGTCGTTTCCGCCAAGCTCGACAACACCAGAGCCGGTACCATGGCGTAGATGTTGAGCCGAGCCAGAGTTGGCATATCCAGATCAAAAATTCGCCCCAGGCTAAATCCCGCCAGCGCAATCAGGGCGATGGGCAACACGGCCGAAATCAAAACCGACATAACACCAATTTGCTAAGAGTCCGCTAAAGGTAATTTTTTGAAACCCTCGTGCTGCGAGGGTTTCAAAAAATTATCGGGTTTTGGTATCTACTCCTGTGAGCGACCCGAACGACGACTTGCGCCATCCCCCAATCAAGGTGATATGCTGATGAGCAAGCTAGGGGTGTCTGCTACGGCAGGCTGAGATTATACCCTTGGAACCTGCGTCAAAGCCGATATGCATGCTTCTTGGAGTATGGCTTGGGCTACTGGGTAATGCCAGCGGAGGGAAGCGTTGATTGCGGTCTTTTGTACCACGACGACGAATAGCGCCAACTAAATGGGATGGAGTTGGGATGGATGCTAGGCGATCGCCTAGCTCCTCCATAACGTCCAGCCCCCTTGGAGAGCAGACCAAACGAGCATCCATCAGCCGGAGGGGCGATCGCCCTCTAGTCTGGATGGAGGCTGGTTCTTATTTTGGGCTGTTGGTTGCGTTTCCAAATGCATGTTCTGAGAGGTTTTAGATGGATTCTCACAGAAACGATCTGTGGGAGAGAGCATGAACAATCGACCTCACCCCTGGCCATGCAAACCTGGATGAGGTGTTGGTATGTCTATTGCAGCCATCGGTGTTTTAGTGCTGCTGGTCACAGCTGGATTGTTTGCCCTACTGGGATTTCTCTACGCCAGTCGGCAAACGATCAACCTGGAAGAATTTATGGTGAGCCGCAATCAGTTTGGCGGCGGTATGGCATTTGCGACGGTGGTCGCCTCGGCGATGGGCGTGTGGATCCTCTTTAGCCCCCCTCAGGTGGGAGCAGGGAGCGGGCTCACAGGAATTATCGGCTACTGCATCGGCTCTGCCCTACCCCTGAGCCTGTTCACGGTGCTAGGCCCGCGCTTACGCCGAATTTTGCCCAACGGGCATTCCTTGAATGAATTTGTCTTGCTGCGTTTTGGCAATGCCATGTATCTCCTGGCATTGCTCGTGATTGTGTTCTACATGTTTATTTATCTGAGTGCAGAACTGACGGCGATCGCCAAAGCCGTCCAAATTCTCGCCAATGTGCCCCTGGGTTGGACCGCTCTGGTCGTCATCACCGCTACGTTTCTTTACACCACCTATGGCGGCTTACGCTCCACAATTTTCACCGATGCTATTCAATTCACGGTCATGGTACCGCTGCTGTTGATCAGTTTTTGGATCTCGCTCACAGCATTGGGCGGATGGCAGGCGGCGCTCGAACCGATTCGGCTGGAGGCTCCCGAACTCCTTTCCTGGTCAAACCTATCTGGCATCAAGTTTGGTGCAACGTTGATCATTGCGATTCTCGGTGCCGAAATTTTCAATCAGAGTAGTTGGCAGCGCGTCTATGCCGGACGCACGACGCGCACGGTGCAACGGTCATTTCTATGGGGTGCGATCGCCCTGCTTCCAGTGCTGGCGATCGCCGGAAGCCTAGGCTTGCTGGCACGGCACTTTGGCTTCAGCGACGATCGCGCCTTCTTTTCGATGATTCAAGAATTGTCCTTGCCATCGGGGTTTATCGTGCTGGTGCTGGTGCTGGCCTTGGCACTGGTCATGAGCACGTTATCCTCTCTGCTCAACGGTATCGCTAGCGTCTTTACGGGGGATTTAATTCGGCTCTTTCCTGCCTTGCAAGTCCGAGGGTTGCTCCGGGCTTCGCGGGTCCTCACCATCGCGTTTGGTATCCCTGCCATCCTGATTGCTGCACGAGGCTTTGATGTCCTATACCTGTTCCTGCTAGCAGACCTGGTTTGTGCCGGAGCCTTTGTACCCGTCATCGTCGGACTTTATTCGACCCGCCTAACCCAAAGGGTAGCGCTTACGGCTTCCCTGGTGGGCATTGTGGGAGGAGCCTTGTTCTTCCCAGCTCCTGACTTTTCTGCCTGGTTACCCTTGCCAGGGAATGGTGATTTGTTAGTGAGTTTTGCGATCGCCGCGCTGCTCTCCAGCCTACTCGTATGGCTTGGCATTATCTTCTTTCCAGCCGCTCACGCCTTTGACTTCAAAACCCTTCAAGACAAAGTGAAGAACTACGATCGCTCTACGCTTCAGGAACCTGCGCAGGTAGCTGATTAGGTACTGTCATCAATTAGCTTGTCCATTGCTTTCAGAACGGCTCCTAGCTGGTTCAGTTGGGTCAGGCACGGCAAGGCTCAGCCATTAAGCTTTCTGCGTTTAATTGATGACACGCCCTAAGATAAGGCGGTTGGAAATTGCGCGTTGGAGACAACGAAAACCTCATTCAACCTTCAGATTTCTAGAACTAATGAATTTCTGGAACCAAACGTTTCTTATCTCGTCTTCAACCAACAGAAGAAATCAGGGTTCATGAAAATCCTGAACTCATGCTTTGACTCTCTGTCCAACTCGTCGTCAAAATAGATAAAAACTTATGCATTCTGTTGATTTTGTGGCCGCGACGCGGCCACAAAATCAACGAATTCGCTCAGGATGACGCAAGTTTTGCGTCAGTCTTGTAGATGTGTAACTTGGACGATACAAAAAAAGAGGGCAAAGATTGCCCTCTGAGTCGATAGTCAATTTGATTCAGAGTTTCAGGGTGTCAGAGCTTTGGAGGCATTCGGACGCAATGACGATGAAACTCAAATTAGCTTGCTCGAACAAAAAATTCTTTGCGAGCTTTCTTTCTGCGGGGTAATCACAAGGAAGCAAGTCCTTGCAAAAAGGGATTGAAAAGAGCAGCCGCTAGCTTAGAGTAGCCACTAGCATTTCTTCTTCTTCGTCTTCCTCAGTCCGCAAGCTGGGGAACAAAAAGTGATTTTCTTCAACGTACTGTGCGCCAAAGAGTCCTTTCTCCGCCCAAAAATAACGATCTGTTGTATGTTCGTTGCGCTTCACTAGCAATAGGGCAGGGGGAGTAATGCCCTCAGAGTGAATATATTTACGTGCCGCAGTAACAGGCTTATCTTCGCCACATTCAATGCTAAACTGAGGGACTGCTTCCAGGATGCGTCGTCCTTCTAACCGGCGGCGGCTCTTGCGTTTACGTCGTCTTGCCAAACCTCTGTCCTCCTCTCTGCTACGATAGATGTAACTGTAGCTACAAAATTATCGACGGTTGCTACTATAGCGGTTTGACCCTAAAATTTCAACTTCTATTAACCTCGCATTACAAAACATTACACAGGTCTATTAAAAAAATCTTAAACTTTGCAGGACTCTTCGAACCCGTTAATCTGAAAGGGTTTTGGGTCGCTACCGATCGAGTCGTCGGACGTCATTGATAGCAAGCAAGGAGCCGCTAGACGAGTCGGAATGCGATCGCTCATCCCCCGACAGAGAGGTCATTTCACCTGTCAATCAAGGTGTACTCCTTGATACAAAAAGAATTTACAAAACTTTATGAACCCCTTCAGTGTTTTCCGCGTTCAACGCATGCTTCTGTGCTGGTAAAGGGCAAGAGATTCATGTGGGAAAGACAACGAAGATTGCAGTTAAGCCAGAATGGTATCCAGCGATCGCCAAACCATGTAGTGTACAGTCATGATCTGCTTTTAATGTGAAGAGAACTGGCTCACTTCAACCCCTCCAAATGCAAAGAACTCGATAGGATGGAAAGAGATACGGCAAAGGTTTGGTATCAAGATTTAGAAATTGATATTCTTGTACTAATTTCGTCTCACAGCCCGATATAAAACGCCTGATTTGAGATTGATGTTTGCCAGCACCGAATTTGTAGCGCTTTGTCAGAAACAAGTTGCTCTACTCACTCAAGGCTTGGGTGCGGCACTGAGTGTTGTTTATTTGGCTGAGGATATCTCCAACACCACAACACCTAATCTAGTGCCTGTCGCGGCTTACCCCGAAACAGCCTTTACCAACAACTCAGGTGCAGCGTTGAAGCTGCCAGGTAACACCAGTGAAAAAGACAGGGCGGTTCACCAACCCCGAAAGGTTCGTGGGTCTAGCAACGTCTCTGGTCCGCCTTCCACGCCCCCTCATAAAAAGCCCTCCGCATCTGACGGAAACGTGCCTGAGCGCGCCAATTCACTTCGCACTGATGGCTTCTCTAACCGCCCAGACAACTCCGTCTTTCCCAACCCCGTCTTTCCCAACGATGAAACGGTTGTCTCTCCTAGAAATTTGGATCATCCTTCGACCACGACAGTACCGAGTTTTCCCTTAGCGGTTTCCATCCCCAGCGCTCAACAAATCATCATGCCCCTGGTGCATGAGGGAGTCATGCTTGGAGTGTTGCTGGCCGCCCGGAGCGATCGCCCCTGGGTAGAGCAAGAGCAGGAGCAGATCGAGCAGGTCGCTCAAACCTTAGCCCTGGCCTGTGTGCTGGATCGGCGTGCCTACTGGAGTCAGCACAATGTGCACCAGTTAGAGCAACTGCAAGCACAGCAGCATGAGTTATTTGACAACCTATTGCACCAATTTCGCAATCCGCTGACAGCCCTCCAAACATTCGGCAAGTTATTGCTAAAGCGGCTACCCATGCAAAATCCCCGCAACCGAGAGCGACAGTTTGCCGAGAGTATTGTGCGCGAAAGCGAGCATTTGCAAGCATTAGTTCAACAATTTAAGCAGGTGGTAGAACTCGATACCTCTAACCTGCTGCTCGGTTCGGCAGAGGCTCTTGAAGCTCAGCCAGATTTTGTCTCCGAATCATCCTCCACTGACGAGGAGGATAGAGTGCCGCTGCTTCCTGGTAGCAATGCGCTGACACCAGATGCGTTGGACATTCAGACCTGTCAGATGGCAGAGGTACTAGAACCCTTAGTGCAATCAGCACAAGCGATCGCCCAAGATCGCCGCATTCACCTCCAGGCATTGCTTTCACCCAACATGCCAACGATTTCTGCCGACCCCAACGCCCTCAGGGAAGCTCTGAATAACTTGATCGACAATGCCCTGAAGTACACGCCCTCCGGTGGCCGGGTGGAAGTATTGAGTGGGTTGCAGCGTGAGAGCAACAATCGGCTTATGCAAGGCGTTGCCATCATCGATAATGGCCCTGGCATTCCTGCGGACGATCAAATCCATTTGTTTGAACGGCGATTTCGAGGCGTGCAAGCCGACTCCGATATTCCAGGCACAGGTCTAGGCTTAGCCATTACCCATGACTTGGTCCAACGGATGCGAGGCGAAATTATGGTGTTCAGTCCAGCGGGGGAAAGTGGACTGATTCCAGAAGCAGAGGCGGCGCAGCAGGGGACGGCATTTCTAGTGTGGTTGCCGGAAGCGGACGCGGCGATCGCCCGCACCAAATGAACCTCGGCTATTTGCCAAACGCCTGAACTTTGAGAGATAGCGGGAGTCAGTTCCATGCCCTTTCACTCTCTGACTGCTAAGTACAGGACAAAAAATCGAACCCCGGCTAAGACGCGTCTATCAAAACAGTCGATGGCATCTAAGCTAGCATCAGCCTTGACAATGAATCATAATAGATAGATTGATTAATTGTTCAGGATTGGGCATCTTAAATTTAATTCTGGTAGTGTTACCTCACAAGCCATACATGTTGTAAATAGGAATGTATTCTGTATACAGTTCTAGCTACGACACATAGATTGTTTTCGGGTAACGCTGCTTTAATTCCCATCGATAAAAAAATATGAAGCAGCCACAATCATTTTCACTTATTTTAGGGGCGATCGCCTTAATCAGTTTATCCAGTTGTTCAACGAACCTTGGAACGCCTTCATCGAGCAGTGAAACCGCCGTCTCTGAAGCACCCGTAGAGAGTAATGCTCAAACCTCCGTCAAGGTGAGCGGTTCCAGCAGCTCGGCCAATTTGCTAAGCATCCTAGTAGACGCCTACACATCTATCAACCCAGACAGTCAACTAGAGCTGTTAGAACCTAATCAATCCGAAAACACCATCGCGGGCGTCAACCAGGGCTTGGTCGACGTGGGCATCATTTCTAGATCCCTGAAACCAGAAGAAAACGATGGCACTCTAGAGTCTCGCGAAGTCGCCAGAGATGCGCTCCTGGTTGCCACTCATCCTAGTGTTACTGGCGTTACCAACCTCACCACAGAAGATCTTAGAGGCATTTACAGCGGTAGCACCACCAACTGGCAAGAACTGGGCGGTCCTGATGCAGAAATTGTGGTGCTCGATCGCCCCGAAGACGAATCGGCCAAACGCCTCTTGCGTGAGCATTATTTGGGAGCGGATTTAGCCAATGCGCCCAATGCGGTTGTGTTGCGCAAAGAGGGGGAATTGATCGAAACAATCCAAAGCACGCCTTACAGCATCGGTGCTTTTTCCCTAGCGCATGCCGTTTTCCATGATCTATCCGTCAATCGCCTTCGTTTGAATGACATTGAACCGACCTCCGAAACCTTGAGCAATGGTCAGTATCCCATGTTCCGCAACGTTAGCCTGGTTTGGCATCAACAGGCTTCAGACCCTAGCCTGGCATTCATTGACTACATTTTTAGCGAACCTGGCACCGAGGTTCTAGAACAAGCCAGCTTTGCTCCCAGCTCTCCACAAAATCAATAGCCATGCATGCCAAATTGAAAGAGCTTCCGGTTGCAATCAAGTTAATGGCTCCCCCATTAATCATCTTTCTCAGTCTTTGGACTGCGGGAACGTTGGGGTTTGGCTTTTTTGCCAGACACAACCTATCACAGGAGGCGCGCGAGGAAACACTAGAGCTCACCAGTTTACTTCAGCAAGATTTGCAACGCAGGCAAGAGTTGCTCCACCTGAAAGCAACTTGGATGAGTGAAGAACCAAGTGTGGTCGACGTCATTGCTGAAGGCGATCGCGCCTCCATCCAGAGCACTTTGTTGCCCATTCAAGTTTCCTTGGATCTTGATCTCCTCAAAGTGATGGATTTCCAGGGACAGCCCTTTCTCTATTCGCAGCAAGGGGCTCTGGATGGCGCAGCCCTAGACGAAACCAACCTTGATGTTGCGGCTCAAACTGGCCTAGATTTATCGGGCATTGTATTAGCAGAAAGTGGCGATCCTCCATCTCTGGTTCATTTAACATCCGTCAAGTCTTCAGAGCAGCTTCTAGGAAGTTTAGCCGTGGGCATAGCAGTTGATAACCAGTTGCTGCAACAAATTCGAGGCAACGCATCGATGCATTTGGTCGCTTTTCAGGGCGATCGCATCATCGCTACAACATTGCCACCTGGCGATCGCGGAGAATCCTGGCTCCCTCCTGCGCCCGACACCGCACCAATGCGCATTAGCCTCGCTGACGAACCGTATCTGGTCAAAACCGTCGAGCTCACTAGTTTTGACGAAGCAACACTCAACATCGCTGTCCTCAATTCTGTCAGGGCTACTGAGCAAGCTGAGCAAAATCTCTGGCTGATTGTGGCTAGCTTTGGGTGCTTGGGAGGTGGCCTCGTTATCGGAGTCACCTTCCTAGGGTTTCGGGCAACCCAGGCTCTGAGTCGTCGCATTCAAAGGCTAACCCAAGCGACTCAACGACTCGCCCAGGGAGATTTAACCCTTCATCTTCCAAGCGACACTCAGGATGAAGTCGGGGTGCTGGCACAAAATTTCAACCACATGACCGAGGAGTTAATTGAGCGCGATCAGCAGATTCAGCAACAAATGCAACAGCTCAAGAACACCTTGGCAGAACTGCGCCGTACCCAGTTGCATGTTGTGCAAAGCGAAAAGATGTCGGCATTAGGACAACTCGTGGCTGGGGTCGCTCATGAGTTGAATAATCCGATTAATTTTGTGCATGGCAACCTAACATACCTCGAAGAGTATACTCAGGACTTGTTAAACATAACGCAAGCGTATCAAGACCACTATCCCAACCCACCCAAAACACTCCAGGCTGTTGTGAACAATGTGGATCTCGATTTTTTGTGCGAAGACTTAGTCAAAATCATTTCATCAATGACGGTTGGCACCAAAAGGATTAAGCAAATTATCTTGTCGTTGCGCAACTTTTCTAGGTTAGATGAAGCTGAGTTTAAGGCCGTAGACCTGCATGATGGCATCGACAATACATTACTCATTTTGCAGCACCGCTTCAAGGAAACATCTGAAACTCCAGCTATTGAGATTATCAAAAACTATGGCTCATTATCCCTAGCGGAATGCTATCCGAGCCAACTTAACCAGGTGTTTATGAACTTACTAGCCAATGCAGTCGATGCATTGGAGGAGAGCAATCAACAACAGCTAAAAAATGGACGGGTTGTTCGACCGGGTAAGATTTGGATCTCAACTCAGATGAATGCTGAAAATTGGATCAAAATTACCATTGCAGATAATGGTTCAGGCATCCCAGAAATGGTACGATCGCGCATTTTTGATCCATTCTTCACGACAAAACCAATCGGCAAGGGTACAGGTTTGGGATTATCGATCAGCTACCAAATCATTACTGAAAAACATAACGGCAGAATCGAGTGCAATTCTATGTTGGGAGGCGGAACTAAATTTGTCATTGAAATTCCAATTCATCAATCCAAATCTGCTGCCGCTTAAGTGATCAAAGCAGATTGCTACAACCTTACATATTCAGATTAGGTTAGATAATTTTCTGAGAGTCTTGCATCATCGGGCTTTCAGAAAATTATTGGTTTTACTCAAGTGCGTAGCGCCATATCAGAATTTGTCGGGGATCTTGCAGCGATCGCCTAACGATTTTTTTTGCTATCCTCCAGGTTGGTCAACTCTCCAGAGTCATCAACATGTGATTTGAGAGGTAACATGTGAGCCGAATTGTTCTGACTACATGGGGTTCCCTGGGCGATCTGCATCCCATCATTGCCTTAAGCTTGGGCCTGCGCGATCGCGGTCACGAGGTCGTCCTTGCAACGACGGAAGGGTATCGCACCAAGGTGGAATCTTTGGGGCTCGAATTTCACGCAATTCGCCCTGACTTGCCAGAAAACCCCCAACAGGTTGAACGGCTGATGGATCCTCATGTAGGGCCAGCGCTGCTTCTAAAAGACCTAATCTTGGGCAACGTACAGGGCATGTATGACGATCTGATGGCGATCGCAAAAGATGCTGACTTCCTGGTTGCCCATGAAATTGTGTATGCGGCTCCGCTCGTTGCTGAAGTGCTCGAGCTGCGCTGGGCTAGCTGTGCGCTGGCTCCAGCGGCCTTTTTTTCCGCCTATGAGCCCATCGTGACCTCCGCGTATCCAGCTCTGGCAAAGCTTCATTGGTTTGGGCCAGGAATCAACCGCTGGGTCGTTAACCTGATGAAGATGGCGACGCGATCTTGGGGAAAACCTCTGTACAAACTCCGCAAAGCGTTGGGCTTATCGCCCATACAGAACCCGATCGTGGGCAATGACAAGTATTCTCCCCACTTAGTTTTGGCCTTGTTTTCCCCACTATTTGGTAAGGCTCAACCCGATTGGCCACCCAATGTAATGACAACTGGCTTCACTTTTTATGACGGCAATGCAGACCAGCGCATGAAGCCAGAGCTGCTAAATTTTCTAGAGTCTGGTGACCCACCTCTGGTCTTTACCCTGGGTTCAGCAGCCGTCAATGCTGCCGGTGATTTTTATATCGAAAGTGTGCAAGCTGCGCTCCAACTCGATCGCCGTGCTGTGCTGCTAGTGGGCAAAAATCCGCTGCCCGAAAATCTACCTGCAAGCATCTTTACCTGCGACTATGCACCCTATTCACAAATCTTTCCGCGCGCTTGTGCCATTGTTCATCAGGGTGGAATTGGAACAACAGCTCAGGCACTGCGAGCTGGGCGTCCAACATTGATCGTCCCGTATAGCCTCGACCAGCCCGACAATGCAGCACGGGTTCAACGGCTAGGAACGTCTCGCACAATCATGCGCGAACAATACGCTGCGTCGCAAGTTGCCAAAGAGTTGAGTCAATTGATCGAGATTCCCAGCTACGCCACGAAGGCAGGAACCATCGGGCACATCATACAATTCGAAGACGGCGTGAGTTTGGCCTGTGAAGCGATCGAAAAGCAGCTTGCGGAAGAAGAAGCAATTCTATCTTGAGGACAAGGCTCACCAAGCCTGTAGCGCCCATGCGAGAGGAATACAGAGACAACAGCAGACGCTGTTGAGCGCAGCTCGTTTTTACCGTCAGCCTATACTGCCATTGAAACATTTGCGCTACTATGTAACTAGTTACGTATTTAATTACATATCATGGATTTTTACTCTCAAATTGGCAAGGTGGCGTTAGGTAGCCGTCTGCGGCGATTGAGCGATCGCCTGACAGAAGATGCTACAAAAATCTACACGCTTTACAACGTTGCACTTGATCCAAAGTGGTTTCCTGTTTTCTACGTTCTGTCGCAGAAGGAAAGTGCAGCTATTACTGAAATTGCTCAGATTATTGGGCATTCCCATGCTTCGGTCAGCCAGATTGTTAAAGAGATGGGCAAACGCGGGCTGACAACAACAGAGAAACATAGCCAGGACGCGAGAATAAATCTTGTCAAGCTGACTGAGGCCGGAAGGCAACTGATCCCTCGTCTCGACCAGCAATGTGCTGACGTAGACCAGGCCGTTGCAGGGCTTCTATCAGATGCACAGAACGATCTTTACAATGCGATCGCAGAGGTTGAATTTCTGCTGACCAGCAAAAGCTTTTTTGATCGCGTACAAGCCGTCCGCAAAGCTCGTGAACAGCAAGCGGTTGAAATCATTGATTACTCTCCAGAGTTCCACGACGACTTCAAACACCTGAACTACGAATGGATTGCAGAACACTTCGATGTAGAAGACGCCGATCGCCAATACCTCGAACATCCAGATAAGAAAATTTTGAAGCCCGGCGGACATATCTTCATGGCTCTGTACAACACTGAAGTTGTTGGGACTTGTGCTTTAGCCAAGATGGATGACACGACTTACGAGCTGGCTAAGATGGCCGTCAAAAAAAGCGCTAGAGGCAAAGGAATTGGACAACTCCTCGGACAAGCAGCCATCAACAAAGCCCGTGAGCTTGGCGCAGAAAGGGTCTATTTAGAAAGCAATACCGGTTTAGCACCTGCGATTAATCTCTATCAAAAACTAGGGTTTCAGAAAGTTGTTGGGAAACCATCTCCCTATGAGCGCTGTAACATTCAAATGGAATTAAAACTTGTTTAGCTTCATTGCACTAAAAAGCCGCTTAGTTTTTTTGGATGTTGGTTGCGATCACTTTTCTTAAGCCATTGATGTCCTTTTCATCCAATTGAATCTGAATCAACCTAAGTACAAGACAAAAAATCGAACCCCGGCTAAACTCTTTGGTTTTGGGTTTTATCCTGTACTCAGAAATCAATATAAAAATAAGCAATCACATAGTTTTGACTAACCGTTGCAACAGCCTTGACACATTATATTTCTAGTGTAGGGATATCTGACAGCGTTCACTATAAGGTGTTCACACAAATGACCATCCCTCTCCTCAACAAACTGTTCCAAGGTACAGGCAACAACAAGCTACGCCACGAGCTACTCCTATTGCTGCATAACCAAGGAGAAACCGCTAACCGCCTGATTTCCTTAGAAAAGAGAAAGACGCCTGGACGACCTGAGCAATGGTATCTAGAAAAGGTGATCTACGACTTGAAAAGACATTAGGGCGCGTCATCAATTAAACGCAGAAAGCTTAATGGCTGAGCCTTGCCGCGCCCGCCCCAACCAAACTAACTAGGGGCTGTAACCTTTGTTCTGAAAGCAATAGACAATCTAATTGATGACAGCCCCTAGTGCATGAGCAGATGCTTACGTCGATGACTTCGCATCTCTACACTTGCACTAATGGGGCTCAGCACTTTCCTCTCAAGATGTATCCTAACTTTTGGATTCTGCAACGCCTAACTTTTAGGAGTTTGGCGTTGAGGACAATGATCTGAGCAAATGCCTCCCAATATTGGGAAGTACTTGGAGACTCTCAGGAAATACTTTAATCTCAGGTCCTCAGTTCGGGAAAAATTTAGCGATGTCGGAACACTCAAAGTTTGTAGATTGGGCAATCTGAGTATCACTGAGTTCTTTGATGAGATGGAGTTCGAGCGGAGATTGGTTGAGAGATTGCGCATACCCAGCGCTAAGAAACGCTTGATATTCAGATTGTTCTCGAATATGAGTGTTGAAAAAGGCAAGACTGAGAGCCTTCAAATATCGTTTTGCGGTGGTTGGATCAGATCCCGTTAGCTCGTTCAGCAGCCTATTTTGATCGACGGTCGGTTCCGCATAGCCGTGACCTCCTCCTTGAATCAATGCTAGATATTTGTTGGATGACTCCAGACGGGTAAATGGGCAGATTTGCTCAAGCAGAGCAGGAGCAACCCAATCTTCACTCCCAGCCACTACAAATACAGGAGCGTTTATCTGTTGTAGTCCACTCTCGCCAAACAGGGCACTACCAATCGGATTAAATACAAAAGCGGCTTGAATGCGCTCATCGTGCAAGTCGGTATCTAGGTCTGGCAGCTGGAGAGCTGAGCATTGTAAGAGCAGCGAGACATTCGCCACATTTGAGTTGAATTGAGTGGGGTTACAGGTCTGGTTTAGGGTAAGGGGCTCAAAGTCTGCACCAACCAGCGCTAGTGCTGTGTACCCGCCAAATGAATGTCCAACCACACCAATCTGTTGCAAGTTTAGGCGAGTCTGCAATGAACCAGACTGATTGAGACTGTCTAGTTCATCCAGCAGATAGGAGATATCAAGCGGACGATCAATAAATTCACTAGGCTCTGCTACCTCTTGAGCCAAACCCTCTAATAGATTTGCGACCTGTTGAAAATTGCTGTTGGGATGCTCAACTACAGCTACAGCTAAGCCGTGGGAGGCTAGATGTTCAGCCAACTCACCCAAACCATCTCGGCTTGCGGCCAACCCATGAGAAACCACAATCAGGGGTGCTGGACTCGTTGTATTGGGTTGATAGAAATCTACCGTGATGTGACGTTCACGAGACTCATCAAACAGGCTGAGTACGTCTTTCTGCCATATGGAATTACCTGAGATATCAAGCTCTATAGCAGTGGAGTAGTTAGCGTCTTCTGCCTCTTGGTTGGCCAACTGAGCAATCAAATCTATTGATTGCTCATTGTGTTCGAAGAGTTGTGTAAAATCTCGCGCAATTTGCCACGCATATTGTGTATCGATACGCAAGGTTGACGTTGGAAATTGTTTCATGACATTAAGTAACGTCAAACCCTCTGGTTCGATAGCTGCTAAAACTAACCCTCCTCGCAAGCTATGAAAGCCATTTTGCCAAGCGCCCGTTCGAATAATATTCCCTAAGAAACGGAGTGATTCTTCACCTAAATACGAGTAGGTTAGCTGAGAAACTTCGACAGCAGACAATGGGATGGGCTCGTTTAAATATTGACGCAGTTGTTCTAGTTGTTCTTCATCTAGGTGGCGTGCATAGTTTGCCAAGTCACGGTCGATGTGCCCTTCATTGGCAAAGGTCTCTAAAGATTCGACTGGAATTGAAAATTCGAGGAGCCCATAAGACGCAACAATTTCTTCAGCAGAATGTCCCGGCAAAGCCAAACTAGTAGCCAGAATACCAGCTACAAAAGCTATTATTGTTAAATGACGTTGCATCCATCGAGCTTTAAATATCATAGTAATTCTATTCATATCTCAATTGTTTATGACGCTTCAGAAACAATCTGACTGTATGCATTCTATTTGCAACACATCACCCCATAAGAGCCCTTGGCTCTTTACTTATTCTTGATCATTGAAGAAAACTCCGGTATTTTAATCAATTTTATTATTGCTTTAAGTCCTATTTAATTGAACAAAAATATAACTTTATAAAACGGAAGAATAGACTAGAGCTATAACTACTCAATATCTATGTCAATGTCAACAAAATACTCATACCGATGCGATCGCCACTAAAGCCAGTGCTGATTCGAGCATCCCCAACTATGATATTGGCAATAGGAGTAAAATGCCTACTCCAACGAGAGAATCAGCAATAAAATCATCCTTCTGGGCTACTAAAATACTTACTCTTATAAGTAGAAAAACTTTGTTCTTTTTCAAGTTTTTGTATGAGTTAAGGGTTCAAAAATTCATTTTTGTGAAAAATATCTTTTTTCCTTAGATTCAGAAGCATCTGTCATAATGATGCTCTCACTTGTATAGACATCTAAATGAATACCAAATGAGCCTCATTTTATAGAGGGTCAATCTAAAGTCATGATTAACCCTCTTAAGTACCTCGGTATAGTTAAAAACCAAATCCTAAAACCCTGCGCCGCCCGCTGCGCGGGCGGCGCAGGGTTTTAGGATTTTAGGTTTAATTGCACCTACCGACTTAGCAGTGCAGATGCCAAGCATACTGTCGGCTGTTCCACGCTATTCCAACCCACATATAGCGTTTCCTATTCTAGTGAGGTACACTTAGAATAGAATGTTTATTTCCTAGGGGACGACTTGAGGTGCAACCCTATTCGCTTGACTTCCGTAAAAAGATTATCGATATCTACGTTAAAGAA
>JADEXA010000071.1 GCA_015207365.1 Vacuolonema iberomarrocanum LEGE 07170
CAAGCAAATTAGTCGTAGAGTGAAGATTTCAGGCGCTCAGTGGAAGGAGGAGAACCTGCCTCAAGTGCTGGCGCATCGGTGTGCTTATCTCAATGAATTAATCGGGGTGCAAAGGTGACATGCTCCCACTTGAGAGTCTAATCACAGCAACCCTTTCAAGAGTTCTCTGCACCACCAAGACATGAACGTATAAACATGCCATGTCTGCTCATAATCCCGTCTTGCTGCTCCACGGTCGAATTTCTAACCATCTTCAAATGGGTAAACTGGCAGATTATCTGAGTCATCTAGGATGGCAAGCCCATTCCCTTAGTCTTGAACCAAGCAGTGGAGAACTCGGGCTAGAACATTGGGCGTCGCAGATTGAAGACTACATCACGAAAACCTTTTCTCCAGAACAATCCATAGATCTCGTAGGTTTCAGTATGGGTGGGCTGGCAGGGCGGCATTATCTCCAGTGCTTAGGTGACCTTGGACGCATTCAACGGTTCATCAGCATTGCGACACCCCATCGCGGCACTTGGACGGCTTATCTTTTATCCCATCTGGGATGTCGTCAAATGCGACCAAATAGCTCATTCTTACAAACGCTAAACCAGGATGTCGAACAATTAGCAGCCATCAGTTGCACGTCTATTTGGACGCCTTTTGATGTAGTCATCTTTCCAGCGAGTGCTTCGATCCTTCCTGTGGGTAACTCTGTGTGGGTGCCTATTCTTTGGCATGACTGTATGCCATTCAACGACAAGGTACTGAAAGTCGTTGCCGAGACTCTGATGGAGTGATTTATTTGAGTCATCAAACACTCGCATCGGGTAGACCAAATTCATTTTGGTTTAACCTACCATCAATGCCAATAAGACAAATTATGGGGATGCAGGATCCAAGTATGAATTTTTTCCGAGAAGGGGGGCGCTGCCCCCCTTCTCGGAAAAAATTCATACCCTCAACTAGCAAAGCCCAAATTATAATCATTAGCTTCCTAACCAATAGCTATTGAGAGACTATGGTGAGCCAAGAATTTACCTTGCAATATGAACTGCACGGTGCAGGATGGGCCACTGCAAGCGTTGAGCAGGTTCATACCGTAGCGATGACGGTTTCATACTTGCATGATTCTTTGCGGCAGTTGGCCGAGAGTGCGATCGCCCTTGAAAGACATGCAAAGCAGAGCAAAGTCATATTTATGAGTGAGCCCGGTGAGCACCAGTTATGCCTCACAAGAGGTGGTGTGAACGAGCTGGACTATCAAATCCGATGGTATGACGATTGGGAAAGCTGGGGAATGCATCCAACCGATCAGTACCAAGTCGTACTTTCTGGAAAGGTTTCGGTCATGCGGTATCGGGAGCAGGTAGCCAAGGTTCTTCATAACATTTATGACGGTATCGGTACCGATCGATACAAAGAGCTGTGGGTCGAGCACGACTTTCCAACAAACGAATACCGCACACTCAATACCCCTTAAACAAACCTCGTCACAAGTACCTGCCAATAACTTTGCCTTAATAACTCAAAGTTATTAGTTTCATGCCAAACATGACTTGGACAATACTTCTTGGCTTGGCTAGCCTGATCTTGAACAGCAGTAGGCATAAGCCAAAACATAGATAAAATGAATCTTTTGAAATCGAAGTGGGTGCGGCACGGGCTTTTGGCAGGTCTCGGTATTTTGCTCGCGCTGGTCGTTTATGGACTGCTACAGCTAATTGAGCCTGTTGGAATTGCACCGATCGCAACCGACGCTGCAGCACCCTTTACCGGACAAGCGTTGTTAGTGGCATCTGATGCCGATATGGTGGCAACGGCTTACGCCGACGCTAGGCTCGATCGTGTCCCTGGTGTTGAAGATGCACTGACGGTGGTGGCGCTGCCGCTCGATCTCACCCAACCGGAGGCAGCACCTGCTGCGATCGCCTCCGTTCAGGTGTCAAACTCGGTCATGTCATGGCCTCAGATTATTGCGTTTTCGCCCGATGGTCAGCGGGCCTATGTGGCAGAAGTGCGATCGCGTCCAGCGGATGGGGTTCAAGAGCTTGAAAATATCGACGACATGCCACCCGGCAACACCATCACCGTTGTCGATATTTCTGACCGATCGCAACCCAGCGTCATCGAGTCGGTTGAGGTAGGGCGTAACCCAGAGCATCTGAGCATCAGCCCCGATGGCAGGTTTCTGGCTGTCAACTTAACTGAGCCAGGGCAAGAATTGCTGATTGTCGAATTGCAGCCCGATGGAAGCTTGGGCCGACGCTCTTACTTCCCCATGGAAATGGACGGCACCCGTGAGGATAATCGAGCGGCGATTTGGCACCCTTCTGGCCAATATCTGGCCATGACCCAGGACAACAACCGTCGTGTCGGCTTCTACCAGGTGGAAACAACTGATGACGCGATCGCCGTTACACCCATCGGGGAGCCGCTCACCCTTGGCAATCACCTGAGTAACGCTCGATTCACCGCTGATGGCCGCTTCTTGCTGGTGCCAGATCTGAAGTGGAGTCTGTATGGCAATCGAACCGTAAGCGCGTTGCTCAACCCTAGAGGAGAAATGATCGCGGTTCGATTTGAGCCAGAATCAGGAGCCGCACCTGAGGTTGTTTCTAGAGTCGAGGTGGGGCTGAGCCCAGAAGGATTTGCATTGAACCCCGATAACACCCTCATTGCCACCGTGAACATGCAACGCACTTACCTCCCCAGCTTCATCCCTGCATGGCGAGGGAAGCCCTACAGCTCCCTCTCCCTCGTGCAGTTTGACCCGACCTCTGGACAATTAACCACGGTTGACGAGTACGGATTTGAGGGACTCTTGCCCGAACAAGCTGCTTTTGATGCCTCGGGTAACTCCCTTGCTGTCGTGATCTACAACTATCGCGAGCCTAGCCCGAGAACGGGGGCGATCGAGTTTTGGAATGTGAACTCAGGAAGCACTCCAAGCTTAGAGCGCACAGGCTACACCCTAGACGTCGTGCGGGGCGCTCACGACATTGTTTTGGTTCCTTAGCCCTTTCTGATGATGCGAGTTCACCACCTCAATTGCGCAACTCAGTGCGTTCATGGCGGTCGTCTATTCAGCGGGCGTGGTGGATTTTTCCACACCGCCGAGATGATTGCCCACTGTTTACTGATTGAAACGGAATCGGGCCTAGTTTTAGTCGATACGGGACTGGGCTGCGATGATATTCACGCACCAAAGACGCGTCTGTCGTGGGGATTTCGAACGTTGAGTAATCTCCGTTTAGATCTGCGCGAAACTGCTTTGGATCAGGTGAAGCACCTGGGCTATCAGCCCTCGGATGTGCGTCATATCATCCTTACGCACCTAGATTTGGATCATGCCGGGGGCATTTCAGATTTTCCTGACGCAAACGTGCATGTCCTCCAGCGTGAGCTGCAAACGGCAAAGGCTACGGGGGGGTGGATTCATCAGTTTCGCTATCGCCCTGTGCAATGGCAGCAACACCTGCACTGGGCCACCTATCAGCCCGAGGGAGAACAGTGGTTTGGCTTTGAGGCGGTGCGATCGCTCCAGGGATGCCACCCGAAATCCTCTTAATCCCGCTACAGGGACACACACCTGGACATATAGGCGTGGCGTTCAAACCCATCAAGGATGGCTGTTACATGCTGGAGACACGTACTTTCATCGTGATGAGCTTCATCTCCACAATCCTACATGCCCTCTAGGGCTGCGATTGTTTCAACGGGTCTTGGCAACAAACTATCCAGCGTGTTTGCACAATCAGCAGCGTCTCCGCCAACTTATTGATGAGAACGGTTCATGCGTTCAGTTTTTTTCCTCTCACGACCCGATAGAGTTGAATCAATTAAGGGCTAGCCAGGGATCATTACGCGATCGCTAACCTATTCGCGCATTTGGGTATTCTGGGGGCAGCAAGCTACAGCCTTCAAGCACAAACTGCACAAACTGCTAAGCAACAACGGTTCTTGCTGTCGCCCTGGGAAGGCGCATCCAGCCTCCCACTGGAAACTCACGTTGCTTGTGTCACCTCAACTGAGGTTGAGTCTTGTAGCACTGTCATAGTCCAGCACCCCATTCCCCGTCCATGACTTTCAAAACGACGCCTTTATCCTCTGTTCAAAGCAAGTCTTTATTACCCATGCTGATCAGCGGCCTGCTTCTGGTCTGCGGGGTTGGTTGTAGTAGGCTCTTACCCGGCAGAAGCTTCCAGATCCTATCGAGCTCGATGGAGCCGACTTTGGTCGTCAACGAGTTTGTCACGATCAATAACGTTCAAGCTGTCGAACGGGGTGATATCCTAGCTTTCAACCCACCAAGAGCGCTAGCAGAAGCCACGGGTCAACATGATGAAGTATTTATCTTCCGAGCCGTTGGATTGCCAGGGGAAACCGTCGAGGTTCGCGACGGTCAAACGCTGATTAACCAGACACCGCTCCAAGAACCCTATATCAAAGAACCCCCAGCCTACGATTTTGGCCCAGTCACCGTCCCTGACAATGCTTATTTTGTGCTGGGAGACAATCGTAATGCCGCCTTTGATAGTCATCAATGGGGGTTTGTGCCTAGTGATAACCTAATCGGTAAGGTGAGAACGCCTGATTAGTGTGGCACTAGCCATATGACTGAATGCATCAAGTACCATTGCCGTCAGCCATCGCTTCGGAGACTGGGTTGAGGTACGAAACGCAGAATGCATTGGGTGTGTGGGGATTGCAAAATTCCTCCCTTCAGTTAGCCAGGCCATGCGTGGGGGGTTCGACCAACTTTGCAATGAGCACGAAGGCAGTAGAGGATAGAAGCGCCCATTCATCACCAGTGCTCACTATGCTGCTAGACAAAGCTACTCAACAACAAAATCATCTGGATGCGATCGCAACAATTTATACAGGAAGAGAAATCGGTAGGCATATAAACTCTAGAAGACATTGAACTAACCACGAGAGAAAATTCAAGCGATATGAGTCTAGAGCTTGGATATTTTTTCTGTGCAATCACCAGCACTCAAGCAGGGCGAGAGCGACTCCTAGAGAGTATTTTAGGGGAAGCTAAAATCAGCTTTTCAGCAAGCGAAACGGGTTGGATTTGAGTCTCACCACAAGATAAAAATCTGTCTAGAGAATTGAATCTGCGATCAAACAAATTGACCGCAGGGTCAAGATTTTGAGAGCCCAGGAGAAGGTTAAAAATGTTCTCAGATGCTGTCTCATCGGAGCACTAATTTCAATGATCTCCTTGGATCACAAAGGTGACGTCCTCTCGTGAGTGTGTTATTTCATAGAATGCGTTCACTCCTTATCTCAACCGATTACTTCTACAAGACGCAGCATGATGGAACAAATTTCCAAACCGCTCAAACAAGTCATCAACTATAGTCGGCGTCACGTTGAAGACTTTCTTGTATTCCGAAGAATTATCGATCAAATGTATCAGAGGCGACTCATCAATCATTTTGAGTCTTTGCCAACATTGGATGCCGAAGATTTGAACATCGTCGACCATCTCCATAAGGAGGGAGTTTTTGTCACTTCGCTCGAGGCGTTTGATGCCTCATTAGCATCCGCCTTCTTACCCCAAGCAACTCAGTTGAAGCAGTCACTCATTCAAACAGATAAACCAGAACACTATCGGCAACCTTATGTACTAGCAACACCTTCCCAAGTCGTTCAATATCCTGAGACGTTCCTCTTCGGGCTCAATGAACGATTGCTGAAAATTGCTGAAAATTATTTGGGGCTACCGGTCGCCTATCACGGCATGTATTTTCATCGAGACTTTACGAATGCCTTGCCCAAGAAGTCAAAACTATGGCATCGCGATATGGAAGACTATCGCAGCTTCAAAGTTGTCCTCTATTTGAGTGATATTTTCGATGATGCTCACGGCCCAATCCAGTACATTCCCAAGAAAATCACCGAGTCAGTTGTCCAGAAAATTAAATATAGATACGGCTATGTGAATGATTCATTGATGAGTAAAAATTTATCTGGATCGACATGGAAATCATGCCTGGGAAGTTCTGGAACCATGATTTTCATAGATACAGCAACCCTATTTCATCGTGGCAAAGTGCCCTCGGCCACAGACCGCTTTGCTGCATTCTTTGACTACACATCACGCTATCCAAAACGCCCCTATTACTGTAAGTCTTCACTGCCAGACAACACCTTAAAAATGATGGCAGCGCAAGTGTCAAACGATCAGAAGAACTGCCTCTTGTGGCGTCAAGCCAACAGATGATCTGTCCAAGGTTAAGGATAGGTTGGACAGCTGCAGGTTGACTCATCATTGGCGATCGCCCTGCCACACATACACTCCACATCGAACACCAACAAGCTGCTGACGTGCTACAGTGTAGTATAGGTGCTTTTGTTGATTGGTTAGCTGCGATGAAATTCCCACCCTGGTAACTTTCTAACCCCCACTTACAGCAAAGATTTGCCTTACGCGTCTGTTCGAGATGGATAAGGCAATGGTTTTGTTCGTGGATTCCCCCTCCCTGTTCAGTTCTGTGACGAGATTTGCACTGAACAGATTTTTTGAAGAACGGGGAATTTTCACAATGCCATTGACAGGCAGAAACAAAACCGTTGGGACGGTCATGGGGATGACCATTATCTTCCTAACCATTGAACTATTAGACGAATTGGTCGGAGGTGTGCTGGTTGGTGCTTGGCCTCTGATTTCTCAAGATTTGCAGCTCTCCTATGGGCAGGTGGGGCTAGCGATGACCCTGCCCAACATCATCGCCAACATCATTGAGCCCATTATTGGGATTTGGGGCGATATTGGTCACCGACGCTTCTTCATTATCGGTGGAGGCATTGGGTTTGCGATCGCCCTTTTCCTGCTTTCCATGAGCAAAGACTTTGTCACGTTGCTCGCTGGGTTTATCCTATTTGCCCCGTCGTCTGGCAGTTTTGTCAATTTGTGCCAGGCAACCTTGATGGACCTCGACCCCACTCGCCATGAGCAAAATATGGCTCGCTGGGTATTAGCCGGTTCCCTGGGCAATGTGCTTGGCCCTCTAATTTTGGTCGGTGCGATCGCACTGCATCAAAGTTGGCGCGGTGCCTTCTTCCTATTAGCTCTACTAACAGACTTGCTGTTAGTTCGGCTCTGGAACGCCCCCATTACCCTTGCAACCATCCCTCATGAGGAACAGCCCAATAGTTTCAAGGATGGACTTTTCAACGCCATTACGGCACTGAGGCGACCGTCTATCTTACGTTGGCTCACCTTGTTGCAATTCTCTGATCTCATGTTGGATGTGTTAGCCGGATTTGTCGCGCTTTATTTTGTCAATGTCGTAGGAACAAGCACGGCTCAAGCAAGTCTGGCGATCGCGGTTTGGTTAGGCATTGGTTTACTGGGAGATATTCTCCTAATTCCTTTGCTGGAGAGAGTTAGAGGCTTATCTTACCTACGGGTGAGCGCGGGTTTAGTCTTGGGTCTTTACCCAGCCTTTTTGCTCGTTCCCCATCCAGTTATCAAGTTCGCTATCCTGGGATGCCTGGGCTTTCTCAATGCAGGGTGGTACTCAATTCTGCAAGGGCAACTGTACACAGCGATGCCGAAGCAAAGTGGCACCGTCATGACCCTCAACAACCTGTTTGGTTGGATCGGGAGTTTAGCGCCGCTAGGACTTGGACTCATGGCTCAGTACGCGGGTCTAGAAAGTGCGATGTGGCTCTTAATCGCCTCTCCGATCGCACTACTGATTGGGCTGTTCTGGTAGGAGGCGATCGCTGCCCCCTTAAAATCTACACGGGCGAAATGGCAAGAATTAAGCGATCGCAGATCACACTTAGCCTAGAAACCGTAATGCGTGGGAATATCAAAAAATGGCGATCGCAAAAAAAGCACAAGGTTAATGACCGTTGATGGGATTGCGTACCGTTGGGTTGTACAGCCTGACGAACCATACCGTTTAGGACTTGTTGTGGAATGGGTCAACAATCCTGAGCAGCGGATGGTGACATGGATTGACCAGGATGATTTTCTAAATACAGAACACAAATTAGAGTCGCTCCAAAACCTTTGAATTTCATCTTCTTACCAGATGATTCTGAAGATAAGTCGGTTACAATTTTGCCAGCTCAAAGGTTACCATTTGTCCGATATTTCTGAAGCTCAATATTAATTCATGGAGGACAGATATGCAGGTTGAACATATCTATCAAGATCCTGAAGGGAAATGGCATGTTGACTATGGTATTAGTCATTTAATGGGACTTGCAATCAGAGTCTACTTTGGCCAGATTCTCATTAGTCTGATCCTTGTCATACCGATTATGATAATCAGTGTGATTGCTGGTATTGCTCTTGGCCAATCCCTCCCAGAGGAAACAGATACGTCTGAAGCTGCTGACATTCAGCCTGAAGCTGTTTGTGCAGAATCTCAGTAATATTCATGGTCATGCATCACTAGAGAGCTGTCTCAACCGTTGTGATAAGAAATCAATGAACGTTTGAACGCGCAGGGAGTGACGACGATTTCGTAGATACAGCGCATAAATGCCCATATCCATATCGGCTTGAGGATAAAATTGAAAGTCGTTCAGTATCGTTTGCAATCGGCCAGCCCGAACACCGTCCCCAATTAACCAGGTTGGCATGAGGATAATTCCTGCTCCATCTAGGCAAACCTGCCGTAGAACTTCCGCATTATTTGCAACCAGTGAACCATTCACCTTAACCTCACAGACTTCTTTATCTCGCCTAAATCGCCAAATTTCGTATCCTGTGGAGTAGCTAAAGCGCAAGCAGTTGTGATGTGCCAAGTCATCCGGGTGATTTGGCCTGCCATGCTCCTGAAAATAGCTAGGACTGCCACACACCTTGCGTTGATATGAACCGAGTTTGCGAACGATCCATGTTGCCCCAGAGCGATCCAGATTTCCCAGACGAATCACTACATCGAGTTCTTCTTCGACAGGGTTTGACAAGGCATCGCTTAGCTTCAGATCAAGCTGCATTTCGGGATATTGCCCAAAGAAATCTCGAATGATCGGAGCCACATGCAGCCGTCCAAACGCGACGGGTAAGCTAACTCGTACCAATCCCCTTGGTATTTCATCCTGCTCCGCAACTGACAGATTAGCAGCTTCCACATCCTGCAAAATTTGCACCACCTTGTCGTAGTATTTGCGCCCTTGAGGCGTGAGCGTAATGCTGCGAGTGGAGCGATTGAGTAATTGCGTATGTAAAAGATTTTCGAGGGCATTGACCTGCCGAGTGACGGAGGAAACAGCAACACCCAGTTGCCGCGCCGCGCCAGAAAAGCCGCCTGTCTCAACCACTTTAACAAAGGCTTGCATGGCAGAGAGTTGATCCATTGTTCGCTTATCTTTGCGTAATTTGCAAAAGTGTTTAACGAAAAAGGTATATTAACATCTTCTATAAGTGAAGTTATGGTGAAAACGTGACGAATTGAGGCACTCACCATGACGCTAACAATCGAAATTACCTCAGATTTTATTTGTCCCTGGTGCTTGGTTGCGGAGACTCACCTGAATCGGGCGATCGCTCAACTCAAGCCTGCGATCGCCATTCAGCGCATTTGGCATCCTTTTGAGTTGAATCCAGGGATGCCAGAACTGGGAATCGATCGCAAAACCTACCGCTCCCAAAAATTTGGCAGTTGGGACTATTCACAACAACTGGATGCAAAAACGATTCAAGCCACCCAGGGTGATGACATTGCGTTTCGCTATGACTTGATGACGACGACGCCTAACACGCTGAAAGCCCATCGCCTCACTTGGTTGGCAGGACAACAGAACCAAGCTACAGCAATGGCAGAGCGCATTCTAAATGCCTATTTCACCGAAGGGCAAAACATTGCTGAGGTTGAAGTCTTAGCCCATTTAGCCACTGAAGTAGGGTTGGATGCCGCAACGGTAAACGCATTTCTATTGTCCGATGCAGGCACAGAAGAAGTGCGCAACCTTGAGCAGGAAGCGATCGCCCGAGGGATTCACGGCGTTCCCCATATCCGTATTGGCAACGAGATCGTATCAGGTGCGCAACCTGTGGAGGTCTTCCTCTTGGCACTGAAAAAAGCGGCACAGGAGTTGACAACGGCTTAATTCACTGTGAGTGCAGCAGGTGCATCCGCTGTGGGGGAAAGGGCAATGGCCGTCACGTTTGTTCATTTGGACTTACGTATTCTGTTGATTTTGTGGCCGCGACGCGGCTACAAAATCAACGCTTTCACTCAGGATTACGCCATTTCTGCCTAAGTCCTGTTCATACGCATTGCTGATTGAGGGGATGATTTTTTCTGAGGAAGGGCGCACCGCGCCCCTCCTCAGAAAAAATCATCCTTGGATTCTGCAAACCCTGTTCATAAGTATTTAGAGGAAATGGGATGAATGCCACAGGAAAGCGCGCGATTATCATTGGTGGTTCACTCGGGGGCCTGTTTGCGGGCATCTTGCTACGAGCCGTCGGTTGGCAGGTAGACATTTATGAGCGATCGCCCCACGCTCTGGATAGTCGTGGAGGGGGCGTTGTTCTACAACCGGATGTCGTGGAAGCCTTTCAAAGAGCAGGCATTACCGAGGGAGCCCCTTGGGGGGTAGTGGCGAATGAGCGATATTACTTGAAACGTGATGGCAGCATTGCCCAGCGGATGCCGATGCGCCAGACCTTAACGTCTTGGAACTTACTGTATGGCACGATGCGGCGACACGTTCCAAAAGAGCACTACCATCAGGGCAAAAATCTGACAGAGCTTCAACAAGATAGTCAACAGGTTACGGCCATTTTTGCTGATGGCACAACAGCCACCGCCGATTTACTCATTGGCGCTGATGGTGCAAACTCCACGGTTCGTCAATTGCTCCTGCCTAGTTATGCGCCTCAATATGCAGGCTATGTTGCCTATCGTGGGTTAGTGGACGAAACAGATCTTGACCCAGAGACAGCCGCGCTCATGACAGAGCGGTTTGTGTTCTATCAATTTCCAAACTCGCATATTCTCCAGTACGTCATTCCAGGCGAAGATGAGTCGCTCGTCCCTGGAAACCGTCGATTTAACTGGGTATGGTACGTCAACTACGATGAGCAGACGGAGTTGTCGCATATTCTCACGGACCGGGATGGCAAACGCCGTGACTACTCTGTTCCACCTGGGCTCATGGCTGCAGGCGTGGAGCAGGCCATGCACTCCTATGCAGATACTGCCCTCGCCCCTCCTTTCCAAAAGCTGGTTGCGGCTACGAAAGAACCATTTGTTCAGACCATTCTAGATTTGGGTGTGCCCCAGATGGCCTTTGGGCGCGTTGCCTTGGTTGGGGATGCCGCCTTCATTCCCCGTCCCCACACAGCCGCAAGTGTATCGAAAGGAGCCGCCAATGCGATCGCACTGGCTGATGCGTTAGTCGCCCAGAATCATGATGCGCCCAAGGGGCTGAGTGCGTGGGAAGCCGAGCAACTCAGATTAGGTATGCATTTGTGGAAAGTGGGTCAAGATCTGGGGGAACGCTCTCAGTTCATGTATGGCACAGGGCGATCAGAAGGTGGCTAATGCCCCCAGCGCGATCGCGGCCAAACAATATCGTGCAGCAATCCAATAGGCAGTCATCGTGAAGATGCACCCGCTACTTGCCCACCACTGAACCTTTAAAGTTGTATGGTGTGCAAAGCCGAGTGAGAACGCCGCCATGAACGCTGCAATCACAACCCACACCAATAAAAACTCTGATGCCCAGCACTTGGAGGCGATCGCCGATCGCCTCTTCCTCGATGAGCGATCGACACCGATTGGGCAGATGTTAACGGTTGTGGATGAAGAAGAACGGATCCGCGCCCTTGATTGGGCTGATTATCACGATCGCATGCAGACGCTGCTAGCGAAACACTATCAACGAACGAAGCGAACGTTCAGTTTGGAGAAACGGGAGCTTCCTCCATCTGTGGCAGAGCCACTCGACGCCTACTTTGACGGCCAGATCGATATCCTCAACGACCTCGCTGTAGAACCGGGCGGAACAGCATTCCAACAATTGGTGTGGTCGGCTCTTCGCACTATCAAACCGGGCGAGACAAAGAGTTATGGTGAACTGGCACGGGCGATCGGCCGTCCAGGAGCAGCCCGTGCCGTCGGGCTAGCCAATGCCACCAACCCCATCGGCATCGTGATTCCCTGTCATCGCGTCATTGGCAGCAACGGTTCCCTCACAGGCTACGGCGGGGGCTTGCACCGCAAGCGTTGGCTACTGGCTCACGAGGGTACTCTGCCTGCTGACATCAGCAATGCATCATAGGTAAGCGTATTCGGGATGGCTTTTATGGAAAAAACGTTAGTCATTGGTGCCAGTGGAAAAATCGGACGGCTACTACTTCCACTGCTGATCAGCTCCAACATTCCTGTTGTTGCAATGGTCAGAGATAGTAATAAACTTGTACCTATGAACGGAGTAGAGATCGTTGAAGCCGATATCGAAGGTGAGTTTAGCTTTGCACTGAAAAATTGCAATAGAGTCATCTTTTCAGCAGGTTCGGGGGCAACCACAGGTTTAGATAAAACGTTTCTTGTCGACCTATGGGGCGCTCGCAAAGCAATTGATTATTCGACAGCAAACTCGATTCAGCATTTTGTCATGATCAGTTCTAGAGGAGCCGACAATCCTGATAGGGGGCCAGTTGCCATTAAGCCCTACCTGATTGCAAAACACTTTGCCGATGAATATCTCGTCAATTCCGGCGTGACTTACACGATTTTGAGACCCGGTCGTTTAACGGATGATGACGGCCAGGGATTAATTACGAGCGATCGCCCCAACAATCCCGAAGCACAAGTCATCTCAAGGATCGATACCGCAAGAGTCGTTTTGCACTGTCTGAAGAATCCGGCTGTCAAAAATAAAATTTATGAGCTGTATAAAGGCGATTCACCCATCGATCGCACGATTGTCTAACACTGGATTAGCTGACAGAGAACTCAACAGACGCTGAACCGAAATGAACGGTATTGGATTGCTCAACGAAAAGCCACTGCACGCCTCGCTGAAGCAGTGGTATGCACAACCGGGCGATCGCTTTGAAGTAGCCATTGATGGATTTGTGATTGATATTGTTCGCGATAATTTATTGCTAGAAATCCAGACAGGCCATTTCGCACCCATCAAATCAAAGCTGACAACGTTGCTGCGGTCCCATCCAATCCGCTTAATCTACCCGATCGCCCAAGAAAAATGGATCATCAAATCGGGTGAAGATAATGGAGATAAAACCACTCGTCGCAAGTCACCCAAGCGAGGGCGCGTAGAAGATGTGTTTTGGGAAATGGTAAGCGTCCCCCAGCTGGTGTTGAGCCCTAATTTCTCGCTGGAAGTCTTGATCATCAAAGCAGAAGAAGCATGGCGATATGCGGGAAAGCGACACTGGCGCAAGCGAGGATGGGTGATTGAGGAACGTCGGTTATTGGATGTCGTAGACCAGTACTTATTTGAGAAACCTGTCGATTGGCTGGCGTTTCTGCCAAAAGGGATGGAGTCATTCACGACAAAAGATATTGCGGAAGCCATCGGCATTCGCAGAGTCCTCGCGCAGAAGATGGCGTATTTTCTACGAAAAGCGAACTTAATCCAGTTGCTCGGCAAACAGGGACGCGCCAATTTATACGGCATTTCTGATATGTAACGGCTCTACGAATTTCCTAATTCCTAAGAACCCACGATAGATATTTTCTAAAGCTCTTGCGGAGCAGGAGGTTCAAAAATCTTTAGTTTTGGTTTGCATAGAATGAGGACTAGACATTACGGCTCAAAGGAGGAGCGATGACTAACCCCAATCATGCTTACCATGCCACTTGGATACTCGTTCCAGAATTGTCATTCTACGAAAAGGGTGATGTACCGATATCAGGGAAATACCGCATCTCAGTCAGTGGAGATGTGGTTTCATTCACCATCAACTGGGCATCCAATGATGAACAGGAACACACCATCACATTTGGAGGGGCGTTGGATGGCGAGCAGCACAAGATCGAGCAACCACCCAACGCTACAGCTTCGTATACAAAAATCGATGCCTATACACTAGATAGTGCCATGTATGTAGATGGTGTGCAGGCTGCTTATGCTCGCCGCATTGTCTCAAAAGATGGCTTGCTGATGTCTGTCTTACAAACGGGTATGCGTCCAGACAGCACTCGTTTTCGCAATACCCAAGTTTATCGAAAGTCAGAAGATGCATGACAAGCATAGACCAAAGCATTCGAAGAACACTTCACGCTGCGTTTGACTGCGTTGATGTAAGCGTCAGGCGTTTTCACGAAGAGCGCTCCTAGCCGACGTTTAGCTTCCGACCCACTGTCACAAAACCACTCTATTTAGCACCTTGAGTCCCACATACTTTCAGGATCTCTCACCTCCTAAGAGCCCATTCAAGCCGTCTAGCTGGTATCGCCTGAACAATCGGAAGGCATTGCGGATGTCCTCTTCTCGTTCATGGTGCTCTAGGATGCTCACGATTACTTTTACGGTGTTACGAAAAACAGTTTGAAGTACGAACTGCATATCTGGATCAAAATCGGCTCGATTGCCCAAATCCCGAGCATGGGTCACGGCCAACGTGACCATAATTTCGACAAATTGATCGGCAAAGCCTTCAAACTCTGTACCCTTGCAGCGATCGAGAATGATGATTACTTGTCTGCGGTGTGTAATCCAGAAAGCGAGGAGCTGTTCTTGTGCATCCAAGGCGGCATCATCCAGATCGGCATCATTTCCTGCATGGCTTAAGGTTTTGATGTTCTTTCGCAACAGCATGAGCAGTTTTTCGGCAAACTCTGCGGTCACGACTGCTTTGAATAGCTCTTCTTTGCCGCCGAAGTAGCGATAAATGTTGCCAACCGCAACTCCGGCAAGTCTAGCAATATCGCTGACAGTTGCACCTTGATAGCCTGCCTCCACAAATGCTCGGGCGGAAGCGTCTAGGATTTTGAATCGAATCTGCTCTTTGAGAACCTGCGCCATGCTTCTGCATGTCCATTGCTGTTACTCCCCATTAATACCAAGTCTACGCAAACGAAAACCAGGTCATGGATTGCAACCCTGGTAGCGCAAAGGTTTCAATCCATGACTAGTGGTGAGTTCTGAGCCAATTGACACACTCCAACATCTTGCACAGATGCTTGACCATCCGTTAGCATGCTTTGTATAGTGAATGAGTTATTCATTATTGAATATCACTCTTGGTGTTCATTGTTTCTCGACGTTCTTCCCAAAGCGACACAAATACAACAATCTATCTAAGGGAGGCGTAGACCATGAGTCTGCCGACACTCTTATTGGTGCATGGAGCTTGGTCTGGTGCATGGGTTTGGGATGATTTAATCCCGCAACTTGATGTGCTAGGACTACCATCGCTGGCGATCGCTTTACCTGGCTGTGGCCCAGAGCGCAGATTTGGATGGGGCATTTCACTCAACGAGTATGTCAACGCGATACTCGCCAGCACGAACCAAATTCAAGGGCCAGTGATTTTGGTGGGTCACTCTGCGGGTGGTGTCGCTGTGTCTCAAGCGGCAGCCATCGCGCCCGAGCGTTTTGATAGCCTGATCTACGTTGCGGCTTACTTACCTGTCAATGGTGAGAGTCTGGCGAAATTGTCGGCAAAGGATGCGGCAGGCGGGGTCAAGTCCTCAATTCAGCCCCACATTTTACTGGGTACGCTGACACAAACTCCGGAAGCGATCGCTGCATCCTGCTACCAAGATTGTTCGCCTGAGCGGGTCGCGGTACTGCTGGGTCAACACCGACCCGAACCCATACGTCCAGGGATGTCCAAGGTGCGGCTGGGGCTAGGGTTCGATCGCCTTCGCAAGCACTACATCCGATGTACTCACGATCGCGGGATCTCTCCAGCATTTCAGACCTGGATGGCCGAGCGCTATGCGATCGCCTCATTGCACAAATTGGATACCGGGCACATGCCAATGATTGCCGCCCCAGCAAAATTGGCAGAGGTATTGCACAAGATCGTTGTAGATTCGGGCACTCGTTAGCATCGACTTGCTGTAAACGGCCATGCGAAATTCAGATCAACGAACCGGGTCGATAAATCAATGCATCCAAACACTACCGATAGGCAGGAAGCCGCTCGTGGAGATCAATTGCAGATTTTCTGGAAATAAGTTTTTGCGTTTGTCGAAATGGCCGTTGTTCACTCGTCATAGAAGTAGAAGCATAAATGTCCCTATGCTGTCATATCCTTCCAAACGAGCAAACCCTATGAAATACGCCATTCTGGTTTACGAAACCGAGCAAGACTTCTTGGATCGGGAAAAACACATGCCAGCCTACAACGCCTATTCCCAAGCTCTCGTTGAAGCCGGTGTAGCCGCTGGAGGTGCCGCCCTCCATCCCAGCCATGCAGCCACAACTCTCCGGCTACAAAATGGAACGCGGCAGGTTGAAGATGGTCCCTATGCCGATACCAAAGAACAACTGGGCGGCTTTTTTATCATTGATGTTGCCAATCTGGATGCCGCTTTAGATTGGGCATCTCGTTGTCCTGCCGCCAGCAATTGTGCCGTAGAAGTCCGTCCAGTACTCCCCATGCAGGCGTAGGAGATTGCAATGAAGCTATATTATTTTCCACCTTCTCCAAACACTTCAAAAGTTCATGCTGTGGCGCTGCATCTCCAACTGCCCCTAGAACTTCAGTTTGTGGATATCTCAAAGGGCGAGAGCCACACTCCCGAGTTCCTCAAATTAAACCCCACAGGCCGAACTCCCGTTTTACAAGACGGTGATTTCATTCTCTGGGAATCGACCGCGATCATGCTATACCTGGCCAGTCAGGTGTCTAATGCCCTCTGGCCAGACGATATCAAGACCCGTGCCGATATTCTGCGCTGGCAATCTTGGCAGCTCGCACACTGGTATCAAGCATGTCAAACCTTGTCTTATGAGAATTATGTCAAAGGGCTTCTGCAACAAGGGGAGCCAGATCCACAGATGATTAAACGAGCCAACGAACAGTTTCATCAAGAAGCGATTGTCCTCAATCAGCATCTGGCCGAGCGAGACTACCTCGTTGGCGACACCCTGACCCTGGCGGACTTTTCGGTGGCTAGCGACCTAACTTACGCTGAGCTGGGGCAATTTCCGCTTGAACCTTATCCTCACATTCGCGCTTGGTATGCTCGGATAGAGCAGTTGCCAGCCTGGAAAAAGACCGCCCCACAAGGTTAATGGCCAATGGATGCACGTCGAGCGGCAGAGATGACTGTCCGTAATTCCTATGGACGATTGGTTGCCTATTTAGCAGCCCGCACCAGAGATGTGGCGGCGGCTGAAGATGCCCTCGGCGATGCATTTCTTGCAGCTCTTAAAACCTGGCCAGAGGCTGGTGTTCCCAAAAATCCGGAGGCGTGGTTACTGGTGGCCGCGCGGAATCGTTTGATTGATGCGGCACGCCGCAGCCAGGTGCAGGAAAATATCCTCGAAACGCTGAAAATGGGGAACCTGCGATCGCATACCGAGTCAGCGTTCGACAGCAGCCTATTTCCAGATGATCGCCTGAAGCTCCTCTTCATCTGTGCCCATCCCGCCATTGATGCCAACATCCACACACCGTTGATGCTGCAGACGGTACTTGGACTGAATGCGGCTCAAATTGCCTCGGCCTTTCTGGTTGCCCCTGCCACCATGAGCCAGCGCCTAGTGCGGGCGAAGACAAAAATCCGCGATGCGGGTATCGCATTTGATTTGCCGGAAACAGGAGAGTTGCAACACCGACTTATGGCCGTCTTAGAGGCCATCTACGCCGCCTATAACCACGCATGGGAAACCGTTGATGGTGGCGACCCTCGGCATCAAGGACTGGCAGAAGAAGCTATCTGGCTCGCCCGACTCTGCGTTCAGCTTATGCCTCAGGAACCAGAGGCACGGGGCTTACTTGCGCTGATGCTCTATTGCGAATCCCGCCGGGATGCACGCCGCACCGACAGCGGTGCTTATGTGCCCCTCCTGGAGCAAGAGACTCGGTTGTGGCTCCAGCCCCTCATGGATGAAGCAGAACATGAATTAGCCCAAGCAGCCCAGTTCGACAAACTCGGACGCTTTCAGTTGGAAGCTGCCATTCAATCCGTCCATGCCCAGCGAGCCGTGACGCAGCATGTCGATTGGGAGGCACTGGCTGTGCTCTATGAAGGCTTGATCCAGCTTTCACCGACACTGGGCGAATGTTTGGGCCATGCTGCTGCGATCGCAAAAACCCAGGGATTAGAAAAGGGACTGGCAGAAATCGATGCCCTCCCTACCGCCAAAGTGAACAACTACCAACCCTACTGGGCACTCAATGCCTACTTTCTTAAGCAGTTGAGACAGATAGCTGAGGCTCAACAGTGCTACTCACGGGCAATCGGACTGACAGAAGATCCAGCCATTCGAGCGTTTCTCCTTCATCAGTCGTCAACACTCGATGAGGCACATGAAAACAGTTGACTGTCATCTAAACACCCATATTCAGGACTTGCGGCCTGAAGAGATGATGTTTTCCGAGAAGGGGCGCGATATGTCCCTTCTTGGAAAACATCATCCCTAGATTCTGCACCCCATTGAGACAGGTATTGGCTAGGCAGGATGAGCACTTTACTTTAATAGCTGATATGTTTACTGTCTACGTAGATTTACAAGCGATTCATGGATAAGGCCTAATATGGATCTTCGACTTCTCTCTGATTATTTTTCTAGCGCGTTTCGGCGTTGGCGGCGGCTGGTACTGACAGCCGGGTTGGCACTGGGTCTGGTGCTACTAGCCAATGGTGCGATCGCCCAGACGGATCCCACTGAAACCGCTGAACCCCCTGACATGCCCACCGAAACGGCGGTCATGAATGCAGCCGTTTATCACTTCACGGTAGGTGACTTTAACGCCATGGTGGTCAGCGATGGGACTCTCACATTTCCAATCAGCTTTTTCGTCCCCAATGCCGATCCGACAGCCGTGACGGAGGTGTTGACCGAGCACTTTCTCTCAACCGAAGAGTTATTCGCTCATGTCAATGCGCTTTACATCGAAACCAACGAGCATCGCGTCCTGATTGACACGGGTTCGGGCGACCTGTTTGGCCCAAGCGCAGGCCATCTACTTGAGAATCTGGAAGCGGCGGGTATCGCGGCAATGGATATTGATACCGTGATTTTGACCCATGCTCACCCCGACCATATCGGCGGCATTCTCGACGCTGAAGGTGGGCTGCGCCTGCCCAATGCCCAGTTCTACATCTCTCAGACAGAGTTCGACTTTTGGACAGCCGATACCGTTGATATGCCCAACTCCTTGCTGGACGAAGAAACACGAGCCGGTTTGATTGCAACAGCGCAAGGGAACTTAACAGCAATTAGCGATCGCACCACGCTGTTCGCGATGGGCGACGAGGTCGTTCCCAACATCCAGGCCATCGACTCGTCCGGACACACCCCAGGGCAGGCATCATTCCTTATCACATCTGGCGAAGAGAGCCTACTCGCTACGGGCGATGTGTTCTTCAGCGATCCTCTCAACCTGGAAAATCCTGACTGGGAAGTTGCCTTTGATGATGACCCTGCGGAAGGTATCGTTGCGCGCCGCCAGTTACTCGAAACCGTCACAACGGATCGTCGTCTGCTGCTAGTGCCTCACATGCCCTTCCCAGGACTAGGCCATGTGCGAGTTCAGAGCGAAGCCTATGGCTGGGAGCCTATTGTCTGGCGGTTCACAGCATAGGTTTATTCATTGCCTAAGGTCGTCTCTAGAGACATTGCTGAAAAGCGGTATGAATCGAAACTTCGTTTCGATTCATACCGCACTTTTTCATACCCAGAATCAGCAACGCCATCTCTAGAAAAGCCATCAGCTTGGGAAAAGGATTTGCTTCGATAGAGGACAGTCCTTTTCTTTTGCTGCTTGAGTAGGCCATTCCTTTCAGGCGTCAACCTCATCCTGTCAGGGCAACTCCAATCAACCAAACGCTAAGTTTATGCCAAAGCCTTACACTGTTACCCCAATTTCTTCCGAGCTTGCAGAACAGCTTCATGCGATGCCAAAAGCCGAGATCCATGTTCATCTAGAGGGTGCAACCGACGCAGAAACGTTCTACCAGATGGCACAGCGAAATCACGTCGAGTTGCCCGTCGCTTCGTTGGATGAGTGGAAGGCGTTCTTTGAGTTTCGCGATTTCCCTCATTTCATCGACGTTTATACAACCGCTGTCAAGTGTCTGCAAACACCCGAAGACTATGCACTGATGATTGAACAGCTCTACAAGCGACAAGCTGAACAAAACATCCGCTACACAGAAGCATTTTTGAGTGCGTCATTTGCTACGCAGAAGTTGCAAGATGATGAAATCTTGGATGCGATCGCCGCCGCTTGCAAAACAGGAGCCGAAAAGTATCAATGCCAAATCCATTTCATTCCCGACATCTCGCGTGAGATTCCTGACTCCCAACATCGGGTTCTAGACTTCGTCATCAAAGGAAAAGAACGCGGGCTGTTCCTTGGTTTAGGCATGGGCGGACTGGAGAATGGATACCCCGCCGAACTGTTTGCAGAAACCTATGCAGAAGCCCAGCGACAAGGACTCAGAGTTGTCGCCCACGCAGGCGAAGCCGTTGGGCCAGAAAGTATTTGGGGTGCCGTCACGGCCTTGAACGCTGAGCGCATTGGGCATGGCATCCGCTGTTTAGCCGATGCCGAACTCGTTGACTTCCTGCGCCAGCACCAAATTCCCCTAGAGGTATCGCCCAACAGCAACTACTGCTTGGGCGTGGTGGCGTGGGAGCGACCACATCCCATCCGCGCCATGGTTGATGCTGGGCTCTATTGCACCGTCAACTCCGACGACCCGGCCATGTTTGCAACCAGCTTGACCAATGAGTATCAAACCTTGGCAAAACAAGGCTTTAGTTGGGAGGAGCTGTGGCAGCTCAACGTCAATACACTCAATGCAACTTTTTTGAATGATGAGGAAAAGGAGCGCTATCGCACCGAGTGGGAAACGTTTGAGCCATCAACGACGTAAAAAAGTCAGCACTTTTTCAATGCGCTGCGATCGAGGGCGATTGTTAAAGAGATCATGGGTCGCCTCTGGAATCGTTACAGTCTGAACGACGGGAGCATTCACCCGTTCAGTGGCAAGCGTCGCGGCATCTTCAGGACGTGAACAAAAATCGAGTTCTCCCCGAACAACCAGCGTCGGGGTAGCAATATCACGCACACCCTTTGTGGATTCTCGCTTTTGCGAGAGTGACAACAGTGTCAGCTGTTGCGGCCAGGATGGCTACGGCTACAATGATTTTCGAGTGGGGGGCAGTCCCCCACTCGAAAATCATTACCCCTTGAGAACTATCAGACTTAGGACTAGAAAAAGCGATTAAGGGCTGTTATTTTGGCCAGTTTAGCTTCGTCTAAGCCGTCTAACTCATCCATAGATAGCCAGCCCTCTTTAACCAAACCCGCCAAAACAAATACAATCCCCGCCTCGCTGTCATCATACTTGCCATCAATGTAATGGCGGCGAGCACTTAAAAAGTCATGAAGACGCCAGAGGTCTTCAATTGCATTAAGTTCTCCAACTCCCTTTCTGACCTCTCTAATCAGGGCATCAGTCTCCCGTTGACATGCTATTTCTAGAGCATTATTGGCAATCTTACGTTCCGGAGCTGACCACTGAGTTTCACCAACCTGCATAATGAACCATCGAGAATACTAATCGTTATCCAAGGATAACACCCAATATTAAGTTTATATTGCGAATCATTACTTTTCTGAGCAAATTGACTAATATCAAATTCGATGAAATAGTCGTAGAACCCAACTATCGTTTTTGCCCGCTGCAGTGCAGCGGGCAAAAACGATAGTTGGGTTTTTTAACCGGACTCGATATGAGCCCTCAGTTTTTCAACCGAGGGCTCATAGGTTATATGATCAGCAAAAAAATTAGCGAGCCAGGTTCAATAGTTCCTTCGGAGAGGCCAATAGATCGATCGCCACAAAGAAGATTTTGTTGTCTGGGTTGAGGAGAAATCGCCATGCCATATTCATCCCAACCCCGGCTCCAAACCAAGGGGTTTGCACCTTACCCGTGACTTTAATTTGAGTGAACCCATCCTCCGCAGGCTCAATCACTCCCTGCTCAGGAATTAATTGCAAGTTCTGGCATTCTTCCCGGAAGAACCGCAGGACGCTGTCTTTGCCAACAATTGGTCGTTGGAAGGGCGGTTGGAGAGCTCCATCTGGGGTGAATAGCTCAATGAGCGCATCAAAGTCATTGGCATTCAGATTATTCATGTAGGACAGCACAGTAGGGTTGGTGACGCCCTCAATGCTGACAGCTGTGCGTTGAGCCATATCTTTGGGCGGGACAACGGGTTCTGACACGCGTTTGAAAGAACCTAGCTTACTGGTGTCGAAGCCCATATCTACGACCGAGTTCCGCAGCACTGTAATCTGCTGACCCGATTCAAGATTCCTGATAGCTTGAAGGACAGCCGATGCATTGGCTGAAAGCTGATAGCCCTCAGGAATCGGAGCGACTGTGCCTGCTTCCATCCATTGGCCCAACTGATACCAAAACCCTAATTTAATATTGGGTGACCATGTCGCATAGGTGCGGCCAACGGGCGTATCAGCACGATTTGCCAAGTCACACATGACTTGGGATTGCTCCTGGAAGGACATTTTTTTGATTTCCTCTAATGTCAGCTCTGCCAGTTGCATGCTGGCAGCACCAGGAGCGGCGATCGTAATACTCTTACCCATTTCTAAGTAAGCAAACCAAATCAAGGCTAATTGGTCTTCAGCACTTAGCTGTGTAAACCGTGCAATGGTAGCTGGTACCGCATCAGCCGATAACGTATTGGGGAAAATGTTCCGAGCTGAATCAATAGTAAATGGCATAGTTAAGTTTCCTCAATTAGTAACGCTTGGCTCAAGTTTTTTGCATTGAGTTGTCAGCCTACAAAAGCCAGCGTAGGCCAAATTCTGATCGGTTCTAGTGAAGAAAGTTGAATCTCTATCTCAATGAGTTAGGGCCGGGAACAAGCATTGAAAAAACGATGATAAACAGCAGTTGAGTTGATACTTAACTGGGTCATCGCTTGAAGCGATAGTTGCTCTCAGCGGTAGAAAGGAGAGTCAACATGTAACAGATCGTAACACGATCTCATTATTTTTCGTTGTGCTTTAAAGAGAGTTGAGTGCAAATCGTTTTGTCGGGCGATCGCCCAAGAAGCCCTTTCCCCAGGACATCCGCTGTTTAGATGATGCCGAACTCGGTTACCTTCAAATTCCTATAGATCCTATAGAAGTATCGCCCAATAGCAACGACTGCTTGGGCGTGCACCAATATGCTCGATGCAACGTTTTTGAGTGATGTAGAAAAAGAGCAATATCGCAAGTGGGAAACATTTGAATAATCAATGACTTAAAAAAGTAAGCACTTCTTCAATGAATTGCGATCGCCCTCGCTCTGGGCGATCGTTAAAGAGATAATGGGTTGCCTCTGGAATCGTTACAGTCTGCACGACGGGAGCATTCACCCGTTCAGTAGCAAGCGTCGCGGCGTCCTCAGGACGTGACCAAAAATCGAGTTCTCCTCGCACAACCAGCGTCGGGGTAGCAATATCGCGCGCATCCCAATAGCGATACCCCTGCGCAAGATTAAAACTTTCTTCGCGGTAAGCCGTTGGAATTCGAGCACTTGGAAGGAGGCACAGAAAACATTGGAGCAGGCTCAGCACGCTATTGCTGTCGCCCAGAAGATCGAACATGGCGAAGCGGGTCATCTGCACATTGGGTTCACAGGCCCGATCCTCAACAGCGTTTTACCCACTATTGTTCGCCAGTTCAAACACTGCTATCCCAACATTCATCTAGAACTTCAGCGCCTATCCACTGAGGAACAGGTTCAAGCCTTGCTCAATGAAGACATCCATGTCGGCCTGTTGCATCCCCCCATTGAGGCACCGTCACTGCGGCAGGAGGTCATCTATCAGGAATCTTTGATCGCTGTCATACCCGATATTCATCCTCTGGCACAAACGACTTCTCAACCCATTTCGGTACAGGATCTGGCCAACGAACCGTTTATCTTATTTCCTCGATCGATTGGCCCTGCGTTGTATGACTCAATCATCAGCTTTTGCCAACAAGCGGGCTTCAGTCCAGCGATCGCCCAAGAAGCCTTTCCACAACAAACCATCCTGGGGCTTGTGGCATCCGGCCTCGGAGTGTCGTTGATTCACGCTTCGGTAAAACGCATTCAGCAACACGGTGTTGTGACGCGATCGCTCATCGAAGCCACGCCCCAACTTGCGTCGGCCATCGTTTGGTCTTCAGACACAACCCATCCAGCTGTAAGCAAACTTCTTGAAGTCACCAAAGAATTATCCTATGACTGACGCAAAACGAGCCTCAGGGAAGCTATGGGATAGCTTAAGTCAGCTATGGGATAGCTGACTCACCCACTTAATGGGAACTCATTATGCATAAAACCAGTCTGAAAGACTGGAAATAGCTGAGTTAAAAAAATCACATCAACCAAGATTCCCAATGGATGCCATCCGTTGAGTCCCCTTGGGAGATGAAGTAATTCAGCAAGTTTGTATGCGTGTGTTCATGTGATGATGAGATGAATAGTTATGGCAGCGACTGCTAAGTTCTTTATCGCTAGTTTTGTCACATTCTTGATAGTTATTGGGTTATCCGCGATTTACTTAGCGATTGGCGCGACTGTTTTTGGGCCAAAGACAGAAGTGAGTGAAGCCTGCTCATCCATTGCAGGCAGGAGTTTTCCAGACGCAACGGTCATCGTAGAGCAATATGCAGACATGGATTTTATGCCTGCTGACAGCGATAATCAAGTTCAGGTAAGCAAGGTTGCTGGCGGATGGATCTGTTTCTGCGACGCACAACTGGCAGATGAAGACTCTGAAATCTTAGACGTCACTGACGTGACCTGCAGCGATTAAGCGATCGCTCCCTTCATCGAAGGGCGAATGAATAGTACGACCGCCCTTTGTTATCTCTACCAGGAGTCATCCACATGACATCAACATGGACAACTCTCAACGGTACGATTTCAATGATTTTTACACATTAGGATATTTAGGGACTCTGACGGAAGTTTTGAAATTGAATACATATGAGCAATGGGGTGTTGAGCAGGATAGGAGCTGACAGCTTGTTTTAGTAAATCCAATATTTTTTTATCAGTAGTGATAAACAATTCTGCATTGCATTCAAGAGCGGATTCCATGTGTTCGATATCAAATTCTTTTTTCCTTGGCTTAGTATTGTACAAATAAACACCAGCGGCTAGAGAGTTAGCAGATTCTTCAAGCTTATCAGCATGTTTATATCCTTGTATGGTAAGTAAATCGCGTAATTCTCCACCAAAATTTCCGCCATATAGAAAAGAACCATCAAACTTGTACGCGCCATCAAGTCTTGTTAATGGGATTGGAACTTTCTTTGCAAATGGAAGAACTCTCTCCTTAAAGTGTTCTGCGAACCGGGAGCCAAGCTCATCCAATATTTTTTGATTAAAAACAAATTGTTTGCTGTCACTATTCAGCACCAGGTTGTAAATCTGTTGAAAGGCTTCTGCTTCTGCTCTTAGCTTAGGGAGTAGTGTTGAAGGCTGATCCAAGTAGCTAAACCAGTGCCACCAAACACAAGTATCAATAAATATGGTTTTCATGATATCCATCGAGCAAGTAAATTGAAGTTATGGGTTCTAACTCATAGGTGAAGGATTTATGATTTATATTTACACATTTCAATGACAAGTATAGTTCAGGCTACCAAATGGGATATATCAACCACTTTGGAGTATTTGTGTGGCGTAATTGACGAGAGGCGATCGCCAGATGCAGGCACAGACGCCTCCTGCGGCCACAAATAGCCTTGAAACGAGCAGGCATCTCTCACCGTTGCACTTCACCCTTAAATAGAAAATCATCTCAAATCTTGTTAAATAGTCGTAAAACCCAACTACCATTTGCGCTCGCTATTTTGCAGCAGGCGCAAATGGTAGTTGGGTTCTTCAAACGGATTTGATATCACTCCCCATTCCCTGAGAGCGTTTCGGGGAAATAGCTTTTTAGATAATGGAATGCGAGTCGCTGGGTCTCAAGAACAAGGCGTTGACGAAACTGAGGGGCTTGCCCCAAAGACCTCCACAGTAAATTACCCATAGCCTTGACCAGAACAAATGCGATCATCTTACGATCCTCCTCATCGAGAGCAGCATCCGATTTTGGCAAGATAGCGGCGATCGTTTCGATGAGTTGGGCATCCGTCGCTTCATCCACCTCAGGCATGGTGGCTGTTATTTCCATAAAAATGGCGCGATAGCCAGGATATTCCACAAAAAACTGCTCGACGCCTTCAGTCAGTTGTTCCACATAATCCGACAGGGAAAATCGAGCCATTTCGGGCGTACCCAATGCTTGCAAACGCTGGTTGAGCAAATCCGTGTAACGTGCCGCCAAGGCATCCAAAATAGCCGCCTTATCTGGAAAAAACTGATACAGAGAGCCAATCGGAACTTCCGCTTGAGCCGCAATCTCTTTCGTTGTTGCGGCGGCGTATCCACCCTCCACAAACAGGGCATCTGCCACATCCAAAATCCGCTCAACTCGCTCTAAACTGCGAGCCTGCTTGGGCTTGCGCCATCTCCTAGACATTGCATTTGACGGTTTCTCCATGATTTGATTCATCCACCATTGACAAAACATGAGTCAAGCTCATATATTCAAAAACATGAGCTTGACTCGCATTTTAACCAAGCCGTGTTCCTCCGTAAAGCTCAATTGACTCGGCCCACGCCTTTTCTCGATCTCATTTGCAATGTCTTGTGGAGAATGTTCCGATGAAAACGAACCCGTGCCAATGTCAAAGTGTATTGAATCTACCCGGGCCAGACGCAGTTACCGCTGTAGCTGCATACACACAAGATCCCCTCGGGTTTTTAACCCGTTGCGCCCGTGAATACGGCGAGCTTGTTCCCATCCGGCTTGGGGGGAATGCACTGTTCTGCCTCCTCACAAATCCCGAACACATCACGCATGTTCTCAAAGAGCGACTGCTGTTTGTGAAAGCAGAAGATGTGCGTCTGCTCCGCACAATCTTGGGCAATGGCTTACTGACGAGTGAGGGCAGCTTTTGGCAGCGGCAGCGACGGCTAACTCAGCCAATTTTTCACCAGCGAAAGATTGAGAGCTATAGCCAGGTGATGGTGGACTACACCCAGATGATGCTGGCCAGTTGGCAAGCTGGCGATGTTGTGGATGTCCATGAAGAAATGATGTGTCTCACGCTCAACATCGTGATGAAGACCATCTTTGACAAAGATCTCAATGACAATGAGGCCAATCAAATCTCTCAGGCATTGGAAACGACGCTGACGTGGTTTTCGGCAAAAATGGCCGCGCTGCTGATGGAAAACGAAGAGCCTATTCCCGAAGACAAGCTGCATCAAGATACTGTTAAGCGCTTGGATGAAACGATCTATGCCATGATCAACCATCGCCGTGACATGGGGGAAACGGGCAATGACTTGCTCGGCATGTTGATGGCGGTGGAGGATGCTGATGACGGCAGTCGGATGAGCGATCGCCAGATCCGCGACGAAGTCTCTACATTAATATTGGCGGGGCATGAAACCACAGCCAATGCCCTCTCGTGGACGTGGTTTTTATTGGGACAGCATCCTGAAGTGCGAGCCAAGCTTGACCATGAGCTAAAAACTGTTTTGCACGATCGTGCCCCCACATTTGAAGACCTCAAACAGTTGACTTACACCACCATGGTCATTCAAGAAGCCATGCGGCTCTATCCTCCTGTCACCGACCTCACCAGAGCCGCAACTCAAGAGTGTGAAATTGGTGGATATACCCTGCCCAAGGGAACCACTTTGATTGCCAGCCAGTGGGTAATGCACCGCGATCCGCGCTACTTTATCGCGCCAGAGCTGTTTGAACCCAATCGCTGGGCCAATGATTTTGAGAAAAGCTTGCCCCGTGGTGTGTACTTCCCCTTTGGCGATGGGCCAAGGGTGTGCATTGGCAAAGGGTTCGCCATGATGGAAGCCGTATTGTTGCTCGCTACGATCGCCCAATCATTTCACTTAGAACTTGCGCCTGATCAGGTGATCGAACCCCAGCCTTCCGTCACCTTGCGGCCCAAAAACGGAATTCAAGTGATTTTGCACAACAACTCGTGATGGTTAGACCTTTGAACCTTGAAGGGTAGGGCACTCTTGGATCAGCCCACTCGCAAGACCGTTCGAAAACATTCCCTTCATTCAACCCAGCACCTTCCATACAGCATCTCAATCATCTGTCCTGACCTTCAAACTTTGAATAGACCTTGGAGAGAACGATGTTGATTCAAACCGATCGCTCTTTGACCCTTGCTCAACAAAAAACTGCCGCTGCAGCGCTAGGTGAAGCCTTTGCCCAAGACCCTTTCATGGCCTACATGCTACCTGATCCAACAACGCGAGTGCAGCAACTGACAAAGCTCTTCCTTCCCTTAATTCGCTGCAGCCTCCGCTGCGGCGGCGTTGAAACGTCTGCAGATGGGGGTGGCGCATTAATGTGGATATCCGGTGCGACGTTTGCTTGGCCTCTGAAAACAATGGAATTAGTACGCAGTGGACTGATCTGGCTACCCTGGTCAATTGGCCTGCCCGCCTTCAAACGGCTTCAGGCTCACGATTCCGCCTGTGAACATGCACTGCTACACAGTGCTCCCCAAGACTTTGCCTACCTGTGGGTCGTAGGTGTTCATCCCGACTATGCAGGGCGAGGGCTAGGCAAGCAAATGATTCACTCAGCAATGGATACAATGCGGCAGCAAGGTCACTCTACCTGCTGGCTACGAACAGAGAATCCCAACAATGTGGGTCTCTACGAGCATCTTGGGTTTAACCAAGTTCTGACCAAGACGCCACCGGGCAGTGGTCTCCAATCTTGGCTCATGTCTCAGGAACTGGTGTGAAGCCTTTGCCTAATAAATTCATTCAATCCCTATGGGACTACGCCAAGCTCGCGTAATCCTGAGCACATTCGTTAATGTTGTGGGCGCGATGCCCACAACATTAACAAACTGCGTAATATCAAATCCGGTTGAAGCACCCAACTATCGTTTAAGCCGCTGCAAAGCAGTGGCTCAAATGATAGTTGGGTTTTACGGCTATTTAATCGGATTTGATACAAGTTCGGAATTTTGACTGATGAGATGTTTTGAATGAACGGTTAGAGTTGTTGTGAGCTATATAGAGTGGGGTTGAATCATGTGCGATCGCCCCACTTTCTGTCGATTATTGGGCATGAGTTCCTCAAATGCTGTTGAGTGTCAAGCATGGAATTTGAATGGAACTCATCAAAAGCGATCGCCAATTTGCAAAAGCATGGTGTTCGCTTTGAAGTCGTTTCAGATGAAGCTGTAGCTCAGGTTTTCAAAACACCCGAAGCCGTCAACAGGGTCTTGAGAGCCTTGACTCAATCCATGCCAACCGTTTCGATAGATGAATGAACCGAGGGAAGAGTGTTGGAGTGGGTTCCTCAGCGGACAGATGATGGGTCGTTTACGTTTTTTTCTGAGACCTTTGGTGAAGCGTTTCACAGTATGCGGGGGGCGCGGGCAGAGGCGTTCGAGAAGTTTGCGCGGGCGACCCACCTACGAGAGCGGGCAACAGGCGATCGCCTCTGCATTTTGGATGTGTGCTATGGGCTGGGATATAACACAGCAGCAGCGCTGGAGACGATTTGGGCGGTCAATCCCTACTGCCATGTGACGGTGTATGGGTTGGAGTTGGATGTGACGGTGCCCCGTGCAGCGGTGCAACCGCCGTTGATCGAGAGTTGGTCGCTGGCCTTGCGACCGATTTTGGTGGAATTGGCGGAGAGCTGTTGTTGCGATCGCCCCAATCTCACCGCTCGGCTGTTGATTGGAGATGCCCGTCAGACGATTCAAACGCTTCCCTATCAAGGCGTTCAAGCCGATGCGATCCTGTTCGATCCGTTTTCTCCGCGCCGTTGCCCGCAGTTGTGGACCGTGGAGTTTTTTGCGGCGATCGCCCGTTGTCTCGCGACCGAGGGCGTTCTAGCAACCTATTCGCGAGCAGCATCGGTGCGGCGGGCGTTGCAATTAGCGGGACTCCACATCGGTTCCATTCCCCTCAACCCCGACGCGGCCCTGCCCCATGAATGGTCCCAGGGAACCGTTGCCCGCCATGATGGATCTGAGCCGCTGCCATCCCTATCGCCGATGGAGCAAGAGCACCTGCACACCCGCGCCGCTGTTCCTTACCGCGATCCCAGCTTACAGGGACTTCCTGAAACCATTCAGGCTCGGCATCAGCAAGAGCAGGTTGCGTCGAAGCTGGAATCGACTTCAAGCTGGCGACGACGTTGGAAAATCCATTGACGCGCTGGCAACTGGGCAATTTTCTGCTCTATCAATTCACTAAACGCCCACTCCAAATCATTGCTTGAAATCTCTTCGCTGTAAGGGTTTTAAGCAATGATCTGGGTTTTACACTTCATCGAATCGGTATTACAAATCGTGCGATCGCCCCACCAGCTGGCCAGCTTTTGCACTAGAACTGAATAACAGTTCTTTGCAACGAAGGTGTTGCACGATGAACAGCCCGTCTGCCTCGGATCAAGCAGCGTCTTATCCACCTCAGCGTCTTCCTGTGCGCTCGGACTTTCTGGTGTGTGGGTTGGGCAGCCTAGGTCAGTATTGCGTCAGCGAGCTGAAAGAGTTTGGTGTGGCCGTGAGTGGTATCGATATTCGACGCCCCGCCTTCAGCCAAAACGAACATCTGCCAGAGTTGCTGGAAAACCTATGGATTGGGGATTGTCGCCACCGCAGCGTATTGGAAAAGGCGCAGGTGCAGCGCTATCGGGCCGTGCTGCTGGTCACGAGCGATGAGCGAGTGAATATCGATGCGGCGTTTGCGGTGCGGTTGCTCAACCCCCAGGCACGGCTGGTGGTGCGATCGGCGAAGCAAACCTTGAATGAGTTATTGGAAGACCGTCTGGGAAACTTCGTCGCGTTTGAAGCCACCCAGTTGCCAACCACAGCCTTTGCGATCGCGGCCTTGGGAGACGAGAATCAGGGCTTCATTGAGCTAGAAGACCAGTTAATCCGCGTGATCAAGCGCCGCATTACCCCCGCAAACAAATGGTGGGAACGGCGGGTATTGCATGAGCTGAATACCGCCAATCGACGAGTGGTGAGCCACACCCATGCGGAGGTCGATGGCGCACGTGGTGGGGAGTTTTATGACTGGGAACCCGATGAACGGTTGGCCATCGGTGATACCCTAATCTATCTAGAATTGGGCGATCGCCTGAATTACACCTACCAGCAAAGCCGGGTGGCCGCCATCGCCCAAGCCGATGCCCAGGCTGACAAAACCGCGATTTCTTGGCAAGCTCGTTTATTGCCGGGATATTGGCGCGATCGCTGGATCAACCTGTGGAATTCTACCGCCGCCCATCAGAGCAAGCGCGTTGCCTTGGTCGTCGGGATCATGGTTTTATTTCTGCTCATACTCGGCATGGCGGTGCTGCTGGGAACAGGCAGTCTACGCAGCCCCCTCAAAGCCTTCTATGCCACGCTCATGTTGCTGCTCGGTTCCTACGATGCATTGGTGCCCATCAATGAACGCAGCGATATTCCGGCATGGCTACAGGTCATGCACCTAGGCTATACCCTGGCAGGCACCGCCTCGATTGCCGTCCTGTATGCGTTGCTGACCGAGAGCCTGCTGGTCACGAAGTTTCAACTACCGAAAAAGCGACCTTCAATTTCCAAACGGGATCACATCATTGTCGTTGGCCTGGGACGGGTTGGGC
>JADEXA010000072.1 GCA_015207365.1 Vacuolonema iberomarrocanum LEGE 07170
ACACCTGGGAGATTTTGACCTCCTTGGCCGCCACCGCTCAGCAGCAAGGTGTTTCCTTTATTGATTGGGTGGCTGAGGCCATGACCTTACCCCCTCTCTCCCCAGACGATTCCCGCTAAACAAATACTGGGCAGCGCCCACGTTACCCAAAATTAAGAGTTTTAGCAGAGGTTTATTGTTTTGTCCTGTACTTAGGAGATCGCTATATGAGGCTCAGAACAAGAGAGTGAGCTTGTTTTGTCATGGAGTAGATGGCTGTGAACAAGCAACGATGTAGGATGCTAGGAGGCGCAAACTATCGGCCTATAGAGGGGCAAGAGATAGTCATAAAGCCGATAGTTCAAGTCGGGTGGTAGAGCCTTATGCCTTTAGATTAGGATAGATTATTGTTTTGAAAGCCCTGCAGCGCAGGGCTTTCAAAACAATAATTGATTTTCCCCGAAACGCGTAGCGCTATCGTTCTGTCGGAGGCCATGATATGCCGATTCGTATCGCTCAAGAGACAGATTTAGCTGAGCTTTCAGAGCTTTTTCGTCGAACTGTTTTGACCCATGCACCCCAATGCTACAGCCTGACTCAAACCCAGGCATGGGCATCGTCTGCGACTGATAAAGTGTTTTTTCGTGCGTTTATCCTGGGGCCAACGACCTATGTGGTGGAGGATGAAACAGGAATTATTGGCTTTGCTGGCATTGCCTCAGATGGGCATGTGATCTCGGTGTATGTAAGAAGCGATCGCCTGCATCGGGGAATTGGCTCTACTCTTATGCAAGTGATTCTAGACCATGCGATAACCCACAACATTTCTCGGCTCTATAGCGAAGCTAGCGAGTTTAGCATCGGCTTATTCAAGAAATTTGGGTTTCAACTTTACGACACAGAAGTTATTGAGCGTAAGGGCGCTACGTTTACGCGCTATTTGATGGAGCGGCACCTTAATGGGTGACCCCAATTTTTTGTAGGCGATATGAGCGATCGCGTCATACATTAACCTCTACATAAAGCGCTATGCGCTTTTCTTGAGATCCGTAAAGGAGCACACGCATGGGCGAATAAAAAGTGATATTCAGCGTAGGGGTGGTGGGTGTGAAGCTCGTCACTCGTCAACAGAGCTTCCGGTGCAGGCGATCGCTCTCCTTGATAATGACTCTTGATAGGCATATCAAATCCGGTTGAAGAACCCAAATATCGTTTGTACCCGCTGCTTTGCAGCGGGTACAAACGATATTTGGGTTCTATGGCTATTTAAACGGATTTGATATGACTCAGGCGGACTGCGGGCATACCCGCACCCGGGCAAACCGTAAACCTGTTACCCCTTGAAGAGGTTCCACATTGCCGCTGTCGACGCTGCCTTCGACCCATCCTTCCCGTTGTAGGTAGCGGAGATACTGCTCGTATTCATCCCACTCGGAGTCCAGGGAATACACAATTGTCAGCATTCCAGGTTGTGTGATGCGTTGGCGCGATCGCTGGTCTACCGCTTTGTCGATGCGCTTTTTGACGATTTCGTAGCGGGTATCTTTTGTGCCTCTGACATCAAACAAGCGCTCGGTCTTTTCGTCGTGGAAAATGTCGATTTGCGTCGCTTGAACCAGAACCAAGTGAGCAACATCTAGCGGAATATCCAGGGTTTGCTTCAAGGCGAGCATACTGCGGGCGCAGCGACACATGGTGCGTAGCTGTTCGTAGCGCAGGCTGCGGAGATGAAACAGCGTGAACTGTGGATCGATCGCCTCGCCTGCGTAGATCATGTGGTCGATACCATCTGTGGCTTCCAGGTCGCAGTAGTGGGGCGTAATCCGTTGCATTTCGATTTGGCAATGCTCCCACATTTGCCGCAAGTGATGGTTGATCTGGTTCAATACCTCGTCATAGGTGGCTCTGGCGCGATAAATGGTGCCTTCTTCGCACAGTTGGAAATAGGCATCAACGGCCTGTTGGGTCGCATCTCCCAGTTGCTTGAAGTGATCGAAGTAAAGCTCGACATGCTTCTTTAAGTAGTCCAGCGCGGCGAACTCCGTGTCTACCGTAACGCCTTGTTGCAGGGTCTGGAGCTGTTGATCCAGTTCTTCCTGAAGCTGTTGGCAGAAGGCGTTGGGTTGGGTGTCATAGGCGGCTTGAACAACGTTGCGGGCTAGTTGAAACTGTTCCAACAGATCCATTTGAATGGCCGTGTTGCGCTCTGTGGATGAGCCGCGAATGTCGGAAATACCGTAAAGCGGATAGAGGCTTTTGAGGATGATGGGTTCGGGCGGTAGCCCCCAACCCCGTCGCTCGGCTTCCCGGTGGAAGTGGCATTCTACGGAAGGATGGATATTGCGGATGAGCCGTTGTTGTTGCATCGCCTGCAACGCCAGATTGAGGGCTGTTTTGAGGGCAGGTATAAGGTGAGTTACCTGGGTGTGGTGGTAACTGTGGAAAGCGTTGGGTTCCCTGCTAATGAGCACGGCTAGTCCGGCGATCGCCTGCCGACCGTTGGCCTCATGGGTGTGGTGGGTCAGAGGCACGACCAAGAGCGATCGCCCGCCACTCGCTCGCAGATGTTGGCAAAAAGGAGAGTCTGACTCAGCCTCTAGGTCGGGGAGCGATTGTATGTCATAGGTTGCGATCGCTCGACTGATAGCGGTATCTGTGAGTTGCTCCAGTGGAATAGGGTCGAGTGTACTGAGGGTATTGTGCAAGGACTTGAGGGGTCGCAGGTAATCCTGAAAGACGCCACACAACAGCAGTTGTTGCGCATTGGCTACCGCTTGCAAGTGCTGCTGGAAGTAGGCATGCCCGGTTGGGCGCGCCAGCATTTGAGGGTTGAGCAAGCCGTCGTTGAGTGCCAGAACTTGTTCGCGTTGCGTGACCTCTACGCCTCCTAGCCACAAGCTTCCGTTGACGATATAGCGCTCCCAGTTCACCTGCCCGTAGAGTTCTGCGATGGCCTTTGGATCGTTCAGCTTGGCCGCAACGATGTCGGGCGACAACTCTAGCCAAGACTGGGAAGGTGACTGAGCTGCAGAGAGGGTTTCGGCGATCGCCAACTGTTCAGAGTTCAACCAACACTCAATGGCTCGAAAGGGTTTGTCGGTTGATAGCTCGGTCCTCAGTACAACCGAATTATTGAGGGTAGAGGGAGCCGCCAAGGTACGCCAGCGCGTTTGAAATACGCGGTACAACAAATGTTGCTGCTGCTGCCGATAGATCTGTTCATGGCTGGCCTCTGACCAGGGGGTGAGCCAAGTTGTGGGGCGATCGCTGTCGATATGAAACCATCGATGGAAACAGGGATTGCCATACTCTGGGACAAAGCTGACAGGCGTGATTGCAGCAAAACAGGTGTGATGCGTATTCCAACAGCGCCGATCAATGCCAATCTGTGCGGCAGAGTCGAGCTGCTCTGCCGCAAAAGTTGGGGACTGAGGGGACGAATCCAACGTGTGATTCTGGGAAAGCGCGATCGCCATTGCAACGCGATCGGTATCCGCAGATGGGTCAGCGGGATGAGACGATTCAGGAACTTCCATAGCAAAGTTGTGGGAGCAAGTGGGATCTGACACCACCTTAAGTCACAACTCTTTCTACAACGGGTAGATGTGTCATTCCGTTAAGCAATTTTGTTGAAAAGGTGCCAAATCATACATGAGATACCATCTAGTTAAATGGTCATAAAACCCAACTATCGTTTGTGTCCGCTGCAAAGCAGCGGACACAAACGATAGTTGGGTTTTATGACCAGATTTGATATGACTCACTTATCCAGGGCGGTCAGAGTGGTGGAGTGCCAACCACAATATGTGGCAAAGGCGAGCGCGGGAAGTGATGAACCATCACTTCCAACTGCGTTGTGATTGGAATTTTTCTGAAGATGAGCGAAAAATACTGCGACAGTATTACAACGGCACAAAGTTGTTGGCAGAGTGCTTGAATCTGTTAAACCTGTCCAAAATTTCTAGGACTTACGCAAAACTTGCGTCGTCCTGGTTGAATTCGTTGATAGTGTGGCCGCGCCGCGGCCACACTATCAACAAAATGCGTAAGTCCTAATTTCTAAGGAAAACTATGCTTCTCTGGCAGAGAGTTTGCTGAAGTTGGAGCCAGGTTGATGGCGATCGCCCAAATTGGAACGCTGCAAGCAGCGACAGAAAGCAAAAACCCGCCTAGGCGGGTTCAACATGTCGAATATTATTGATAGGTTGTTCACCCTCAGAGACCGTCATCAGCGTTACAAGCGGTTGAAGACTGACATCTGGGAGGTGGCCACGACATGCTGCGTCGGAGTTCACTTAAGCGATCGCGGCTAGATCAGTAGATGCTTACTATTAGGATGGGTGGCTTTTAGTAGTAATCGCGCTCGGTTTGAGTTTGAGGCATAGCGGTTTCAAACGTAGAGGGGTCGTAGAGATAGCGTAGGGTTTCTTCTTCGAGTCGATGGATCAGGTAGGGTTCGATCGCGTTTGCATGATGGAGAGCGGCCAGATAGCCATCCAGGTACAATCGCAGATCATCGTAGCGATATCCCCGATTCCACTGCTCTTGCAGCGCGTCGGTGATGCGTTGGTAGTAACGAATTGTTTGGGCGTCTTGTAACATGGCTTTCTTTATCCCTGATAGGCCTCTACACAGAGGATGACAGTCATCATTCCTGTAAGGTTGCCAACAGTTTTGCTATCTAGTTTTACGCACGAGCTTCGACAAACATCTTGGACAAGCGTTGTACGGAGATCGCCTTTATACCTTCATCTTAACCTCTACATAAAGGCTACTTGCACGAAAAAAAGAGAGAAATCCTTTGATTTCTGTCAATGATCCCAGAACCAAGGAGGTTGGGGGTAACGCTAGTTACAAAACCTTGACAACTGCTCTGTTAACTTAGCCTTACAAATTCCGTTCAGGAAGTCGGATATCGTGGCTGTTGCTATTCAAATTGTTGAAGGAAATCCTCATCTGCGATCGCTACTGGGTTGGCATTTGCAGCAAGTTGGGCATGCTGTTCATCAGGCTGCCAATCTGCAGCAGGCGCGGGAGATGTTTCAGGTGCGTCAGCCCAATCTGGTCGTACTCGATTCTGACTTACCCGATGGAGATGGGCTAGAGCTGTGCCGCTGGTTGCAACACCAAGGGCAACCCCTGATACTCATTCTGTCGGCTCGTAATACCGAAGCGGATATTGTGACGGGTTTGCGGGCTGGAGCCGATGACTACCTCAGTAAGCCGTTTGGGATGCAAGAGTTTCTCGCACGGGTGGAGGCGTTGACCCGCCGCATTCGCACCATGGCGGCTCCTGTTTCTCTGGATTATGGCGACTTGAAGATTGATCTGATTCAGCGACGCGTCCGCTTGCGAGAGCAGTTTATCGATCTCACACCTCAGGAATTTAGCTTGATTTATGTGCTGGCTCAGGCGTCGGGTGCACCCCTCAGTCGGTCTGAATTGCTGCAAAAGGCGTGGCCCGATGAAATCGATAACCACCGCACGGTTGACACACATATCCTTTCTCTGCGCAAGAAAATCGAGGTTGATCCCCGCCAGCCGAATCTCATTCAGACGGTGCGGAATGTCGGCTATCGCTTCAATGTGGATCTTCTCACTGCAAAGGCGGTTCCAGCGATCGCCCGCAATGGTAATGGTCATGCCCATGCTTCGACTAATGGACATGCAAGCCCACAGCGCATGAATGGCACCCATGGGCGATCGTTCTCCTCGATGACGGAATAGACTGAACCGACAACAGGCAGAGCTTGGAGTGATCCCACAAGCTTTAGATCCCCTTTATTTAGATCACAATGTCTTCTCCGGCTTCTGTGAAGCGCACGTCCTGGATATTCCACTCAGGGTTTTGCACGAGCGTTTCGCGCAAGCTACCGAAGAGGCCAAATTGCTCGCAGGCAGATAAAGAGACAAGGTTGCGGGCTGAGCCAGGGTTCATGCGCAAATCTACTGTCGCGACCCCAGTCGCTTCATCCACCGTGACTCGATAGCCAGATAAGTCGAAGTCGCCACTGCCCTGATCTTCCAACACTTTGCCGATAGCGGCCATCATAGGGCGATCGCCTTCTACCTGCACATCCTCTGGCAGAAAGTTAACGCACTGGTCATCGGCTTTGTAGATAGTTACCGTAACCAAATTGCCAGAATCGGCAGGGGCAGCAGCAGAATCTTCCCCTTCAGGGCCAGGGACGGGAACCTCCTCGGCTGTGGGTTCTTCTGGAGTCTCGCCCGCAGGCGGCAGCGCCAGATCGTTGGATGGATCGGTGGTGGCGGTGGGCTCAGTGCGGCAGGCTCCAATCCCGACGAGCAAGCCAACCGTCACCAGGAGCGTAAAAACCGTCTTATAGTGGTTTCGTTGCATCTTTCTTTGCGTTTGTTCTCAACGTGCGATGATAGATGGTTGGTCAATTTGAAAGGCGAACAATGACAGGGAATAAATGCGGCGATCCGCAAGTGGGGCGTGCTGAACTGTTTCGCAGTTTACCGTATTTCTCCAGTTTGTTCGGATGGGGTGTTGTCTGATCCGGATTTATAAGTGGTGATAGGTTAAAGCGATCGCCATCTTACCGTTGACCCCATGCGTTACACGTGACTTCTAATCAGCAACCCAGTCTTTTTCATGCTCTCTTCGCCCAGCCATTCGCCCAACCTGCAAGCCATTCGTTTTATCCCACTGGTATGGTGACAACAACCTGGAATCGGCGACATGTCCTGTCGTTAGAAGATTTTAGCCCCGCCGAATATGAGACGGTGCTGCAAACGGCGGCTAGCTTTCAGGAAGTGCTGTCGCGCCGCACAAAGAAGGTGCCTGCATTGCAGGGGCAGGTTATAACCAATTTATTTTTTGAGCCCTCGACCCGGACGCGCAGCAGCTTTGAGCTAGCGGCCAAGCGTCTGTCTGCCGATACGCTCAATTTTGCCCCTGGCACATCGTCGATGACGAAGGGGGAAACGATTCTTGATACCGCCAAAACCTATTTGGCTTTGGGGACAGATTTGATGGTGATTCGCCATCGGGAAGCGGGCGTACCCCAAGCGATCGCCCAGGAGATGGATCGGCTGCAAACGAATGTTGGGGTGCTGAATGCAGGGGATGGGCAGCATGAGCATCCCTCTCAAGCCTTGCTCGACCTGCTGACCATCTGCAATCTGCTGGATCCCAAAGTACCCCAACTCTCACTGCTAAAAGGGAAAAAGGTGGCGATCGTTGGGGATATTCTGCATTCGCGGGTGGCGCGATCGAATATCTGGAGCTTGACGGCCAGCGGCGCAGAGGTTCATCTGGCAGGCCCACCGACGCTATTGCCCCGGTGGTTTGCCGATTTTGTCGCCGAGGCGGAAAAGACCCAGCCGGATGTGCCCCGCAAGTTAATGATGCACTGGCAGTTGGAGCCCGCCCTGCGAGATGCCGATTTTGTGATGACGCTGCGGTTGCAACAGGAACGGATGACCCAGCACCTGCTGCCTAGTTTGCGCGAATATCATCAGCAGTTTGGGATTACGGGCGATCGCCTCAAGCTTTGCAAACCCGATGTGAAAGTACTCCATCCTGGCCCAGTCAATCGCGGGGTCGAAATCAGCTCCGAGTTAATGGATGATCCCAACTTCAGCCTAATTTCCCAACAGGTAACCAGCGGCGTTGCAGTACGGATGGCGCTTCTCTACCTGATGGGTAGCGGTAAACCGGGTGGAGAAGCCTGAAGCAAATTTGCAAGATTAGGGGTTGCAGAATCCAAGGATGATTTTTTCTGAGAAAGGGCGCGGTGCGCCCTTTCTCAGAAAAAATCATCCCCTCAATCAGCAATGCCCAAGATTCCTACTAACTGAACAGTTGAGACGCTAAGGCTGTGAGATTTCGCATGGAGTTAATCCTCTGGCTTTATTCCCAAATGCCTTGTCAAATGTGTAAAACACTGAACATCTCTGGCTTTGGGCTAGATGAAACGCATCTGCAAAATCTAAGCCGACCTCATGCCACTGCAAAATCTGTGCCATTAAACTGCCATTTGCAGTCTGAACATTTGGCAAGCCAAACAGATGCCTGAAGGCACTACGAATACGAACTTCATCTGGCTTGAAGGCATAAGCAAAGCGCAACACCCACTCCGTTTCTAGAATTACGGTATCTGCAATAAAAATCTCCTGCTCTTGAAAGAGCTTGAGGCTTTTGGCATATTGCTGCTCGTCATCTTGCGTTAGAAGGCGAACAACAACGTTTGTATCAACTGCAATCACCCCAATGCTCCTCTATACCTTGGCGAATTGCACTTTCCATGTCTTCCAGGCTTTTGGGAGCTCCTCGATACCTTAAGCAACCTGCGACCTGTTCCAGGGTTGTCTCTGGAAATGATTTCTTTGGCTTGAGCAGAATCCCATCTCCCATATCCACAACGATGAGTTCCTGCCCAGCCAGCCAGCGATGAGCATCCCGGAGAGCTTTCGGAATTGTGACCTGTCCTTCACTCGACAAATGGGTTACTTCCATTGCATTCCGTCGCATTGACTGTAAACATGTGTGAAAATTCTAGCATTAGCTTCTAGCTTTCAGGATTTGGGGTAACTGAGTAACTACCCCAGGTAAGTGTTTGCAGATGTGCAGACTATGTGGGTGTTCAAACTGATTATGGTTCGACCGATCGATAAATTGATGCAGAACGAAACGTCTACAGCAACTCAGCCTAATCGCCTGCAACGGTATTTGCGGTGGGGAAAAGATGGTGCATTGATGGGCATTGGCTATATGCTGTCGCCCCTATCTTGGTGGAATGATTTGTTTTTTAACTTGCCGATCGCCTATGGGTTTGGCTATGTGGTGCGGTGGTTTGTGCCCGAGTGGTTTTTGCCAGCAACGGTTGTTGGCTACTGGCTCTCGAATGTGCTCGGCATTGTGATGATGCAGTTTGCTGCCACCGATTTGCTGCTTGATCAGCGATCGCCCAATCTCCGTCGAGATTTGCTCATTGGCTTTGGCACCTCCACCGCTTACACCCTTCTCGTCGTGGCGCTGATCTACTTTCACGTGGTCGAAACGCCACTGCTGTTTTCTCAGCGGTAGGGTGGGCACTGCCCACCCTACAGATCTTTCATGTGATTTACAGACCTCGCAGACAGGGAGGCTAAAGGTGTAAAGCCATTGTTGCTCAGTGGGCGGACTGAGCCGTGGCCGAAGTGGTGTTGAACTTCGGGGTGGGTAGCTCATCCAAGTGTTTCCAACAAACTGTGCAGGCGGCGAGCTGGTTAGCTTCAGCATAGGGTTGGTGAACCGTGTCAAGCCAGTGGAAAAAGGCGTTGAAGTTCTCAGTGACTGTCTTTGGATCATCGTCCACGGTGCCTAGTTGGAAGTGAGGCGACTGGTTTTCGATGGCAAAGGGGCAAGCATGAAATTTACCTTCAGTGGTTAGCACCGGATAGCAATGGGGACAGCGGCTACTTTCCTGGGAGCGCTCCTCCTCACCGGTGAAGGGATCAACACCACGGCCAGAATCCACTACGTCTGGATGGCCGATGGCGATCGCTCCGGGATGATCCTGTTCATATTGCTCTAGGCGTTCCAGGGACTTGCGGGGCATTTGGGGCGCACCATCTCCTGTGGCGATAGAGTAGTTGAGCGAAGTGGTCGTTTTGCTCAGAGGGTCAGACTCCAGAATGGCAAGCAACCGCTCTGCCTGGATGCCATTGGAATAGATAACGATCGCTCCCTGGAAGTCATGTTGGCGGAGGTAGGCGATCGCCCAAATGACATTCTCGTGGTTCAACGTTGGCTCGCCGCCATAGAACTTGAGCGTCCCAACGTTGTCTAGCATCACTGTGCGTAGAGCTGCGTCGAGGTGTTCTTCGCGGTATTCCACCGACCAACCTTTGGGGCTACCAAACACGGTGCAGAAGGAGCAATCGCGATTACATTTGTTGCCAGGGTAAAGGTGTAGCTCCATTAGGCGGTGGTCTTGAATGACGCCTTTGTCGCGGGATTTGCGTTCTTTAAAGGTCTTGTTTTCTGAGATGGTTTCTGACATGGTTTAGGATGCTCTGAATGTGAATTAGGAGTTTCTAAATTTAGAGAGGAACCACAGAGACACAGAGGGCACAGAGGAAAAATGATTGAGCTGTTATCTGCGTTTATCCGCGTTCATCTGCGTTCCCTTCTTTGATATCAGGCTAAGCGATTTCAGCTTCCCACAACGCTTCCAATCGAGTGGTGTACTCGGCGTTGACGACGGGAACCGTGTTTTGGGTAAGGTCTTTGAGCGGAATGCCATAGTCGGATTCAACGGCTGCAAATTCTTCCTGGAGTTCGGGCGCGACTTTTTGCACGTCGAGTAACGGTGGGTCACCCCAGACATCGGGTTTGAATTTCTCCAATTGCCCATCTGGGCTGGAGAGGATGTTGGCGAGAATCATCGCTCCAGCGGGATTGTTGGCGTTGACAGGAATTGCTGTGAAAGAGGGATCGTTGAGGGAGATACCCGGAAGCGTGAAGGCTTGGGTACTGGCGGGCAGTTGTCCGGTTGCCAGTCCTTCGGCAATGCCAGAGATAAAGGCCGGCATCATCCAGATTTCCCCATTCGCAAACAACTCTTTGAGGCGAGTTTGGGTGGGAGGATAGGTTTCGCCACCACGCCATAGGTGGGGTTCTAGCCGCCGGAGGTATTCGGTAACGAGGGGCGATCGCTCATTCCATAAGGTCTCTTTGAACTCGGGGCCAGCATACTGCTCGTAGCCCCCTGTGACGCCGTAGAGGGTTGTGAGCAGGAATCGACTGCCATCGAAGGCGGGGGGAGCCACATAGGCAAAGCGACCCGGATTGGCTTCCGCCCAGGCAATCAGCTCCTCGAAGTCTTGCGGTGGGTTGGAGACGCGATCGCTATCCATCGCCATGACGTAGTAAGACCCGGTGTAGGGCGCTTCAAAGCCATCGATGGGCAAGCCAAAGTCGTTGAGCACTGCTGGGTTGTTCAGGTCGTAGTACTCCATCGCAGGTAGCACATCGGTAAAGGGGCCGTAGAGCAAATCCCCCTGCTTCATGGTGCGAAAGTTTTCGCCGTTGATCCAAATCAGGTCAATATCACCGCCACTGGTGAGACCCGCTTGCACTTCGCTAACGACTTTGTTGACGGCTTCCACGGTGTCGTTCAGAGGCACACGGTTAAGCGTGATGCCGTATTCTTCTTGCAACTTCGCACCCACCCAGGCATCGGCGTATTGGTTGATGTTATCGCTGCCACTCCACATGGCCCAGTTAACGGTTGTGCCCCGTGCCGCTTCTACAACCTCGTCCCAGCTTGCAGTTTTTGGATCGAAGTCCGACGCGGGAGTTGATGCATTGTCAGCGTTGCCGCCGTTGCTAGCGCAATTACTCGTCAGGGTCGCGATACAGGCTCCGGCAGAAATCCAGAGGAAGCGGCGGCGAGGAAAGTGAAAACGGTGGGACATAGTTTCTCTCTTGTAATGCTTAGCAATTGAAAGACGGACAAAACCAACGGTGTGATTCAGAATCTACAATCCAAAATCGTTTAACTGAACGCACGACGAAGTCCAAAGTCATGTGATGCTTAGGGACAAATCTGCGGCTGGGTTAGAGTCTGAGGGGAAACACCAAAGGGCATCGGGTGGCAACTGAACGTAGACATCCTGGGCGATCGCCCATTCTTGAGTCGGGTTAACCCAAGCTTGCAGGACGAGTTCGGAGTGAAGGGAAAGAGTGAGGCGGCGCTGGGTGCCAGTGAAGCGCTGGCTCATGACTTTGGCGGCAAAGGTGTTGACCCCAGCCGTGGGATGGTCAAGCACCCGCATCTGCTCGGGACGAATCGTGACTTGCACCGCACCATTCTGAGCGACATCGCTCATCAAGGTTTCTCCAGTCGCCAGGGTCCAGCGATGTCCCTGTGCATGCCCCGGAAAGAAGTTAACGCCGCCCATAAACCGAGCGGTGGCTTCATCGCAGGGGTAGCGATAGAGATGCTCTGGCGTCGCGACTTGGCGCAGTTGGCCGTCAAACATCAGGGCAATGCGATCGGACATGACGACGGCTTCGGCCTGGTCGTGAGTCACTACCATCATGGTGACGCCGGTTTGTGCTTGCAGGTGCAAAATCAGATCTTGCATCTCTTCCCGCAGGTTGGCATCTAGGGCGGAGAGGGGTTCATCTAGTAGCAGCAGCTTGGGTTGGATGACGAGCGATCGCGCCACGGCCACCCGTTGGGCTTGCCCACCCGAAAGCTCGGAGGGTTTGCGATCGCCAAAGCCTGCCAGTTGTACCTGTCGCAACATAGCGTTTGCTTGTGCGTCTCGGTCTGCTCGGTTCACCCCTCGCATCTTCAGGCCAAACGCTACATTTTCACCCACAGTTAGATGAGGAAACAGCAGACCCCGCTGCAACACCAGGGCAATGTCGCGCTTTTCGGGGGGAACATCGTTGAGCATCGCTCCATCCAACTGCACCGCTCCGGTATCGGGGCGCAGTACCCCCGCAATCATTTGCAGCGTGGTCGACTTGCCACAACCGGAAGGGCCTAGCAGCGACAGGATTTCGCCTGCCTCGATCTCAAGCCATAAATCCAGCACCGCTGGAATGTCCGAGAATCGTTTGGTGAGTCGTTCTAACACTAACTGACCCATAGCTACACACTCCCCAATCCGCCCAGTGCGGCTTCATTTTGCAACGCTTTGCTGGCAACGAACAGGAAAATCAATCCCGGTACAATCGATGTGATGGCAACAGCAGCAATCAAGCCATTGTTCCCGCCCTGGAGCAAGGTGAACAGAATCATCGGTAAGGTAAACACGCTGCCGCCTCCCACAAAGAAGGTGAGCAAAAACTCGTTCCAGGAAATGAGAAAGGCGAACAATGCCCCCACCGCGACTCCTGGCGCAATCAACGGTAACGTGACTTGCGAGAAAACCTTGATGGGGGAAGCTCCAAGCGATCGCGCCTGAATCTCATAGCCCACATCAAAGTTGGCAAATACACTCGCTAGCACCAGGGTCATGTAGGGGATAGTCGGCATTAAATGCACCAGAACGACTCCCAACAGGGTTCCACTCAAACCTAGCCGAATCAACACAAACTGAATGCCCATCAGGGTTGCTAGAGGCGACACAATAATTGGAGTAAGCAAAAACAATTTGAGGACGGGCTTACCCGGAAACTCCATTAATCCCATGGCGCGTCCGGCAGGAATGCCCACTAACAGCGAGAGAACTGTTGTAGTGAGGGCGATCGCCAAACTTTGCATCACCCCTTCCCCAATCCGCGAACTGGCTGACAGCAACTGTTGCCAATGTTCGAGGGTCCATTGCTGCGGGATGAGCTGCGGAAAGAACCACCCTTGCGCCACCGACCAGACCAGCAGGGGCAGAAAAGGCAGAAACAGCACAAGAATAATGAGCAGAATAAGGGCGTTGCGGGGCATTTGGGAGGAGTGCATCAAAGGAATAAAGGGTTCGTTACTGAAGCAATTGAACCACAGAGGCACAGAGGCGGGGGTTATTCGCCCTATCCGCGTTATCTGCGTTTATCCGTGTTCATCTGCGTTCCACTTTTACGAATTACGCTTTCCACTGACTTGGGAGCGAGCGTTGGCTGTAATCCATAGGTAAATAGCAATAACGGCGATGGAGATGGCCGATAGGGTAAGTCCAAGGGCGATCGCTTCTGGCCGACGGGTTAAGTCGGTGTCGGTGAAGGCTCTGTAAACATATACGGGTAGGGTGCGTGATTGGATGGCTCCAAGCAGAAATGGAACTTCGAAGGAGGAGAAGATAAAGCCAAACACAATCAGGCTGGCGGAGAGTATGCCCGGTTTGAGCAGAGGCAGGGTGACGTTCCAAAAACATTGCCAGGGGCTTGCGCCCAATGCCCGCGCCTGTTGCTCGTACGCCGGATTGAGCCCCCGCAACACGGCCAGCAAAATCAGCGTGATAAACGGAATCTCTTTCCATAGAAAATGGATCAGCAGGCCGATACTGGCTCCATCGTTTACTAACAACGGGAAGTCTTGATCTGTCTGAATCCAGCCCAGCGCCAGAAATACCCGCGCAATTAACCCGCTAGGAGCGAGCAGCATCAAAATTCCCGCAATGCCAACCAAATGCGGAATTGGCAGGGTGATTTGGCAAGCCAACGTTGCCCAGCGATTCGCCGATCGCAACAACATTGCTAGCCCCACACTCAACACCGTCGAGAGGGCAGTTGCCACAATGGCAATATAAAAGCTTTGCAGCAGTGACGTCCAAAATTCTGAGTTGGAGTAAGCTGCCCGATAAGCTTCCAGACTCAGCTCCCCCGGCCCCAGCAAGGTGAAGAAGCCAAGGCTCTGGAACAACGCCAGCAGCAAGCCTCCACCAAACAAAACACCAATGATGCTCAGCGCAGGCAGCAATAGCAAGTAGGGGCGCGATCGCTCCATCCACTCTGCCCAGATGCGCGATCGCACCCGTCTCAATTCTGGCTGTACGACTTGTACCATCAGCTCGAAGGGTAACCTAACTCATCAGATTCTTGTTGCCATACGACCGGAACACGAACTTGGATGTCCGAGTACGAATAGTTTCTCCAGGTTTTTCCAGAAAGTCTCTCTGCAAAAAACTGGAAACTATCCGCAGAAACTGCTGCAATAATCGAGCGATCGCTTCACAGCAAAATCCGGATTTAGCGGCATATCACTGCCCAATCATCTAAATCATATCGTGTCGGTCAATCCCTCCATAGAGCATTTAACGGTTTTCCATAGCCTTAAGTCTACTGATAACTAAGGCAAGAAAAATTACATAAAACTATTGTTGTGTTTTTATGAATTTCCGGAAATATATTCTGCACAGGCATCCCAATACCTTAGTATTTCAGTGCAGTAGCGAATCGACAGAAACAGCTTAAGCCATCCAGTAAGAATGTGATCTTTGTCACTTAGGCATGGCTTGAACTTTCTGCCGATATATTCTATTCTTTCCCCGCAAACTAAACGAGGAGTACATCTTTTAATGAGTAATGATACTTTGCCTACAGCAGATAATCTTGGGATTCTTTCCGGTAACCGTGCTATTTCTGATTTTGTTGGAACCACGGATCCAATTGATATATTCAGATTTACGTTGGCCGAGAATGCTAATGTTGGCTTTACTCTGAGAGGCTTATCTGAAACGATTGAGGTTGCTCTTGTTGCTGATCGAAATAGTAACGGAGTGATTGATAATGGAGAACAACTTGATAGGGAAACGGCTGGTTCCAACGGAGATAGCTTTTCTGAAGCATTACCTGCTGGGACTTACTTTGTAGTGGTAGATACGTTTTTTAATAATAGATCTACTCAATATGAGCTGAATCTCAATGCGGTTTCCAGGCCTGGAAATGTTAATCCTGATCCGGGTAATATCCTAAGAAATGCACTGAATTTGGGGGCAATATCGACATCTGGAACGCGCACGTTGAGAGATTATGTGGGAGTTTTAGATGGCTCTGATATCTATAGATTCACATTAACTGAGAATAGTGATGTTGGCTTTACTCTGAGAGGCTTATCCGAAACGATTGAGGTTGCTCTCGTTGCTGACCAAAATAATAATGGAGTAATCGATAGAGGAGAGACACTTGAGAGCGAAACGGCTGGTGCTAGTGGAGGCAGCTTCTCTGAAGCATTACCTGCTGGGACTTACTTTGTAGTGGTAGATACGTTTTTTAATAATAGATCTACTCTCTATGAGTTAGACCTCAATGCAGTTGTGAGACCAGGGAATGTTGATCCTGATCCGGGTAATATCCTAAGAAATGCACTGAATCTGGGGGCAATATCGACATCTGGAACGCGTACGTTGAGAGATTATGTGGGAGTTTTAGATAGCTCTGATATCTATAGATTCACATTAACTGAGGATAGTGATGTTGGCTTTACTCTGAGAGGCTTATCTGAAACCATTTCAGTTTCTCTCGTTGCTGACCAAAATAATAATGGAGTAATCGATAGAGGAGAGACACTTGAGAGCGAAACGGCTGGTGCTAGTGGAGATAGCTTCTCTGAAGCTTTATCCGCTGGGACTTACTTTGTAGTGGTAGATACGTTTTTTAATAATAGATCCACCCAATACGAGCTAGCTCTCTCTAGTACTCCTAACTTGGATGGCGATAATGTATTGCGGGGAACACCAGGGCGCGACATTATTCGTGGATTGGGCGGTAATGATGTTTTGTTCGGCTTGGGTGGCAACGATCGCCTCCTCGGTGGCGATGGCAACGATCGCCTGGTTGGTGGCGGTGGCAACGATCGCCTGGTTGGTGGAACCGGTTTTGACACCCTCCTGGGTGGTGCGGGGAATGATGTGATGGTTGGCGGGAACGACAACGATCGCCTCCTCGGTGCAGGCGGGCGAGATGTCCTGCGCGGCAATCAGGGCAACGATATCCTCAATGCTGGTGGCGATAACGACCGCGTGTTTGGTGGCGATGGGAACGATCGCCTCAATGGACAAGCGGGCAACGACAACCTGCGCGGGGGGGCAGGCCGAGATGTGCTAAAAGGTGGTCCTGGCAATGACACGCTCAATGGTGGATTGGGCAATGACTTGTTGATTGCAGGTCCTGGTGCCGACCGTATCATCACAATTTTGGAAGCAAGAGCCTTCGACCGCGTTCGCGACTTTACTCCTGGTCAGGACAAGATTGTGCTGGGCGGTGGGCTTTCGGTTAACCAAATTCGGGTGCAACGGCAGGGTAGAAACACACGTGTTCTCTTTGGTGGCGAGACTTTCTTGCTGCTACAGGGTGTCAATCCTGGTCAACTCAGTGCGTCTGACTTTATCTAATGCCACTTGATGGCGTGAGTCTGTAATGCTAGGCGTTGCTGCGATCGCGCAAAAAAACCGAACAGGATGAGGCATGACGCCAACCGTTTCGTTTCGCCGCAAAAGCCGCAACGCCTTTGCTGTACTATCCCACTCGCCAAGAAACCACAAAGACCGGGAATAACCCCCTCTGTGCCCTCCGTGCCTCTGTGGTAGAACATTCGATGACTGTGAATGAAGCCGATCAATCAATCTCGCCCAACACATCCGAAAGAATTTCCACAATCTGATCGATGTGCGATTTTTCGATGATTAATGGTGGTGAGAGAGCAATAATGTCTCCGGTGGTTCGAATCATCATGCCTTTATCGAAGGCTTTGAGGAAGCACTCAAACGCACGAGCGGTGGGCTTGCCAGGAATCGATTCCAGCTCGATGCCAGCGACCAGTCCCAGATTCCGCACATCGATGACATGGGGGCGATCGCGCAAGCTATGCACGGCTTCTTGCCAGTAGTCCGACAGCTCCTTGGTGCGCTGGAATAGTCCTTCTTCTTCGTAGGTATCCAAGGTCGCCAGGGCGGCGGCGCAGGCAACGGGGTGGCCGGAATAGGTATAGCCGTGGAACAGTTCGATCGCATTGTCGGGGCCATGCATAAACGCATCGTAGATGCCCTTGCGTACAAAGACAGCTCCCATCGGCACCGTGCCGTTGGTGATACCTTTCGCCACAGTAATCAGGTCGGGCATCACACCAAAATGCTCGGCGGCGAAGGCGGAACCCAGTCGCCCAAATCCGGTAATCACCTCATCGAAAATCAATAGGATGCCGTACTTGTCGCAGATTTCCCGCAACCGTTGCAGATAACCCTTGGGCGGAATTAGCACCCCAGTCGATCCGGCGATCGGCTCGACAATGACAGCGGCGATGTTGCTAGCATCATGCAGAGCAACAAGACGCTCCAGGTCATCGGCCAGATGTGCGCCCCAGTCAGGTTGGCCTTTGCTAAACGCCTGGTGTTCCAGGTTGTGGGTATGGGGCAAGTGATCGACCCCGGTGAGCAGACTGCCGAAGAACTTCCGCACGGGGGCAATCCCACCGACCGAAATGCCGCCAAAGTTGACCCCGTGGTAGCCTCGCTCCCGACCGATGAGCCGTTGCCGTGTGCCCTCGCCCCGAATGCGGTGGTAGGCGATCGCAATCTTCAACGCCGACTCCACTGCTTCGGATCCCGAGTTACCAAAGAACACATGGCTATATTCGCCATCGGGCAACCACTTCACCAACCGCTCGGCCAACTCAAACGCCTTGGGATGCCCCCACTGGAAAGTCGGAGCAAAGTCTAGGGTTGCCACCTGCTGGCTCACCGCTTCAATAATTTTGGGACGGCAGTGCCCCGCATTCACGCACCACAATCCCGCCGTCGCATCCAATATCTGGCGGCCATCGGCATCGGTGAAATGCATGTCCTTTGCCGATACCATCAACCGAGGCTTGGATTTGAACTGGCGGTTGGCGGTAAACGGCATCCAAAAGGCTTCTAGATCCGCTGGCAAGTTCCCCGAAGCGGTTGGGCGTGTCAAATCTTGCACCATAATGCTCTATCCCAAAAGGTATCTCAAAGTAAGTCTTTCAGTATTGCTGCGCCTCAAAACCTCTAGACCGCAGCGACGTGGAGCCATTCTATCGCGAGCCGAATTCCCTCAACCGTTCTCCCCAAGCTGTGTTCGTAATCTGTAACAGCAGAATGATGGCTTTTCCAAAAGGTAAATAATGCCTGGCGACTAAAGTCGCGGCTATCAGAGCGAAGTCCGCCGTCGCGGACTCTGACAATTCTTTGTTTGGGAACCTGCGACAGAGCGCGATAGCAGGATTTCATTCAACTAGTCGCGGTTTCAACCGCCGGATGTGCTCATTCCGAACTAGGTTTAGGGTTCCAACAACATAGATTCATTGCAAGCTCTAAAATACGAGAAAACCTAGCTTTACTCGCTTGGGGCGATCGCCATGACTGTTACCATCGCTCGTTGGACATTGGCTGACTACCATCAAATGATTGAGATGGGGCTTTTTGCTGACCGTCGAGTGGAGTTGTTGAATGGGTTGATTATAGAGATGGCACCCGAAAGTCCTGAACATGCTGATGTTTCGACCCAACTGATGCCACAGCTTTGGAGTATGGCGAATGGACGTTATCAGGTGCGGGCAGGTAAGCCTATTAGTATTCCGGACAGCAACAGCGAGCCTGAACCCGACATTGCCCTAGTCAGAGATCAGTCGTATCGACAAGAGCATCCTGCCCCTGAGGATGTATTTCTAGTGATTGAGTTCTCTACAAGCAGCTTAGCAAAAGATACAGATGAGAAGCGTGTGGCCTATGCTCAGGCAGGGATTCAAGATTACTGGGTGGTCAACCTGCGCGATCGCCACATCATTCTCAATCGCAATCCAGTGGATGGAGATTACCAGTCAGAGCAAATTATCTCCTCTGGAACGATGACACCTTTGCTGTTTCCTGATGTTGCGATCGATATCAATCCACTGTTGAACTGAAGCTCTGCCTATCGCATTATCTGTCCTCTCCAACTATTCCCTGTGAATCAGGGGTAGAGTAGAAAAACAAATGTACCCTGCATCGATAGGGGCCAGATTAGGAGTTGCGTCATGGTTGCTCAACCGCAGGTATCCTCCCGTACTTATACCCCCGAAGAGTATCTGGAACTCGAAATTGCCTCCGAAGAACGGCATGAATATATTGGCGGAGAGATTATTCCAATGACCGGGGGCACACCTAACCATAATCAAATCCTGCTGAATCTAGCAGGCTCACTGAATTTTGCCCTTAAGCGGCAACCCTATCGAGTCTTTGCTGCAGACCAAAGGCTGTGGATTCCTGCACAGGGAATTTATACTTATCCCGATGTCATGGTGGTACAGGGTGAGTTGGCATATCAGGAAGGGCGACAGGATACCTTGACCAATCCTGTAGTGATTATCGAAGTGCTGTCCAAATCGACCCGTGGCTATGACCAGACTGAGAAGTTTGTTGCCTATCAAACGATTCCGACCATTCAGGAATATGTGCTGGTCGATCAATATATCTATCGTGTTGAGCAGTACACGAAACAATCCGAAAAGACCTGGATGTTCCGGGTGTACGATCGCCCCGACGAGCAACTAGAATTTGCTGCCTTTCCTTGGGCGATCGCTCTCGAAGACATCTATGACAAGGTAGAGCTTGAGGCGGTCAGCGAATAGGCTAACAGCTATTGGAAGAGATATTTCTGGTGGGAAGGTTCGATGTGAGATGTGGCGATCGCCCATCCTCCAGTACAATCTGCGCTAATCCACAGATTTGACGAGAGCCTTTCCTATGCTTGTCACGCAACATTCCGTTTTGCAGCGGTTCTGGTATCCGGTGATGCCGATCGCCCATCTCCAGGACAATCCCCAGCCGTTTCAGTTGTTGGGGCAACGGATTGCGTTGTGGCTGGATGAGGAGGGCATGCCCAGGGCGGTGCGCGATCGCTGTTGTCACCGGACAGCCCAGCTTTCTATGGGCGAGGTGATCGATGGAAATTTGCGGTGTCCCTATCATGGCTGGGCGTTTGACGGCACGGGGGCTTGTGTGGATGTGCCGCAGTTGTTGGATCAGCCCATCCCCAAAACCTATCGGCTCGATGCCTTTGCCTGCACCGAGCGCTATGGCTATGCCTGGGTATGTTTGGGAGAACCGTTGACGGATATTCCCGACATCCCTGAAGCCAACGATTCGCAGTTTCGTCGCATCCATCAGTTTTATGAACCCTGGAACTGTGCGGGGTTACGGCTGATGGAGAATTCCTTTGACAATGCCCATCCGCAGTTTGTTCATGCCAATACCTTTGGGATTCAGCAGGAACCGGTGCCGCCGATACCCGATAGCTTTGAAGAGCTGGAGTTTGGGCTACGCCTCCGCTACAATCTCCCGGTGTTCAATATCGACACCCAGAAAACCAACCTGGGCATGACTGAGGAACGCACGATGCGCATCAGCGAGGGAACCTGGTTTATGCCCTTTGCCCGAACCCTGAAGATTACCTATCCCCACGGCCTGATTCATCTAATTTTCACGGCGGCGACTCCGATGAGCGATCGCACCTCCCAAATCGTCCAGTTCTGCCTGCGCAACGACACCGAAGCCGATGCCACCGCCGAAAGCATTATCGCCTTCGATCGCCGCGTCACCCTCGAAGATAAGGAAATTCTGGAAGGCTCAGAGTTCGATGTATCTCTCAGCATCAGCGCCGAGCAACACATGATGAGCGATAAGCCGAGTGTCGTCATGCGTCGCAAGTTAGCGGCATTGCTCAAAGCGCATGGTTAATGCTCCCAGGCAGCTGCTCCAGGCACCCGGTCCCTAGCCCCATCCTTGATTTGGCTGCCATCTCCGCTTAGGGACCGGGTGCCTTAAGCATTGGCAGGGCAATCTTCAATCCAGTTGGCGCAGGTCAGTTGTCGGAGGATGCCAACCCGCTTGCACCCACAGGGCACGGGCTTCCTGGATAGGGCGTTCTCCCTGGTAGCGTTCGTCATTCACATCCAGGCGATCGCAGGTGGCGCGACCGATAGCTGTGGTGCCGAGGATGCGGGTGCCATTTGCTGTCCAGATAAAATGGTCTGACCACTGCTGTTGCCGAGGATGGAAGAGGGGTTGCATTGCCAGGGTTTCGCGATCAATGCCCACAATAAAGTTGTAGCGACGCTGATTACAGCGACTACAGGCTAATGCCAAATTATCTAGATCATCGGAGCCACCCAGAGAACGGGGAAGGATGTGATCAATGGTGAATCGAGCGGTGCTGATTTTTTCTGGGGAGTGGCAGTATTCGCATAGCCCATTTGCTCGTTGGCGGATCTGCTGTTTGGTTGCTGGGCTGAGGGTCATTGCTGTGCCACTAGCAAGGAATTGAGGTAAGTAAACAGGCGATCGAGTTCATTAATGGCGGTGAGTTCTGTTTCTTCTTCAGATGTCAGGGTTCCCAGCTTATTTTTTTCTAGCAGCGCTTCTAATCGGGACTGCAACTCATCGGTAAATTTGAACAGTCGCAGATTATCAACCTTTTCGACGGTAATGCCTGTTTCTAAAAGGGATTGAGGACTAATCGTGACCTGAATCATGGTGGGTTGGCTCTGATGGATCGCTTGGTTTGATCCTAGTTGATTGCATTGGAACTAGCCTCTCAGTCCAAAATTTTTCAAAAGCTCTTGAGCATTCGCCCCAGCCATTCGCCCCAGGCACCCGGTTCCTAGCCCCATTCTTGATATTACCGCTAGCTCAATAAGAGACCGGGTGCCTCAGTGCCTAATCCCTACCATGCGCCATAATTTGGGAAAGTGAATGGCTTTGACGGCTAAATATTGCTGTGTAGGGGAACTAGGAGCTATGGCGCTGGTAGAGAGTGCGATCGGGGGCGTTGCAGCCACCATTATTGAGCAAGCGATCAAAGGGACTGGCTATGTGAATCAGCAGATTAAAGACGCTTACACCGGGACGCTAGCTGAGCAAAAGCGGATTGCTGCTGTGAACAACTACGTGCGGCGATATGAGGAGCGCCACTGTCAGGTGAAGGTGATGCCGGGGTTAATGAAAGAGCCACTGCCCCTGGATGAAATTTACACGGCGGTGAAGCTGTTGAACGACGAGAGTATTCGCTTTTTTGTTGGGGTAGACGACCTAGAGGAAACCTATCGTAAAAAGGGACGACGCAGCTTTGGCCGTGATGACAGTGAGCGCCGAGATGGAATGCAGGTCGCCAATGCCGAGCAATATTTGATGGTGCTGGGTGGGCCAGGGATTGGCAAGTCTACGTTTTTGCGAAAGATTGGGCTGGAGGTGCTGAAACCCAGACAGGATGCCAGCAAGCAGATTCATCGCGACTGCATTCCGGTGTTGATTGAGCTGAAGGAGTTTCGCGACGACACCATTAATTTGAAGCAAAAGATTGCAGCGGAGTTTGAAACCTGTGGGTTTCCAGAAGCAATGGCGTTTACAGACGCGTCACTGGCACAGGGCAAGCTGCTGGTGTTGCTGGATGGGCTGGATGAAGTACCCACCCGTAACCTGAATGCGGTAATAAAACATCTCGAAGATTTTGTGGATGCCCATGACAACAATGCCTTTGTTGCTTCCTGTCGCATCGCGGCCTATCGCAGTAACCAGGGAATTGGCTTTCGGCGCTTTACCGATGTGACGATGGCGGAGTTTGATGATGAGCAAATCGAGCAGTTTGTTAGTCGCTGGTTTCGCTCTTCGCTAGACCTCGAAGCAGGAACGGCAAACAAGTATTGGGAGCTACTGCAAAAGGATGAACACACAGCCACTAAAGAGCTAGCACAAACGCCGCTACTGCTGACGTTTCTTTGTTTGGTATATGACCGAGAACAAACCCTACCCGCCCAACGTAGCAGCTTGTACGGCAAAGCGCTCAATATTTTGCTGTCAGAATGGGCAGCGCAAAAGCGATTAGAGCAAGACCCAATTTATGAAGGCTTTCATCCCGACCTTGAAAAAGTTTTATTGGCTGAGATTGCCCACAACAGTTTCGTGCAAGACCAGTTATTTTTCTTGAAAGATGACCTGACCCGCCGTATTGGTGAATTTTTAGCGGATACGCTGGATGCACCTAAATATCTGGATGGGACAGCGGTTTTAACGGCGATTGAAAAACAGCAGGGCGTTTTGGTGGAACGGGCGACTGATATCTACTCCTTCTCTCACCTAACGCTGCAAGAATATCTCACCGCCTTCCACATTGTGGAACAACGATTGGAGGATGCACTGGTCAAGCAACACCTAACGGATGAACGTTGGCGCGAGGTGTTTTTGCTCGTAGCGGGATTGAGTGGGAATCGAGCGATTGATTTCTTGTACCGCCTTGAGAAACAGACGCGAATTTATCTTGAGAGCTATACCAAGCTATGCAATTTGCTGTATTGGGTAACCGCCAGTACCGAAGGTTCGAAAGAAACATATTCGCCTCTAGCAACGCGAGCTGCTGCTTTTGCAGCCGCTGTTGAAAGCAACAGTGATAGCAACAGCGTCCTTGTTTTGGTCGGGGGCATCGGCATAGCCGTTGAAAAAGTTATTTTTAGCATCGGCTCAAGCGCTAGATATATTGCTACTGGCATAACTAGCAGCAATATCAGCGCCATTAACAGTGCCATTGTCATGGCTAGAGCCATCGCTAGAGATAGCCTCATCACTAGCAACGAGACTATTACTTGTATTCTTGACGACAGAACCTTCGCTGCTGACAGTATGATCGGTAGTAGCAACGAGAGCATCATTGACTTTGTATTTTCTTTTGATAGCCATAGAACCATCGATAGAGCCATTGAAACCGCCATTCGCCTTGCCATTGACATAAACCCAAATCACTTGGAAATTTTCAACAGTCCTAAATTTTCAGACATCTCAGAACAGCTAGACCAATTTGCCAAAGCAGTTCCTGATGTTAGTAGTTCATCCGAAACATGGTGGAATTGGGCTGATAGCCTGGAGGCATGGTGGTTAGACACCCTAGGTCTTGAAAAAGCCGACATTACGTTTACTGAAGCTGAAGCCAAAGCTTTGCAGGACTATTTCTACGCTACCGAGCTTTTACTTCGTTGCAAGAAGGCGGCGATCCGGATTCCGAAGCAAGCCTGGGCAGATCTCGAAGCGCATTTGCTCACTCCCCATCGCCCAGAGAACGCATCCTCATGAGAAATGGCAAGAGATTGTTTTTGGCCTACGTCCAATGTGAATTTATTGGTGCCAAAAGGTTTCGCCTCAGGCGCCATAACGCCCGCGAATGAATTGCGGGCTATCGGCAACAAGTCCGTTGAAACGGACTGAGGTGCTTTCGCAGGTTCATCAGCCCACTTCGAGTGGGCTTCCTAGATTAGCCCGCCATTCATTCGCGGGCGGGTGAACAGCGCCGCCAAAAACCCAGATTTTGCTTTCGCGTATCGAAGAGTCAAAGAACCTTCCCGCACTCACCTGTGAAGCAAATTCACTGATGCTGAAAGGTTACCGCCTCAGGCGTTATAACGCCCGCGAATGAATTGCGGGCTATCGGCAACAAGTCCGTTGAAACGGACTGAGGCGCTTTTGCAGGGGCATCAGCCCACTTCGAGTGGGCTTCCCAGACTAGCCCGCCATTCATTCGCGGGCGGGTGAACAGCGCAGCCAAAACACCCAGATTTTGTTTTCACGTATCGAAGAGTCAAAGAACCTTCCTGCACTCACCTGTGAAGCAAATTCACTAATGCTGGAAGGTTACCGCCTCAGGCGCTATGACGCCCGCGAATGGAATGGCGGGCTATCGGCAAAAAGTCCGTTCAAACGGACTGAGACGCTTTCGCAGGCGCATCAGCCTACTTCGAGTGGGCTTCCTAGATTAGCCCGCCATTCCATTCGCGGGCGGATGAACAGCGCAGCCAAACACCCAGATTTTGTTTTCACGTATCGAAGAGTCAAAGAACCTTCCTGCACTCACCTGTGAAGCAAATTCACTAATGCTGAAAGGTTACCACCTCAGGCGCTACAAAGCCCGCGAATGGAATGGCGGGCTATCGGCAACAAGTCCGTTAAAACGGACTGAGATGCTTTTGCAGGGGCATCAGCCCACTTCGAGTGGGCTTCCCAGACTAGCCCGCCATTCATTCGCGGGCGGGTGAACAGCGCAGCCAAGCACCCTAAAAATGCTTTAGATTCGGAATGCGTCATTCCCATGCAAATGGGAATCCACAAACAACCTGTTGGCGATCGCATTCAGCCTTCATAGATTTCCGCCTTCGCGAGAATGACACGTAGGGCGATGCGTGCGGGGTGAGTTGCCACGGCTATATCCAAAACACTCATTCACCCGGCATAACATACCAGTACGCATATACCATAAAACTATCGGCCACATCATATTGGGTGAGTGAGATGGGTTGTGGGGATCGCCTTTTCCCCAAATGTGGCGTAAAAGAAAGTTGTAAATCTACAGCGAATACTAGATATAGTTAGTGGAATCCGTTACGCTTATGCTCGTTGCTGTTGGGTGGTGGGGTCTATGTCCTTCGTTGGTTTGCATACGCATAGTAGCTACAGCTTGCTCGATGGCGCTAGCCAGTTGCCCGCGCTAGTGAAGCAGGCAGAGGCGTTGGGGATGCCTGCGATCGCCCTCACTGATCATGGGGTGATGTATGGGGCGATCGAGCTGCTGAAGGTGTGTGGCAAAACCGAGACCAACGTCAAGCCAATCATCGGCAACGAGATGTACCTGATCAACGGCGACATCACCAAGCAAGAGCGCCGTCCCCGTTACCACCAGGTGGTGCTGGCAAAGAACGACCAGGGCTACAAGAATTTAGTGAAGTTGACGACCGTGTCCCACTTGGAGGGGGTGCAGGGGAAGGGCATCTTCTCGCGTCCCTGCATCAACAAGGAATTGCTGTCGCAATACAAAGACGGGCTGATTGTGACGAGCGCCTGTCTGGGGGGCGAGATTCCCCAGGCGATTATGCGGGGGCGGCCAGAGATTGCCCGCAAGGTAGCGCAGTGGTACAAAGACGAGTTTGGCGACGACTTCTACCTAGAGATTCAAGACCACGGCTCCCAGGAAGACCGCTTGGTGAATGTAGAAATCGTCAAAATTGCGCGGGAACTGGATATCAAATTCATTTGCACCAACGATTCCCACTACATTTCCTGTTTTGATGTGGAAGCCCATGATGCGTTGCTCTGCATCCAAACCGGGAAGCTGATTACGGAGGACAAGCGCCTGCGCTATAGCGGCACGGAATACCTCAAGTCGGCGGATGAGATGCGCTTACTCTTCCGAGATCATCTCACCGATGACGTGATTGAGGAGGCGATCGCCACCACCCTCGAAGTTGCCGACAAGATCGAGACATACGACATCCTCGGTTCGCCCCGGTTGCCCAACTATCCTATTCCCGAGGGGTTTATTCCCGAAACCTATGTGACCGAGATTGCCCGCCAGGGGTTGCTGGAGCGATTGGAGCTGGGGTCATGGGAAGAGGTCACGCAGGAGTATCGCGATCGCCTCGACTACGAACTCAAAATTATTCACCAGATGGGCTTCTCCACCTACTTCCTAGTGGTGTGGGACTACATCAAGTTTGCCCGCGATAACAACATTCCCGTTGGCCCCGGTCGGGGGTCGGCGGCGGGGTCATTGGTGGCCTACTGCATGCGGATTACGAACATCGACCCGGTGCATCATGGCTTGCTGTTCGAGCGCTTCCTCAATCCAGCGCGGAAGTCCATGCCCGATATTGACACCGATTTCTGCATCGAACGGCGGGATGAGGTGATCCACTATGTCACCGAGAAGTATGGCAAAGACCATGTGGCTCAGATCATCACCTTCAACCGCATGACCTCCAAGGCGGTGCTGAAGGATGTGGCGCGGGTGCTGAATATTCCCTACGGGGAGAGCGATCGCATGGCGAAGATGATTCCCGTCATGCGGGGCAAGCCGACCAAATTGCCCAAAATGATTTCCGACGAAACCCCGGCGCAGGAATTCAAAGAGAAATACGAATCTGACGATCCGATTCCTAACACCGATCCGCCCGTTACTTATCGCCGCTGGATCGATATGGCCATGCGGATCGAGGGAACCAACAAAACCTATGGGGTTCATGCGGCTGGGGTTGTCATTTCCGATGCGCCGCTGGATGAAGTGATTCCCCTGCAATACAACGATAAGGGCGCCGTCATCACCCAGTACTACATGGAAGATGTGGAGGCGATGGGGCTACTGAAGATGGACTTCCTCGGGTTGAAGAACCTGACGATGATCCAGAAAACCGTCGATTTGGTGGAACGCTACAAAGATACCCGCATCGACCTGGATCGGTTACCGATGGATGACCCCGAATCCTACAAGCTCTTGGAGAAAGGCTGGCTAGAAGGCATCTTCCAGTTGGAATCCTCAGGGATGCGGCAGATTGTGCGCGACCTGAAGCCCTCGGGATTGGAAGACATCTCCTCGGTGCTAGCGCTCTACCGACCGGGGCCGTTGGATGCGGGGCTGATTCCCAAATTCATCAACCGCAAGCATGGCCGCGAGAAGATCGACTATCCCGCTGAGGTGCTGGAGCCGATTCTCAAGGAAACCTACGGCATCATGGTCTACCAAGAGCAGATCATGAAAATCGCTCAAGACATGGCGGGCTACTCTCTGGGGGATGCTGACCTGTTGCGGCGGGCGATGGGGAAGAAAAAGCTATCGGAGATGCAGAAGCACCAGGCCAATTTTGTGGATGGGGCGGTGGAGCGGGGCATCAAAAAGAAGGTGGCCGAGGAACTGTGGGACCAGATGGTGCTGTTTGCGGAGTATTGCCTCAGCGACGACACGTTGGTCTTCACGGTGGAGTATGGCCCGCTGCCCATTGGCGAGATTGTGGAGCGGCAGCTTCAGTGCTCGGTCTACAGCATCAATGAGCAGGGATTTTTGTATACCCAGGCGATCGCTCAATGGCATCCCCGTGGGTTGCAAACGGTGTATGAGTATGAGCTAGAGGATGGCTCCACGATTCGCGCCACGGCGGATCACCAATTCATGACTACGGACGGGCGAATGCTGCCGATCAACACCATCTTTGAGGAAGGGTTGGAGTTGATGAGCTGTGGGGTGGGTTTGCCGCGATCGCTCTCCGAACCACAGCAGGTGGGTTAAAACGAAATCCCCCAGAATTTGAGGATAGAGGCGGCTAATGCGTAAGTCTTGATAAAAAAGCTCCTTTAGGACTTGATGTCTAAAGGAGCTTTTTGCAAAAGAGCTAAAGCAATTGCTTGCGATCGCTCAATCAGTTAAGGGCGGATCTATTAACCAAAAACAGAGGCACCGGGGCCGTCACCAAAACCAAACGCAGCGGCACCTTCAAGGGTATCAACATTGGTGAACAGGATGTAGTCCGTATTGCCGCCTGCAGACTGAACACCGATGGAGAAGCTCGTGTCGTTAAGACCAATCAGCTTAACCCGATCCAGGCCATGGGTATTGCCTTTACGGCCATTGCCACTGATCACTGCCTCAAAAATCTCGAGGACTTCATCTCGGTTGATAGATGATCCACCTACAATTTCTTTTAACTCGGCTCCAACCGCATTGAGTGAAGCCTGGCCAACGAATTCTCTGTTTTCTGCAGCAACATCAAATATATCAAAGGCGGTGTGGCCGTCTTTGAAATCTGCACCACGGGCCGCATCTGCCGCTGCGATCGCATCCAATGCACCTTCACCACCAAAGATGAGCGTATCTCTAGTGGCAGCTTGCCCGTCAATACGAAGCGTAAAGCCTTCATCGGTGAGACCAACCAGTTCTACACCTTCAACCCCTGCTGTGCCGTTGGATGCTTTACCCGTCACAACAGCGGTTAGCAGATCCTCCGCCTCAGCAATGTTGAGACTTGACCCGCCGATAATGGCCTTCGCCTCGGCGCTAGCCGCATTGCTAGAACCCACGAAAATCGAACTCATCGCATCCGTATCGAAGAACGCAACTTGGCTAGCGGAGTTCTTCAAGTTGATGGCTGGCTTACCGTTGCCGAGTGTGAAGAGTACACTGTCGATTGCAGCTTCTGCGGCTGAGCCAGTGAACTCAATAAAATTCTTACTGCCAGCGGCGCCATTGATTGCAAGCGTAAACGTATCTTCTGACAAAGAAACCAGCTCAACCCCCTCAAGCCCGGGTGCTTCATTTCTTGAGCTAGTCAGAACTGCTTCGAGCAAATCAGGTAGCTCATTGCGTTTGCGACCCTTGTCAACAAAGTCAATGCGTGTACCGCCAGTAATCTCAGCAAATTCTTCCCCAACGGTATTTCTAGCGTTTGATTTGCCACCACCGATAAACAGGCTTTTAACGGCATCAGTATCAACCCGAGCCAGTTGCTGATCGACGTTCTTGATATCAACAATCTTTGTGAGACCTTGAGCCATGACGTTGTACTCCTTGATCAAAAATTAAAGGCTTTAGAGTGTTACGGAACGTATGCGAACCTGGAAATCACAGTTCAGCCGTAGTGCTCTGCAAACAATAGGAATTTGTCTATTGCCACTATTTGCAAAGCGATTGGTTTACCGCTGAGCTGTGAAACGTTACATGTGATAGATGCCTTAGAAAACCCTTATGAAGGGCGTATATCCACTGAGATGAATGGGCCACAAAAAAGTGGTTCTCTACGATTCAAATTCAGTATAATAATATACTCAGTGAATTCTGGTAAACCTTTGGTAAAAGGTATTGAGAAGTTATGAAGAGTGTCGGAAGAAAAAGCGGGCAAATGGGTATCTGCAAACCTGCTGGTTGACTGACAAATGCTTCAGAGAATCATTGTGAAAGGCGAGTATCCACTGAGATGGATGCGTCACAAAGCGCTTCTCTGAGAATTCCATCGTCAGTATATCTATATACACAAAAGGCTTGCAATAAAATTTCTGTAAAGAGTATTGGAAGGTTGTAAACCGGACTTTGGACAAACCGGGTGAAAGAAGAGCAGGAAAGTGGTAGAGGATCTAAAACTCTACGCTCTACCACTCATGTCAGATCATCTTGAAACGCTGCGCCAATTTCGCCAAGCGATTTACGAAAGT
>JADEXA010000073.1 GCA_015207365.1 Vacuolonema iberomarrocanum LEGE 07170
ACCCCTAACCCCCGCTTAACACTCAATCACATTTACCGCCAAGCCGCCCCGCGAGGTTTCCTTATACTTCTCGTGCATATCGGCTCCGGTGTCGCGCATGGTCTTGATCACCTTGTCGAGGTGAACGCAGTGGCTACCGTCACCCTTCAGCGCCATGCGAGTAGCGTTGATGGCTTTGATGGAGCCCATCGCGTTGCGCTCGATGCAGGGCACCTGCACCAGCCCACCCACCGGATCGCAGGTCAGCCCCAGGTTATGCTCCATGCCAATTTCCGCCGCGTTTTCTACCTGCGCTGGGTTACCGCCCATCACGGCGGCAAGCGCTCCGGCGGCCATCGAGCAAGCGACCCCCACTTCCCCCTGGCAACCCACATCCGCGCCAGAAATGGAGGCATTTTCTTTGTAGAGGAGGGCGATCGCCCCAGCGGTCAGCAGGAATCGCACCACGCAGTCGTCGGTCGTTTTGTGGCAGAAGCGCTTGTAGTAGTGGAGCACCGCCGGAATAATGCCCGCCGCGCCATTGGTGGGTGCCGTGACGACGCGCCCACCCGCTGCATTTTCCTCATTCACCGCCATCGCGTATAGATTCACCCAATCCATCACCGTCAGCGGATCGGATAGGGAGGCTTCGGGCTGGCTACTGAGGCGATGGTATAAGTCAGCCGCGCGACGTTTCACCTGCAAACCACCGGGAAGAATGCCCTCGGTATGGCAACCGCGCTTCACGCAGCCCTGCATCACCGCCCAAATGTGCAGTAACCCGGCACGAATATCAGCTTCGCTGCGCCGAGCTTTTTCGTTTTCGAGCATCACCTGGCAGATGGAGAGGTTGTGGCTGAGGCATAGCTCCAGCAATTGAGCGGCGGTCTTGAATGGGTAGGGCACAGGGGTGTAATTGGGTTGGATGCGATCGCACCCCATCGCCGATTCATCCACCACGAATCCGCCCCCAACCGAGTAGTAGGTCTTGCCCGCCAGCACCTGGCCATCGACATCAAACGCTGTAAAGCAGAGTCCATTGGGATGGTGGGGCAGCGATTTCCAATGGAAATGCAAATCCGCTTTTTCCACAAAAGGAATGGTGTGGGTTCCCAACAAACACAGGCGTTGTTGCGATCGAATGCGATCGAGCCGAAGGTCAATGATGTCGGGATTAATCTGATCCGGCGCTTCCCCCTCCAAACCCAGCATCACCGCCTTGTCCGTACCATGCCCCCGCCCCGTCGCCCCCAACGAGCCATACAAATCCACCTGAATGCGCTGCACCCGAGCCAGCGTGTCAGGCGTCATCCCCTGCACAAACTGTAACCCCGCCTTCATCGGCCCCACAGTGTGGGAACTAGATGGGCCAATACCAATTTTGAAAATCTCGAAGACACTAATGGTCATGGGGAGGGGATGTATAGATGGGTGGATGGGCTGCGGCGTGGGCACTCAGCCAAACAGTGGTTGAGGATAAGGAGAGTGCTAGAAGAAGTTGAACCTGCCGTAGGATGCCGTTAGCGAAGCGTAACGCATCAACGATTCGATGATTTTATTTTGAGTAATCTCCGAATTTCTTCTTTGTGTCTTTGTGCCTTTGTGGTTCGAATTTTGCTGCGAACCCATTCAGGCACTCATAACAAACCGAGACGGATCCGCAGCCACCTGGTTTAACCACTCAGCAGTGCGGTTCACACCCCCGAAAGTATAGACATGGAAGTGGTCAACTTGATGCTGTAACGCGTCGATCAGAAAATCAGGCGTTTGCACCGTCAAGAGCTGCCCAAGTTTGCCAGATTGTTGACGCAGCCCTGTCCAACTAGCGCGAACGCCGCAGATGGCCGCAAATTTCATCAAAGACGTCAAAGACGCGGGGCCAGGGATGCCCAGGTAGATGGGTAAGGGGTTGAAGGGTTGAATGCGATCGCACCACCTCAACACCGCCGCAGGATCCATTGACCATTGGGTAACGATAAAAAGCTCCAACCCAGTCTTCTCGGCAAACTGGATTTTTTGGCGCAACACCTCATCGCACTCTGCTTCGCTGAGATAAGGCATCTCTTCAGGATGTCCGGCAATGCCCACCTGCAAACCTTCAAACAGCCCGGTTTCTAGCAGTTGCAGGGTAGATGTATAGTCACCGATGGAGTCGCGACTACCGCCAATGACTAGGGCTTTGCGAATATGGGCGGTGGTTCGCAGTTGAGTAAGAAAGGATTCGAGGTGAGCCGGGTTTCGAATACTCCGCGCTGGAATATGGGGAATCGGCTCGAAGCCAGCCGCCCGCACCCGCTGAGCCTGGGCGATCGCCTCCCGCTCATCCGCACCGGGCAGCAAGGTAATGGAAACCTCGCGCACCGATGGTGGCAAGGAGGCCAAGGTCGCAACATCCGCTTTCGGCGTAATTTCAATAGAAAACTCCATCACTGAAGCAAACCTCCTTCAGTACAAGCGCGGGAACATAAGTTGGTGTGACTCCAGCCCACCAAAACCCTACAGCTCAGACAGTAAGCTACAAGTCTCTTCTTTGTGTCTTTGTGCCTTTGTGGTTCAACAACCACTGCATCTAGCTATCACAACAGCTTTTCGACCACCGTTGCTGTGTAAGACTTGTCGAAATAGCGCACCTCAACCGTTGTCCCTGGCACCGTATAGGTCAACGGCAGGTAGGCATACACCACGCACCGCCCCAAGCTGTAGCCATATCCGGCACTGGTGGCATAGCCCAACACCTTGCCATCCGCCCAAATGGGCTCTTTCCCCATGACGATGGCCGTTGGGTCATCCAGCGTCAGGTAAGCCAGCTTGCGGCTCGCGTATTCTTGGCGCTGCAACAACGCATCCTTGCCAATGAACTCGCCCTTGTCGGGGCGTACTGCGAAGCCAATACCCGCTTCATAGGGGTCATATTCCGTGTGAATGTCAGAACCCCAGAGCAAAAAGCCTTTTTCGAGCCGCAGGGTTTCAAACGCACCCAGTCCTGCGGGAACCAAGCCGTAGGGCTGACCCGCCCCGTAGAGCGTATCCCAAAGCTTCAAGCCACATTCCGTTGGAGCATAGATTTCCCAGCCCGCTTCGCCCACATAGGACACCCGCACCGCTAGCGCCGGAATATTGCCGATGCGAATGGATTGGCAGGTAAAGAACTTGAAGGCAGGTTTAGCAACATCTGTTTGAGTAACGGATTGCAGCACCGCGGGAGCTTTAGGCCCCCACAGCCCAATACAGCAATAGCTCGAAGACACATCGGTGATGCGGACTGAACCATCTGTAGGAAGGTGCTGCGTCATCCAGGCGAGGTCATGGGCACCAACGCCGCCCCCAGTTACCACCCAATACTTGTCCTTTGCTAGGCGGCTCACGGTCAGGTCACACATGATGCCGCCGCTCGGGTCGAGCATAGCGGTGTAGATGACCTTACCAATGGGCTTGTCCACATTGTTGGCACAGAGACTTTGCAAATAGTCCACCACACCCGATCCGGTGACTTCAAACTTGGCGAACGGCGTGAGGGCGTACAGCCCGACAGCTTCGCGGGTTGCTAGGTGTTCTGCGGCTTGGATGGGCGACCAGTTGTGGGCTTCCCAGCCAGCACGAGGAGGAATGTCGTATTTCTCCAAAAGATTGGCATTGGATTCGTACCACTGGGGACGTTCCCAACCCGCTGCAAACACGCAGTGGGCACCCAGTTCCTTTTCGCGCAGGTAAAACGGACTCACCCGCAGCTCGCGGGAGTGGGTCTGTTGGTCAAGAGGATGGATGATGTCGTAGACCTCGTCATATTGCTGTGCCCCGGCGCGGAGAATGTAGTCGCGGCTTTTCAGTACATCCGGGAAGCGATGGATGTCCGCTTCGTGCAAGTCAAGACTGGGCACCCCGGTGGTCATGAGTTCCGACACCACCTTGCCGACACCGCCGCCTTGGGTGACCCAAACGGCTTCCGCCACCCAGAATCCCTTGGCTTTAGACGATTCGCCAATCACCGAGTGGCTGTCGGGGGTGAAGGAAAACATGCCATTGATTTTGTAGGATAGATCCGCTCCCTTGAGGGCAGGCAGTAGTTCCACCGTCGATTCCCACGCAGGCTTGAAATGCTCTTCGGTGAATTCTTTGACGGAAGGCATGACTGGAGCTTGTTCCGGGCTGAGGATATCGTCCGGATCCACCAACAAAGGTTCGTGTTGATAGGAGCCGATGCCGTAGCAGTCGCCATGCTGCCGGAAGTACATGGATTTGTCCTGGTGGCGCAGGATGGGATGCACCACTTCCTCGGTTGTTCCGGCCAGCTCGGCCAGAGGCGATGTTTTCACATACTGGTGCTGCACGGGCGTGAGGGAGATGACTTCGCCCACCATGCGCCCAATCCGCGGCCCCCAGATGCCTGCACAAACCAAAACTTTCTCGGTTTCAATGCGTCCCTGATTGGTAACGACAGCGTTGACCTTGCCATCTACCACCTCAATATCGGTGACGACGGTATGCCCGTGGAACTCGGCGGCTTTCTGGTTTAGGGCAAATCGCGCCATGGCTTCTGCTGCTCGCACGGCTTTGGCAATGCCGTCGGTTTCTACATGCAACGCCCCCAGAATTTTGCTGTCATCCAGCAGCGGCACCATGGCTTTGGTATCAGCGGGAGTTACCAGCGACGCGCCTTCGATGCCCCAGGACTGCGCCCAGCCCAGCTTGCGGTGTAGCTCTTGCCAGCGAGCTTCGGTGCTGGCAACTTCCAAACTTCCCACCTGATAGAAGGCGGGGTCGCCATCCACCTCCAATTGGTTGTAAAGTTCGACGGTGTATTTGGCCAGGAGGGCGAGGGTCTTGGAGGCGTTGGTCTGATAGACCAGGCCAGGGGCATGGGAGGTGGAGCCTCCAGTGGCGAACAGAGGCCCCTGGTCGATGACGACGATGTCGCGCCAGCCCTTTTGGGCGAGGTGATAGGTGGTACTACAGCCGACGATTCCGGCTCCGATGACGACGAGCGATGCGGTAGCTTTCATGGCAGGTTCTCCGGGGTGGGCGGTGGATGGAACGATCAGGCATTAATCGAGCGGTAGACCATGGATTGAAATTGCTTGACGGTGGTTTCCAGGGCAGGAGAAAAGCAGCCCCCGTCGAAGGCGGGCGATCGCCGTCCCTTTTGCATCCGTTCAATCACCCCGATGTCTTCGTCGTTGGTGGCAATCCATAGATCAGCAGGGATGTCGCGGAGAGCGGCATTTTCGGGCGTCATCGCCTCATCGCCAACGAAGTAAAACACCATGCGTTCTAACGAGCGATCGGGGCTAAGGGGGTTGACCATAAACACCAGGAAGTAGTCGGGATGAACCCCCAACATCAGATTGGGAAAGGCTGTGACATACTCCGCGATGGTGGTGCGATCGCTGGCCTCCAGATTGGGGAATTTGGGGAGGCGTTTGCCTTCCATTTCCCCAGACTCGTATTTCAGACTGCCTTGACCCACATGGATGTCGCCGACATCAAACCAAAAGTGGTCTTCCATGCGCGAGCAACTATTGAGTGCCGGATGAACCCAGGTGAGGTGATAGCTTTCGGAAAAGTTTTCGACAGCAAGCTTCCAGTTGGCGTTGCATTCCACTGTCGCTTCACGCCCCCGCCGTAAGAGGCTGAGGTCGTAGTCCACCCAGCGCTCCACAATCGGCTTTAGGTAGTCTTCCAACGGCGGCGCATTTCCCGACAGGTTGACGAAGACCATGTCGAGCCACTGATCGCAGCGAATCGCCCGCAGCCCTTTGGCTTCGCGGTCAAACCCCTCGGCGGCATCCTGGTAGTAGCCACCAAAATGCGGGGTTGATTTGAGTTGACCATCCATGCCGTAGGACCAGGAATGGTAGGGACAGCGGATGATGCCCTTGGCCGAACAGGGCTTATCCACCAGTTGCAAGCCCCGGTGGCTGCAAATGTTGTGGAAGGCACGGAGGGTATGGTGGCGATCGCGCACCAGCACAATTGGGATTCCGGCTACCTCCACAGGCAACAGGTCACCAGGGGTGGGCACATCACTCGCCAAACCCACACAAACCCAATGGTTGGCAAACACCGTTTGCCGTTCCAAATCCAAGAACTCCGGACGGGTGTATGCATCTGCCCGCAAGCCAGACGACAGCTCCAGCGAGGAGGGCGACGACGACAGCGGCAGCGGAGAGGTGAGCGGCGTTGTATCGAGACACTTAGTGGCCTCAGTCGGTGCGGTTTCTAAAAAGCCTGTCGTATCGATTGCGGCTGGATCGGGGCGGGTAAAAGCTTGCTGCTCTGCCTGCTCTCCTAACACATTCAATTCATCCATAGCGACCTCGACCAGATATCCAAAAACGGTCTAAATGCGTATCAAAACGGTGCAACAACATACATGGAACCTATAGGCGAACGACTCCGCTTTCTTCCGTTGCTTGGAGTGAGTGCGATCGCCCTAAGACCTCTTGATCGCGCCCCGTCCCACACAAGAAAACGAGCCGTTATTCAGATAGTTCGATCCAATCGATACCAGCTTTTCAGCAGAACAAAGGGATATGGCAAACCCTTCTAAGACTGCCTCCACCGCATCAGAAACAGTGGCAATCTCTGGCATGAAATACGTTTGGTAGGTATGGCAGAACTGTGCTCCGACTGCGGAGCACCCATTCACTTAACCCACTCATCTCAGTTCATTGCAGACCAGGGGATGCTTGACACAAAAGCCATCCAGAAAGAGGTCTACGCAGGAGACAAACGAACTGATTTCCGGGACGATTACAGCGGCATTACCTCTAGATAAATTCTTGAACAAATACAGCGAACAGTGAACTCGAACCGTTGTCCTATGATCTCTAGCAGTTTTGCGATCGCCAAAATCCTATTTGGTAAAGGCATCGCAATTATTTAGAGAACAGCTATAGAGCCTAAAAAAGACTTGTAATGACAAGTCTTAAAAGAGGAAGGTAATTTTTTGGAATACCAAAAATCTGTGTCGTGCAATACATTTTTAAATCTTTTTTGACTGCGTTGATCTAGCGAGTTCTACTATCTGTGAAAGAAATCCTATTTCGTGGGCTTTTTGGCCATTTAAACGGTGGGAATAGAGATTTAATTTGTTATATTTTCATGGGGTTTTTAACTTGTAGTGACAACTGTATAGTGAAGAACAGAATGATGTTTCCTCAGTTCTTTACTATTTATCTTCAAGTTATTTCAAGAGCCTCCCATTGTGCCTCTAATCATCGTTCTTAGCCGCACTTAAGGCTTTGTGAAAAGACTGATTCACGAGTAGATGCCTTTGGCATGATGGTGTCATCTATGCCCGCTATCTTTTGTATGTCTTGCGGACAGAGGGTGACTGGTTGTTTCAATACGAGTAATTTGCGTCATTTGTCAATTGTCGATTGACCATCAATCAACATGTAATGACAACTTCTTTTTGATGGGATGTTTGAGGAATCTGTGTCAGTTCATTTTTAGAGATTGGCGTTCCTTGACTCTCCTTCGCTTGAAGAAATTGGAGATAAGGGCGATCGCCGTAGCATCGTGCCTCAACCCCCCTTTGTTCGCCGGTTTTCCCAAAGACTCGCTAGTTTGCCCACTTAATGCCAACACACTCGACGGAATAAGGAGCTTCGACAACATGGCACAGCACTTCGACGCCATCGTGATTGGATCGGGCGGGGTCGGCAGCGCCGCCGCCTACTATCTCGCCAAAGCAGGGAAAAAGGTTTTATTGCTCGAACAGTTTGAGCTGGATCATCAGAATGGCAGTTCCTACGGGGTTTCCCGTGTCATTCGTTACAGCTATGACAATCCCATCTACATCAACCTGATGCGGGCAGCTTACCCCCTGTGGTTTGCCCTCCAGGAAGAGGCCGAGGAATCACTCTACGTCAAAACCGGCGGGCTCGATTTCGGGATGCCCGACCAACAAACCTTCCAAGCACTCAAAACCAGTATGGATGTGGCAGAGTTGCCCTACGAACATCTATCTGCCAACGAGATACGTCGCCGTTTCCCACAGTTTGTGATCGATGACGAGATGGAGGGGATGTATCAGGAAGCGGCAGGGCTGCTGCGGGCGTCCCGCTGCGTGTTGGCTCATGTGCGGTTGGCACAACGCTATGGGGCGACGGTGCTGGATCAAACACCCGTGATGCGCGTAGTCCCAACAGAAGCGGGCGTGGAAGTCGAGACGGCAGACGAAACCTTTGCGGCGGAGCGGGTCGTTATTACCGTTGGTAGTTGGGCCAAGTCGTTGCTGGCGACCCAAGGCATTGACTTGCCCCTGAAGGTTATGCCCTGCCAATTGGGGTTCTATCAGCCCAAAAATCCAGCCCTATTCAAGCCCGATACGATGCCCGTTTTCTTTGCCCACATGAATGGCGATTTTGGTGAAATGCCCTATGGCATTCCCCACCACGATGACAGCATTGGCTACAAGCTGACAACATTCTACGGCTGGGACACCGTCGAGCATCCCAGCGAGGTGGATTACACCCCCGACCCCGACTGGGTGGAACGCATCCGCGACTTGGCTCGCCAGTACCTACCCGATGCGGCTGGCGAAACGATTTCAACCCGTCGCTGCCTCTACACCGTGACCCCCGACAAGCATTTCATTGTCGATACCCATCCTACCCATCCGCAATTGGTCATTGGGGCAGGCTTCTCGGGGCATGGCTTCAAGTTCACAACGCTGATGGGCAAGATGCTGTCAGATTTGGCGATCGCCGGATCGACTGTGCACGACACCAGACTGTTCAAGCTATCCCGTTTCCAACCAGTTGCGGTGTAATGTCGATTCATTCAGCTCTCACGGGCTTGTTCCTCCATGCCTGATGACTCTGCGTCCGTCCCAATTATTGGATAAACCCAAGCTGTTCTCCATGAACAAAATTTTGGATATCGCTCGTTTCCAGTTAAGATCCCTGAGTATTCAACTGGGGAGATTGACTATACGCTTATGGCTCGGCAAGAACCAAGTTCTGCCAGAACGCCAATGCATATGATCATTTCGGAAAAGTTGCGGAAGCAGATTCAGAACGGGGTTTACGCACCGGGCGATCAGCTTCCCAGCGAGTTCGATTTGGGACGTACGTTCGGAGTTAGCCGGACGACCGTAAGACGAGCGATCGCCACTTTAACTGGGCTGGGACTGGTTACCACACAGCAGGGCAAAGGTGTTTTTGTTAAACCCCAGAGCAAAATTAGCTTTTCCCTGGCCAATCCCCTCACTTTTTTTGATAGCGAGCTTGCCAAACAAGGCGTCACCAGTAGCCTTCAGACCCTCCAATATGAGCTGACTCAACCGGATCCAGAAATTCGTGCCCGATTGAAACTGCCTGAGTCAGAGGCAATGATTTATCTGCAGGAAAAGCTGATTCTGGCGGATGAGATGCCGATTGCAGTGGATTTGGCCTATTTCCCAGAAATCGTCGGTATCGCGCTCAAAGACAATGTCAACAACGGCTTCACCTATCGCACCCTAGCCATCAGTGGCTACGATATCGAATCGGCAGAGGTCTCACTCGAAAGTCGTCCGGCTAGCTATAACGTGCGGGACTTACTCGATGTGCCTCTGGGTTCCCCGCTGCTGGTCTACCACTATCTGGCATGGGATAAGGAAAAAGTGCCGCTGGTGTATGGAGAGACGATTTCCCGCGCCGATCGCACCTTTTATTCTGTGGGGTTGGAGCGGAGTCAGCTGGGGTTTTGAGGTCGTAATTCTTGGCGACTGAAGTCGCAGCTACGAGAACAAAGTCCGCCTACGCGGACTAGGAGTATCAAGGCTCTATAGGAGATAGCCGTTATCTTGTACTGCGAGATAACGGCTATCTTTTCGAATGAGCATCTAGCTGTGGGCAGCTTTCTTGAAGGCTTCGTCCAGCACTTCTGAGAGGGTGGGGTGGGTGTGAACCATGAAGGAGAGGTCTTGCACCGAACGATTTTGGGCGATCGCATTGGCTGCTTCCTGAATCAAGTCAGAGGCATGTAGTCCCAAAATATGAACCCCCAGCACTTCGCCTGTGTCTTTACGGAAAATGACCTTGGCGAGTCCATCGGTTTCGCCCTCAGCTAGGGCTTTGGAGTTGCCCTTGAAGTAGGAACGCGCGCTGGCAACAGCAAACCCTTCCTTCTCTGCCAGCTCCTTGGCGGCGGGTTCCGTCATGCCAACAAAGCTAACCTCGGGATGGGTAAAGGCGGCGGCGGGGATGCTGCGGTAGTTGACCTCGCGCGATCGCCCACAGATATTCTCAACCGCCACAACGCCCTGGGCGGATGCTGCATGGGCCAGCATCATCTTCCCAGTCGCATCGCCGATTGCCCACAAATGAGGAATTGGCTCGCCATTTGCTAACACAGCCATCTGATCGTTTACAGGAATGAAGCCGCGACGATCCGTTTCAGCACCCACGACATCTAGGCCAATATCCTTGGTGGCGGGAATGCGTCCGGTGGCCACCAGGCAGGCATCCACTTCCAGTACATCCACAACTTCCTTGGTCTTGGCATCAGCCAGTTCAATCGTTACCGGAGAACCGGGGATGACGCGCTTGGCCAAAACCCCCACCCGCGTTTCCATGTCGCGAGGAGCAATCAATACCCGCTGGGCGATCTTGGCGATATCGGGGTCAAAACCAGGCATGAGCTGATCCAACGCCTCGATCATTGTTACCTCAGCGCCGAGGGCCGTGTAGACATCGGCAAACTCCAGGCCAATGTAGCCGCTACCAATAACGGCAATCCATGGAGGTACCGATTCCAGCCGCACCGCATCATCGCTGGTAAAGACGGTGCGCCCATCCAACTCAATTCCGGGTGGCACGAAGGGAACTGAACCCGGCGACAACATAACGTCCTGTGCCGTGAAAAACTTTTCGCCCTCGGTGGTCATCACGCTGACTTTTTGTGGCGCAGCCAGCTTGCCTCGGCCCCGAATGACATCGACCTTAAGCCGTTGCAGGCTATTGGTGAGGTCGGAGCGAATTTTGCTCACTAGATTGATGGCATGGTTGGCGATCGCCTCCCGATCAAACGACACCTGCTCTAGTTGAATCCCCATTGACTTGAGGTGATGGGCATCGCGCAATTCCCGTACCCGTCCCGATGCTGCCAGTAGCGCTTTTGATGGGATACAGCCCCGGTTTACACAGGTGCCGCCCATATCTTCGGCTTCGATGATGGCCGTTTTCAGCCCGCAACTGACGGCATGGAGGGCTGCGCCATGGCCTCCAACCCCCGCGCCAATGATGATCAGGTCGTAGTCAAATCCTTCGCTCACAAGTGCTCTCCATCCACTTCATCAAATGGGGTCGAGTCGAACATCGATTTCCCCTGGGAATCTTTAGGATACAGATTGATGGTAGCTTTTGCTTTGCAAGATAACCGCACAATACCGGGCAGCTCACCCTTCGCTGCTACGACCAAACAGATATCCCAATGGTTGCAGCTAGCCCTTGCTTCCTTATCCACAGCTAGCTCAACATCTAACCCACTCAGGTATCTAGTCTATCTGATCTGAGTGCAGGACAAAAACCAGAGAACCTTTGATTTTGGGTGGCAAGGGTATTCCTTGCACACCCGAAACTCATTACTCTTTGAGGATTACCGACACAGTTCTTTTAGACTAAATGTGAGGGAAGGGTTAAACACCTGCGTTGATCTATGCCTCTGATTGATCCAACCCTCGTTCTGCTAAATCCACCTTTAATAGAAATGCATCAGGCACTTCGAGACCAGCAAACGGCAAGCGGCGCACAGCTCGCTCCCGCAGGTGAGAATGGTGTGACCATTCCCCTAACCTTTGATAACGATGCAGCCACGTTACAGGCCGCCCAGAACGGCGTCGCTCTCTACGATCGCACCCATTGGGGTCGAATTCGTGTATCGGATAGCGATCGCCTGCGGTTTCTCCATAACCAGACCACCAATCGCTTCGAAGGACGCCAGCCCGGCGAAGGATGCGACACCGTTTTTGTAACCTCCACGGCGCGTACCCTCGACCTTGCGACCGCCTACATGCTAGAAGATGCGGTACTTCTGCTCGTTTCCCCTGGCAAGCAGGCCGAACTGATCGCCTGGATGGATCGCTACATCTTCTTTGCTGACAAGGTGAAGTTGGACGACATCACCACCGAAACCGCTGCCTTTACTTTGGTGGGGCCAGAGAGTGCAAAGGTGCTGGAGGTGTTAGGCGGCACGTCGCTTAGTGATGAAGCCTATGGCACGCACCAGGAAATCACCCTGGCGGGGATTCCGGTGCGGGTTGCCGTGGGGAGTGGCGTGGCGATCGCCGGATACACCCTCATCGTGGCTGCTGACCAAGCGGCTGATCTTTGGCAAGCATTGGTCGAGAAGGATGCGGTACCGATGGGCGAAACGGTTTGGGAATCCCTCCGAATTTCTCAGGGTCGCCCTGTTCCTGGCCATGAGCTGACCGAAGATTTCAACCCCCTCGAAGCGGGGCTATGGCATACGGTCTCGCTCGACAAAGGTTGCTATATCGGTCAGGAAACCATTGCCCGCCTACATACCTATCGCGGCGTCAAGCAACAACTCTGGGGCGTAGCTCTTTCAGCAGCGGTGGAACCGGGCACTCCCGTTGCAGTGGATGGACAAAAGGTGGGGGTACTCACCAGTACGGTGAAGACGACGGAGGGCGATCGCGGGCTGGCCTATCTCCGCACAAAAGCATTGGAGCCCGTTCCAGAGCAGGTGCAGGTTGGCGATGCGACAGGAACACTGATCGCTCTACCATTTGTGAGCCACGACTATCCTTAAGGCCGAACCTACAGCACTTTTTCAAGGAACTGGCAGGCGCGTTCGCTTTTGGGGGTGGAGAAGAAGATATCGGGTGGGGCATCTTCGGCAATGCGGCCACTGTCGAGGAAAATGATACGGTCTGCCACTTCGCGGGCAAAGCCCATCTCGTGAGTAACGATCGCCATCGTAATCCCGGTTTCCGACAGCGATTGAATCACATCCAGCACCTCTTTCACCATTTCGGGGTCGAGGGCAGAGGTGGGCTCATCGAACAGCATGACTTGGGGTTGCATCGCTAGGGATCGGGCGATCGCCACCCGCTGCTTCTGCCCACCCGAAAGCCGCGAGGGATAAATATCTGCTTTTTCCTCCAATCCAACCCGGCTCAGTAGGCTGTAGCCCAGTTCCTGAGCATTGCCCTTTGTCATATCTTTGACCTTAATGGGCGCATAGATGACGTTTTCCATCACCGTCATGTTAGGGAAGAGGTTGAAATGCTGAAACACCATACCGATGTTCTGCCGCGCTTTGCGGATATCTGTTCTGGAATCGGTCAGATCGACCTCATCCAGATAGATTTTTCCTTTGGTGGGACGTTCCAACAAATTGAGGCAACGCAAAAAGGTCGACTTACCGCACCCCGACGGGCCAATGATAGCGACGACTTGACCTTTGTCGATGTCGGTTGTGATGCCGTTCAGCACCTCTAGCGGCCCAAATGATTTGCTAAGTTGTTCAACTTTAATCACTGAAACGCATCCTCTTTTCAAAACGACGGGCAAACCAAGTAAATCCAATCACCATGAGATAAAACACAACACCCACAACCAGCAAGGGTTCAAAGTAAATAAATTCTCGTTGTGCCACGATCTGACCGCGCCGCATCAGTTCTTCTACCCCAATGACCGATACCAGTGCGGAGTCTTTAAGCAGGGCAATGCTCTCATTGACCAGAGCCGGAAGAATGTTTTTGAATGCCTGGGGTAACACAATGTCCATCATCATGGGCATGTACTTAACCCCCAGAGTTTGTGCGGCTTCCCTCTGCCCCTTGTCTACCCCCATGATGCCACCCCGAATCGTTTCAGAGCTGTAGGCGGCAGAGTTGAGAGAGAAGGCAATGACCCCTGCCAGGAAGGAGGGAATGGGATAGTTGAGCAATTGTGGCGTAGCGAAATAAATAATAGTGATTTGCAAAATTAACGGAGTACCGCGAAAAATCGAGGTATAGAAGTCGGCAAACCACTGCAACGGCTTGATAGCTGAAATTTTAAAAATCGCAAGAACCGTTCCCCAGATAAACCCAAAGAGGGCTGAAACTAGGGTAAATGCGAGATTTGTGAGGACTCCACTAACGATGTAGGGGATGTCGGCAGAAATTATTGTAAAGTCTAGCTCTAGCTGTGCCAGCGGCAAGCTAGAAAACAGGGAGAACAAAACATCCATACCTTACGCGATCCTAAATCTGGGTGAAAGACAGGCAAACAAGCGTAAGGGGTGCGGCAAAGAGAGCATTGGCAGAGCAAGAAATCGTACGAAGTGGGAGAGTTGAGGCTTGAGGTTGAGAGTTTGATCTGGCGTCACTGGACAAGGCGTGAAAATAATAAAGGGGCTTGACTTGGCCAAACCCCTTTTTGATTGAAGGACTATTCTTCCGCTTCTGCTGCTTCAGCTTGGGCGGGGGAGTCTTCGCCAAACCACTTGGTAACGAGTTCCTCCATGGTGCCGTCGCTCATCATTTGCTCGAGCACGCCATCAAAATCTTCAAGCAGGGGTGAACCTTGGGGGAAGGCGATCGCCGAACCCGAGGCACCTTCACTTTCGATGGTGTTGAACTCCAGATCGGGGTTAGCTTCAACATAGCCAGCGGCAACGGTATCTTCCATGATCAAGGCGTCGACCCGTCCCACCTTGAGTTCCTGAATCATTTCGCCAATGCGGTTAAGTGCAACAACTTCTGCGCCCTCAATCTCACGAGCGTCTCCTTCCTGAATGGAACCTAGCTGAGCACCTACCCGCCTACCGTTCAGCGACTCCGCTGTCGTCAAACCGGAACCCGCAGCAGCGACGATTGTATTTTGCGCATCGTAGTAAACCCGCGTGAAATCGACGTTTTCCTTCCGTTCTTCCGTCGGGGTCATGCCGGCCATGACAAAGTCGACCCGCTCCGATTGGAGAGCGGGGAGCAAGCCGTTAAAGTCGATGTTTTCAATTTCCAGACCATAGCCCAACTGCTCGGTAATGTAGTTGGCAATGTCGATGTCAAATCCAACGATTTCGGTACTGCCGCTGGGAATATATTCGTAGGGGGGATAATCGGCTGACGTCGCCATAATGAGCGTTTCAGCAGGTGCGTCTTCTGTGGCTCCAGTATCAGCAGTGGGTGCTTCTTCTGAGGGGGTACAGGCGACGGTTAAGAAAATCGCTAGCAGGGCACTCAGAGTGACCGTAAACAAAAATTTGAGTTGCTTCATAAGATCTAAACAAGTTAAAAAACCAGACGCGCCGTAGAGGGGTCTGGTACGTTTACTAACCTGCTAGTTTGCTAGCAAGCTAAAAGACTATAGCGACGATGACAAAGTTTTTTCTGAAATTTTGTATTCCTTAATACGATTTCACTTGTCTATGGAAAGTCCAAAGGTTCCAGAATGAAGCCGCAGCCTTACTCTCTGAGGGTTGTTAAAGAATATGTCTGGATACATTGACCTGGGCTAAAGCCGGACATTGAATATCGTTTCAAAAATAAATTATTGGTTGAGGACGTTACATCAAATCCAATTCAATAACCGTAGAGCCCCAATATTGTTTTTGGTCGCTGCAATGCAGCGGCCAAAAACAATATTGGGGCTCTTCACCCGGATTGGAATAACCAGAAACTTGCTAAGACTTGGCGGCTCCTCGCGCTTGCTTCACCATTGTAATCAAGGTCTGGTGGGCATCTTCTGAGTCTTGCAGAGAATGATCAAAGGGGATGCGAACGTCGGTTGTACTGCCACCTTCTAGTTTCAAGTCCATTCCATCGGCGTCGATGCGGAGCATTTGGGCAGCTTGCGCATCGCTGGCATGACCAAATGCTTTGGCGTAGAGCAATACGGCATCTGCGTGATCATCGTTCATGTGCTTACAGATGCGATCGCTCACTTCAGGAGTCAAAGGGTCGGACATAGGTCTACGTTCTGTGTTGGGTTAACGGCAATCCAATCTGATTCTAGGGTCAAGAGTGCAGAAAAAACACCGTCAGCCGATAAGCACTGGCGAGAATGTACGTGACCAATACCGCCATTATCACAACATTAAAAACGTTTTTGAGGGTCTGCATAACTGAAGGTCTATCTAAATGGTTAGGAAATGTTCAGAGGATGTTGTATCCAGGCTATAACAAGGAATGCAAGGTCTTCAATTGTGCCGCACAACGATCGCCCGTAGCTCAAATCGTTCACCTGAATTAATGTTTCCCCAAGATGATCGTTGCAAAGGACTGCCTTGCCAGATGCATTTAGCCCTCCGCTGGCGGAGGGGTGAGTCTGCCTTGGTTCACAAGTGCCTGGTGAAGCATGACGGCAATCTCTGCGCGGGTGGCGGTTTCGGCTGGGCGCAGTGCATCCGCATTCGGGTGATTGGCGGCAATATTTTCTGCCACGGCGGCGGCTACTTTTTCCTGTGCCCATTCGGGCAAGCCGCTGAGATCGTCGGTAAACCGCTGCAACGTTGCCTGAGGGTCTCCAGGAATTGGCAACGCTAGTCCTGTCGCCAAGGTGTGCATGACCTGATAGCGCGGAACCGGTTGGTCAGGGCGAAATTCGTTTTCAGGGTAACCGCTCATATACCCCGCAGCCACAACCTGACTGATGGCTTCCTGTGCCCAGTAGGCTTCGGACACATCGGTAAAGCCACTGGTGTCTGCCGTTCCATTTTCGACCAGTGCGCGGTTGAGCAGCGCTGCAAACTCGGCACGGGTTAGGGGAGCATCGGGCTGGAACTGGCCTTCGGGTAGGTCAGGCAAGTAGCCGTTGTCGTACAGGTTTTTGATGAAGGGATAGGCCCAATAATCTTCGGGGACATCAGAGATGTCTAGAGGCGGTGGGACTTCTTCTTCGGTGGGTGTTGCCGGAGTTGGAGCCGTCGTTGCCGTTTCCCCCTCTGCATCTGGAGTCACTGGAGCTGGGGTCGTTGGATCGGACGTAACGGGGATAGGGACAATGTCTGATGGGCGATCGCCTCGGGGTTGTACGGTTTCTACGCGATCTGGACGACGAACCGTCGGTTCTTCAACGGGTTCCTCTGCGGGGTCCTGGAAAAACAAGCCCTCTGGTTCCTCCGCATCCAGAACATCGCCCTCTTCGTCCATTTCAAAGATAGGTTCCTCTAGCATGTCGCTGGCCTGGGACAGCAAGGGCACAGTGCCCACGCGCCCACGGCCAAACCCCCACCAGAGAATCGTTCCGACGGAGAGGAAGACGACGAGCAGAGCAACCCACTCATCAAAGCTCAGGTCGCGATCGCGCGATCGCCGCTCATTTGGATCGGGGGGCTGATTCACCATAAATCTTCTACGCAGAGGCAACTCGCTTATCCTATACCCAATGCCAATCTTCGTTAGGTATTTTATCCATCACGGTTAGGTTTCTTAAAACCAAAAACTACAGAAAGGTCTTTATTGGGTAAGACTTACGCATTTTGTTGATGGTGTGGCCGCGCCGCAGCTACACCATCAACGAATTCAATCAGGACGACGCAAGTTCGGTCAATTGTTCAGCGTCCAGAAGGATCACCACACAATATGGAAGGATTACGATTACCCACGAAGCGAAGCCAGCAGTTGACTCTTCTGGCGCAAGATATTGTAAATGTTTATGCGAGACACCCTGATGTCGCTGCTGTGATTCTCGGTGGCTCCACAGCGCGAGGAACAGCGGGAGCCGATTCCGATATCGATCTCGGTGTCTTTTGGCAGCGCATACCAGATTTCGCTGAGACCAAGCGTTTGATGCAACAGGCAAGCATCGGCTTAGCTCGTGTGGTATCCAATGAAATGCGCTTCCCCAATGGGTGCCCGCGAAGAATAGGTCGGGTTGAGATCGGCCATTTGCAGGTAGCGATGGACATTACATGCCGTGTCGATATTGCCCACGAAACGGTTGAGGGAACCGATGCGGTCATAGAGCGCGTTTTCAAAGATAGTGATGCGGAACTGGCCAACCAGGAATTGATTTCTGTGATTCACGAGGGCGTTGTTTTGTATGGAGAGTCTATTGTTCGTCGGTGGCAGACTTCTTCCATTACGTACCCTGATGAGATTGCCCGAAGGATGCTAAAGCAGCACTTCCTGGGAATTTCTGAGCGGGTGCGATCGCACACTAACGCACTTGAAGGGACGGATTGGCTAATCCGGCAGGGGGTTTGTATAGACCTGTGCAGACACCTTGTTCTCGCACTGATGGCCGCAAATCGAGTACGGGCATTCACAGACAACACAGATTTCAAGGGGCTTTGTGCCTTTGTTCATCGCTTGGAGGTAAAGCCACCCGCCTTCCTTCAACGTCTTGGATGGGGATTTGGTGGTGAAGCATTTGGCTCTACCCAAGTTTGGGCTGCTTTGATCCGGGATGTGATCAACACCATAGATGGGATTGGTCTGAATATTGATATGACGCAAGAAAAAGCTGCCTGTGAAGCACTGTTGAAGGTGATGCCTAGATGCATTCCATTTGCGGGTGCAACCTCGGAGTTAGACATCATTGTTATCGAGGCGTGGGATAAGAGCCATTCCCGCTGGGGGGAATTGGAGCGCTGTCTCCAGGAACTTGGGCAGTGGAGATGGTTCAATACCCAGTGCGATTTTCATGTATCTGAAACCGTTTTGGTTGCTCATTCCCAACAGGAGGTCATTGGTTTCCTGCGACTTGTGGTTCAGGAAATTGGACCCGACAGCGATCTGCCCAGTCACCATCTGGATAATGTAATGCTGGTCGAGGGAAAGATTTTGGCTTTTGGCGTATTGCCGTCTCACCGTGGCAAGGGAATTGGGACAATCCTGCTGGCAGAGGCGTGTGTTGTTGGGCGTCTTGCGGGTCTTTTTCAATTGAGAGCACACAGTTCTGGAGAGAATCGAGCCGCCCATCGCGTGCTGATGCGTGCGGGCTTCGGCATTCACCCGATCGAACGGCATGGAGATGTAGAAGGCGGATACTTTATTAAGCCGCTAGGGATGACCTGAGGTTGAGACAATACCTTCTACAAAGGCTTTGCTGTCGTCTGAAGAGGGTTAGATGCTGGAGGAGTGTTCGCAGATCTCTAGCTGCTAGTGCGATCGCGGCTCCGGCTCTCACTGGATGGGCACAACTTTGCCCGCGTCGGAGGTCGTTGAAGCGGGACTGTTGTTGGTGTCTGGCACGCTCAGGCGGATTTGGCGGATGTCTGGGGTGGTTTCTTGGAGCGTCGCAAAGGAGAAGCGAGCGCCCGGTTGCAGTATGGAATTTTGGCCATCCAGGATCTGCAAAGATTTCTGAGCGACGACCTGGTTGTTTTCATCCAGCCATTCTGCCAGTAAGGTGACCGTTTCAAGCTCCTGGCCACTGTCATTCACCAGTGAGGCTGACAAATTGTAGAACGATGCATTGGGGTAGGTGTTGAGGCGAGAGCGGCGCACTTCTATGCCGATGCCTGCTTGGGAGAGGCTATCGGTTAGCACTAAAGGGATGTCTACTTCGTCGCGCTGGTTGGTGCTCTCGACAGGCTGATTGGCTGACTTGAAATCTGCCGGAAGCTCGGGTGCATTTGTGTTGGTGATAGGAGACAGTCGCGGTTCAACGATGTCGGATGAAGATTTGAGCCTAACGGGTTGCAGCATAATCAGCAAGGCGCTACCCAGCAGGGCGGCCAGCGAACCTAACGCGATGAACAAGGCAATAGGTAAGGATTTTTTCGGTTTAATGTTGGCCTTCTGCCACGATTGCTGTAGCCGTTTGCTCTCTCGGTGGTCTGGCTCCAGTCCCAGGCAGTGATTCAGGTGCTCTAGGGCGGCTTGGCGATCGCCCTGATGCTTTGTTTGCTGGTAGCGCCCATCGTAGGCCAGCGCCAGTTGGAAGTGGCTATCGACATGGCTGGGGTTCAGCACCAGAGCGCTCTCTAGCTCGGCGATCGCAGCCCCCCATCCGTTCCGCTGGCGATAGTCTAATCCTCTTTCATAATGCGCCTGTGCGGTTTTCCGAGCTTCCTGGAGGGCTTCGGGGGCAATGCCGACTTCCAGGGCGATGGACTCCAGTTCTGACTGGGAAAGCAAGTGCTGCTTGGTCTTGCTCAGTTCGCTGACCCGCTGCACATACTGCCGCACGATCGCATCGTTTTCTGGATCAAGACTCATAAACGTTCCTCTAAACGCTCCTAACCGATGGCTTAGGTCGCCGAAACACACATGACATCGCACGAAAGGCCAGCCCGGACTTAACATACCCACCCGTCCAAGGGGCTCAAACGTTTTGGTTGAATCGTTATCAACCCATGCCTCTTCTCAATACCTCAAGACTTACGCAAAACTTGCATCATCCTGATTGAATTTGTTGATGGTGTGGCCGCGTCGCGGCCACACCATCAACAAAATGCGTAAGTCCTGTACCTGTTAGATACAGATTCAAATCCTTACTTTTGCAGGAGAGGCTCGGATATTCTTCACGCTGATCCCGCCCCGGTCTATAGTGGAGGTGCCGAATTCTTAAGCCATTGTGAAAGCCATTACCTTACTTGGGTCAACGGGATCGATTGGGACACAAACCCTGGACATCGTGCGGGAGCATCCCGATCGATTTCGAGTGGTGGGGCTGGCGGCTGGACGCAATGGCACCATGCTGGCGCAGCAAATCCGCGAGTTTTGCCCAGACATTGCTGCGATTCGTGATGAAAGCCAGTTGGCAACGGTGCGAGAGGCGATCGCCGACCTCGAAAATCCTCCAACACTTCTGGTGGGGGAAGATGGGGTAGCCGAAGTCGCCCGCTATGGTGACTCCGAATCGGTCGTAACCGGGATTGTCGGTTGTGCTGGGCTGATGCCAACGGTGGCGGCGATCAAAGCTGGAAAGAACATTGCCCTGGCCAACAAAGAAACCCTGATTGCCGGTGGGCCGGTGGTGCTTCCGCTGGTTCAAGAGCATGGAGTGAAGCTGCTCCCAGCAGACTCAGAGCATTCTGCCATTTTCCAATGCCTGCAAGGTATTCCTGAAGGCTCGTTGCAGCGCATCCTACTAACTGCTTCTGGGGGCGCGTTCCGAGACTTGCCCGTCGAGAAGCTGGCGACGGTCAAAGTGGCCGATGCATTGAAGCACCCCAACTGGACGATGGGTCAGAAAATCACCATCGACTCTGCCACCCTGATGAATAAAGGGTTGGAAGTGATCGAAGCACACTTCCTGTTTGGGTTGGACTACGACCATATCGACATTGTCATTCATCCTCAGAGCATTATTCACTCGCTGATTGAGTTGGAAGATACCTCGGTGCTAGCGCAGTTGGGCTTGCCGGATATGCGGTTGCCGTTGCTCTATGCCTTGTCTTACCCGGAGCGGATTTCGACCAATTGGGAGCGGCTGGATCTGGTGAAATGTGCCCAGCTCACCTTCCGGGAGCCCGACCACCACAAGTATCCTTGCATGAAGCTGGCCTACGCAGCAGGACGGGCGGCGGGTTCGATGCCAGCGGTCTTGAATGCAGCGAATGAGCAGGCGGTGGCACTCTTCTTGCAAGAAAAGATTGCCTTCCTCGATATCCCCCGATTGATTGAAGATGTGTGCGATCGCCATCAATCTCAAAACACGGCTCAGCCCAGCCTAGACGACATCATTGCTGCCGATCGTTGGGCCAGGCAAGCCGTCCTCGATGCCAGCCAGAAACCTGCTAAAGTGCTGGCTTAACCATCGAGACGTTGTCTTCTGTAGATCAGGATGCTGCTAGCCCAACGCTCCCCGGTATCTGACCAACTGTTATCAATCAGTAGCCACAGTACAGTAGCCACAGTAGCCACCCAATAGTAAGCCATACCCAAGAGTGCGCTAGGCTTGTGAACAATTGGGATCTAAGTGAGCCTTGTGCTTTTTTAAGCGCGATCGCCCACAGCCACCCACGGCGATGGGTAGGGAGCATCTAATTCCTCCGATCCTTCCCCGTAAAATCCTTCCCCTTAAAAAGAGACGGTTAGTGCCGTGCGAAGAAGTCCGTTCGAACGCTTACGACAGTTGCCCTGGATGGAGCTGCTATGGATTGCTGCCCTGGCCGTCCTAATTATTTTTGTGATCGAGGTGTTGTTGCTTGAGGCAGCACAGCGCATTTTGCTTGTCCGAGAGATCCTGCAGCTACTCCTAACTCCGCCCTTAGGCTTGCTTGTCATCATTGGTATGGGATTTTGTGCCGGAGTGTTGGGCGTTTTGCTGCTCGAAAACATCCGCAAAGATATCATCATCAACTCTGGTGTGTTGTGGGCGCTGATTGGCTGTTTGTTGCTGCAATTCTTTGTGCGTCAAGCTCTCTCGTTCTTACCCGCATTGATCCAGCTCAATCAATCCACACTGGTGGGAATTGTGTTGGGCGTTTTTATACAAGGGAAACGGTATTGGCGTTAGGGCGATGATTCCCAAAACTTATCAAATCCGGTTGAAGACCCAACTATCGTTTGTGGCCGTTGCATTGCAGCGGCCACAAACGATAGTTGGGTTTTATGACTATTTAATCTATTTACCCATCAGGCGCATCATGCCGATACCCCCGAAGTAGAGCCCCAACACAGCTCCGGCCAGCAAGCTCTGGGTGACGGGGTCGGTGGAAGGGGTGAGAACGGCTCCGAGGACGGCTCCACCCAGAATGACGAAGCGCCAACCTGAGAGCATCTGAGCAGAATTGACGATGCCTAGCAAACCCAGCATGACTTGGATGACGGGAATCTGGAAGGCAAGTCCGGTGCTGAATAGGAGCAATAAGACAAATTCAAAGTAGCGATCGATTGACCAACTTTGCTCAACAACCCCTTCTCCATAGTTGATGAAAAAGTTGAGGGCAGCGGGGATGAGGGCGACGTAGGCAAATACAAGACCGCCAGCAAACAAAAAGCTGGAACCCAGCACGATGGGGCCAATCAGCCGTCGCTCTCGCCGCGTCAGCCCAGGCAGTACGAATTGGATGATTTGGTACAGCACAAAGGGACTGGCAACCAGCAAGCCACTGTAGCCAGCCACCTTGAGGGAGACGAAGAAGTATTCCCCTGGCGAGAGTTGTAGAAACTTTGCGCCCTGGGCCGGGACTTCGAGCAGGGACACGATGTTGTTGACCCAGATGAAGCAGCCAATGATTCCTATGAGCACAGCCACCAACGCGTAGAAGATCCGCTGCCGCAGTTCTTCTAGATGATCGAACAGCGACATTTCAACGTCGCTGGGCAATTCATCCTCTATAGCCGTATCATCCACTGCCTTTGCGGGCGAAGCACCGTTGGCGATCGCTGTTCCATTAGCCGTTTCATTGAGATTGGAATCTGTTTCCGTCGGTGCGCTCATGCCTAGACCAGAAGCGTGGAGAACAAAGTGACAGACGACACCCGCAAAGCATAGGCCGGGGTAGATGTCTTCTGGTCTATTCTATACGGATTTGCAAGCGAGCCTGCCCTTCCAACTAGGGGCTTTCATCAATTAGATTATCCATTGCGTTCAGAACAGAGGTTACCGCCCCTAGCAAGTTTAGTTGGGTCGGGCGCGGCAAGGCTCAGCCATCAAGCTTTTGGCTAATTGATGACGTGCCCTGAGGACTCCAGTCAGACATGGCGAGCCTGCCGCTTTCGACCTATCCGGTCGGTGTTTAACGGTGTCGATTGGCTCCTGTGTCAACGCACATGTCGGGCTGAAATGCTCAAGTTTAGGGGAAATATTCACAAAGTTACATTTGCTAGATCTATTACCGACGACTGTCGCAACAAAGGGATAAGATACGAAACAATAATTGAGGAACGCAAGGTTTGATGCAGCTATGGAAAACACCGACTTGCCGTCCTCTTCGGGTGAATCTACGGAAGACCTGCCACGTGAAGTGCGGGTTGCTGAACTACGCAACGTAATTACGACCCTTCAGATGGCTGATCAGATCGCCGAAAGTGGTTATCTGATTACCAGTTCAGAGTTAGCGGATTTGATGGATGTCAATGCTAGCGCCGTGACGAGTCGTGGAGATAACTGGGTTTGGCGGAACTGGGTTGTCTCTAGGGTTCGCCGCGAAGGCAACCAGATTCTCTGGCAGCTAGAGCGTGTGGATTGATCGCTCAACAGATTCGTTTTTGGGTTGGATACTCCCAGCCAACCGTTATCAAGTGTGACTGTTACAAAGTTTGAAAGGTCGGCGATCGCGAGCAAAAAGGGGTAGCCATTGTGGGTGAGATGCAATACAACAGAGAACGAGACTATTCTGTGGTGGCGACTCACATTCCTGCGTCATGTCAGGACGTTTTTGAGATAGAAGCGTTTGCCCGCAAGGATTTTGCAGTGTTGATGATGACCCATCAGCTGCTGCAAAATTGCTGATCACGTTTTCTTTATAGTTTGCTGATTTATCTCGAAGCCCAGGCTCCCACTATCGTCAAAGCCTTTGCTCCAGGCGCTTTTTATGAACGTCTCATTCATTCACCGAATCGACCAAAACGATGACAAAAATTATTCAAACCCCTGTCAAGGCATTAAGGTTTTGGATTCTATATCTTGCTGCCGAGCACTATATATGCAATTCCTATAAGTTTTCTGGCGTATATCTAGTAGTCTAGTTAAACCGATAACCGCCAACCCCCGTGAAGAGTTTTTGGCTGTTGGGCGATCGCCCCAGACCTAACCTCGTCTATGTGGGGGAGGTTGTCGTGTGTCTGTTCTGTTGGAGAAGTTGCCGGAGAAGTGGTGGCCAGCCCGCTTGTCCAGTTGTTCGTATGCCCTGTGTGCAGTGTTTCGCACGCCCCCGCCCCCTACAGCCCCAGGCTGCACATCGATCGCATTGGAGTCAAAACATGAGGATGGCAATTGTGGACGCAGAGGATCTGAATCTCTTTTGGAATGAAGTCTTAGACAAGCTGCAGCATCTTCTCAGCCGTCCGACCTTTGAAACCTGGATCAAATCAGCCACGGCTGAATCGCTGGATGAAAAGCGCCTGGTCATCTGCACGCCAACCGTATTCGCCTGCTCCTGGCTGAACAAGTACTACGTGAAAACCATCTCAGAGGTGGTGCAAGAGATCTTGGGGTATTCCGTTGAAATTGAGATCAAGGTGCGTCCTGGTGGCGATGGCGATGGTGAGGCGGTTGCTCAGGAGTTTTGGATGCCTCAGCACCCGGAACCGTCTGACTCCACTGCGGTACCCACCGATCCTCCCCCCGAATTGATTCCCGGTATGCCTGCACCTAACCCTGCGCCCGCGAGCCGCCCCACGCCCAAAGCCAGTCGCTCTCCGGAACTCAATTCTCGCTATATCTTCTCGCGTTTCGTTGTTGGTTCTAACAACCGCATGGCTCATGCCGCTTCCCTGGCGGTGGCCGAGTCCCCTGGCCGGGAGTTCAACCCCCTCTTCCTATGCGGTGGTGTTGGGCTAGGCAAAACTCACCTAATGCAGGCGATCGGGCATTATCGTTTGGAGATCACCCCCGGCTCTCGCGTGTTCTATGTTTCCACTGAGCAGTTCACCAATGAGCTGATTACGGCGATTCGTAAAGACAGCATGCAGAATTTCCGCGACTTGTATCGGGCGGTGGATGTGCTGCTGGTGGATGACATTCAGTTCATTGAGGGCAAAGAGTACACCCAGGAAGAGTTTTTCCATACCTTCAATACGCTGCATGAGGCCGGGAAGCAAGTGGTGCTCGCCAGCGATCGCCCCCCCAGCCAAATTCCCCGCCTGCAAGAGCGCCTTTGCTCTCGCTTCTCGATGGGGCTGATTGCCGACATCCAGCCCCCGGATCTGGAAACCCGCATGGCCATTTTGCAGAAAAAGGCAGAATACGAGAATATGCGCCTGCCGCGTGAGGTGATTGAGTATATCGCGAACAGCCACACCTCCAATATTCGAGAGTTAGAGGGGGCGCTGATTCGGGCGGTGGCCTATGTTTCTATTTCGGGCTTGCCGATGACGGTGGAAAATATTGCCCCGGTGCTGAACCCGCCCAATGAGCAGGTGGAAGCTTCTCCCGAGTCGGTGATTCGAGTTGCTTCCGAGGACTTCAATGTGTCGATCGAGGATCTAAAAGGCCGCTCGCGTCGCCGAGAAATCTCGACCGCCCGCCAGGTCGGCATGTATCTGATGCGCCAACACACTAAGCTCAGTCTCCCCAAAATTGGCGAAGCATTTGGTGGCAAAGACCACACGACCGTTCTCTACAGTTGCGAGAAGATTGCCCAACTTAAGGAAACGGATGCCGAAATGGCGCGGCGGCTAAGGCAGTTGAGCGATCGCCTCAAGTAACGTTGAAGTATGAACCACAGAGGCACAGAGGACACAGAGGGATTTCTCCGTGCTCTCCGTGCCCCTGTGGTGAATCCGTTTCTTTCTGCTCTCCTTATAATTGTGTTCCCCGCCTCCTTCCCTAGTTGGACTTCAAGTTTTTGAAAATGCGGTAGGTTAGGGGCGAAACAACTGTGGGAAAACGACATGGAAACCCGGAAGCTTGGCAACTCAGACGTGCAGATTACGCCCATCATTCTGGGCACCTGGCAAACGGGCAAGTCGCAATGGGTTGGCATTGAAGATGAGCAGAGTATCCAAGCGATTCAGGCAGCGTTAGACGCAGGGATCACTACTATCGACACCGCTGAAGTGTATGGAAGTGGGCATTCCGAGGAGATTGTGGGGCAGGCGATCAAGGGCAAGCGCGATCGCGCCATCCTCGCCACCAAGGTGTTTGCCAACCGCCTCAAATACCAGCAAGTGATTGCCGCCTGCGAAGCCTCGCTCAAGCGGTTGCAGACGGATTACATTGACCTCTATCAAATCCACTGGCCGTCGGGTGCCTTCAACAGCGAAGTGGTGCCCATCGAAGAAACGATGAGTGCGCTCGATGCGCTGCAAACCGCTGGGTTGATTCGGGCGATCGGGGTATCCAACTTTTCGCGTGAGCAGATGGCCGAGGCGGCGCAATATGGCGACATCGATAGCCTCCAACCCCCCTACTCGCTGTTTTGGCGACAGGTTGAACAGGAGGAAGTGCCCTACTGCGTGGAAAACAATCTGACAATCTTGGCCTATTCTTCGCTAGCCCAGGGATTGTTGACGGGCAAGTTCGGCCCCGGGCACCAGTTCGAGGATGGAGATGTGCGCCAGAAAAACAAACTCTTCCACGGAGAGCATTACCAGCGGGCACAAACAGCCCTAGAAAAGCTCCGCCCCATCGCTGAAAAGTACGATTGCACCCTGGCGCAACTATCGCTGGCCTGGCTGATTCGGCAACCGAATACGACGGCGATCGTCGGAGCTCGCAATGCGGAACAGGCAACGCAGAATGCCAAAGCCGGAGAGATTCAGCTTTCTGATGCGGATGTGGCTGAGATTGATGCGATCGGGCGCATCGTGACGGATCACCTCGATGCCAATCCGGTGATGTGGGAGTTTAGTTAATCGCAGCAGAGAGCCAAGGGGTCGGGTGCCTTTGGGGTAGCCAACAAGGCTGAGGATATTGCTAGGCACCCGACCCCTTGCAGCCACGGGTTATCTCGGTTGAGTGCAGCGACGATGGTCTTTCGCATTCACTTGAGTAATCGAACAGCGATCGCGGTTTTCTGACAGTCATGATTAAAAGCCCTGGAGTACCGCTGACGAATTTCATGGATTGCTTCTACAATTTTGTCCTGCTACATGGATCATTCTCCTAGCAACTCGTAAGGGGTACAGATGAGCGGTAGCTGGTAGCCAAAGTCTAGACTGATTTCAGCAAGCTTGCTTTGAATTTGGGCGTTGGCAATATGCTTACAATTCCACGAGAGACATGCTCGGTTCGTTCTATTTGTTACTCAGCGTTTCCAAGAGCCGATTTATGCGAGTTGACAAAACCTGTAAATTGAAATGGCGGGAAGTCGTAAATAGCCAAGGCTCCTTCATGCCCGTTGCGCTGAATCGAAACAGTAGTTCTGCAGGCGATTCCCGGTCGAGAACTGCAGTTCCTACGTCAGGAGCGGTCGCATTGAGAAATGACAGTTCATATCACTAAAGCATAGGAATGCGAGAACCATATAGAGAGATGCGGAACTTGAGCTTCCCCGACATGACACTCGAGGAAAACGTTGAAAGTGATGCGGAGAGGCTGGATGCGCAGTTGCAATGATGGATTTCTCTCAAGATAGGGCCATGTTAGGCACACGCAGACATAAAAGCCTTCGAGAACACAGTGCACATATGAATTATCAAACCTTTAAGCCACATCCGGATTTGGCGGCCCTTGTAAAGTGTTATTGGACTCTGGAAGCCCCGGCTCAAAAAGAAGTGCAGCGACAGATCATTTTGCCTGACGGATGCATGGAGATGGCTTTCATTCTTGGAGACGACATAAAGCGGTATACCTCCGAGGATGAGTTCATCATACAACCCGTGAAATGATACTCGGGCAGATCACCCAGCAGTTCTATATCCAACCCACCGGATATGTTAATTCCTTTGCTATTCGATTCTATCCAAATGGACTCGCCAACTTTGTGCCGACTCCCATTCGAAAGCTGACAAACACAGAAACCTCATTGGCTCTGGTGTTCGGAGAAGAAGCTTCCGGTCGATTGGCACAAAGAATAGCCCAGACAGTCGACACTAAGGCGAGGATAAAAATCATAGAGAACTTTCTACTGGACAGGCTAAAGGACAATAGAACGATTGATGCTGTTGTGCAAAAGACCATTGATACACTATTTGAAACGAAAGGAAGTACTGCAATCAAAGACATTTTCAAGAATGATTTTTCAAGAAAGCGGCAACTTGAAAGATACTTCGTGCAGAATATTGGCATTAGTCCAAAGCAGCTAGGAAAAGTGATTAGACTACAGGCTGCGCTGAACATGATGCTCAACCGGCAGTCAGAAACCTTGACCGACATTACCTATAAAAGTGAATACTACGATCAGTCACATTTCGTTAAGGATTTCAAGAGATTCACCGGGACGACACCGAAGAAGTTCTTAGGAGCCGAAGAGATGGCTCTTTCCTCCCTCTTCTATAAATGACGGCAACCGTGTCGCATTCTTACAATTTTTGCCTTGCTAGATGCCATACCTTTGCATTGCCATTTGGCGAAGACGATGAATGGCAAACCAGTACGGATTATTAACAGGAGGAGTCAATGTCAAGCACAAACATTAATAACGTGATTGCGGTTGTACCCGTAAAGGATCACCAGAACGCTGTCGAATGGTATATGAAATTACTTGGGCGCGACGCGGATCTCATTCCTGTGGATGAAGTTGCGGAATGGCAGCTCGCCGACAACGCATGGATTCAAGTGGGTACCGATGCGGAGCGAGCCGGTTACACAACGGTCATTATCGGGGTAAACGACATCGACGTGCAGCGCAGCTTTTGCGCGAAAGCCGGTGTGTCAGTCGGCGAGGTTGTCGAAATCCCGGAAGCCATCAAGATGGCTGAGACGGTAGACCCGGACGGAAACAAAGTCGTATTTGTCCAGGATATTTCAGGGACGGTCTGATTGTCCAAATAACTGATGGGCAGCTATCGTCGTTGCCCGCCAGTTACAAATAAACTCAACTTAATGGGAATAACCCCTTTCACGCCCTCACGGCGCCTTATTCGAGTCCATTTACGAAGTGCACATAACTCGTTATTAGAGGAAAAGTTTCTGCCTAATCCCTTTATGGGGGCGATTAGGTAGAAACTTTCTGTCTAATATCCGAATTGGAGCGATTAGGCGGAAAATTTCCGCCCAATCTGCTGCATAAGGTGATTAGATGGATTGTTTCAGTATAAGCAGCCAATTCTGGGGAAAAGATTGCATTCGGGTTTTGTTAACTTTGTGAGAATGGTTTTGATACGCTTGCGATGAATTTTGAAGTTGGTGTTTTGGTGGCGATCGCCCTTGTTGGGAGAGGGGCGATCGCCTTGGTGAATCTAGCGATCAGGAGTTGGGTGCCTTCAGGGGTCGGGTGCCTGCATCATCTTTCGCCTTCTTGTCATGCCTCCGCGAGGCACCCGACCCCTTGTGCGCCCCTTGTACCCTTTGGCTAGTTGGCAGAATCAGGGTTGACTTCTTCGGTTTCGGGCGATCGCTCCCCAGGCGCATTCGGCGTCAGCATTTGCCAGAGGATCGTTCCACCTAAACCGAGAAGGAACATCCCGAGCAAAAACGCGACGACTTGCTTCCAGTATTGGGTGGCGCGGGGGGCGGGTTCTTGGATGGGTTCGGCGG
>JADEXA010000074.1 GCA_015207365.1 Vacuolonema iberomarrocanum LEGE 07170
CAGCCAGTACAGCAAGGAGAGGGATCAGGGGAGCCAGGGTCGCCAAAAATGCGCTATTGCTTGCTGTAGCAGCCTTGAGTGATGTAGTGAGAACGTTGAGTTGAGTCCCAAAGCTGAGAGAGGCGGCTTGAGCGGCTGTAATACCAGTCGCCAGAGCTACAAAGGAGTTTAGAGCTATCTGGGCTTTGACGGCTATCAACCCCACAACGATAAATTGCAATGCCGCACCCAAAAGTTCAGAGTTATCTGACGCCAGCTTTACCGTCTTTACCAGTACCGTCAGGATTTGCCCCGTCACTTCCCCGGCTGCTGCGGAGAACTCAAGAATCTCATCCTGATTGGTCTGCAGGAAATTTACAAACTCCGTCAATGCAGGTAAAAGCTGCTCTCCAAACGCTCGCTGAATATCATTTGCATTCTCTCCAAAGGTGTCGAGTGCCCCTGCTAAGCCTTGAGCTGCGGCTTCGCCTGCTCCCCCGTACTGGCGCTCTAGTTCCGCTAACACCACCTGCTGGGCTTCCAGTTGGTTCCCACTCTCCACCAACTGCTGAATCAGTTCTTTTTGTTGAATCGTGAACTGAATTCCGGCCCGACTGAGTGAGTTCAACCCCGTGACGGGGTCTTCCAGGGCTTTCCCGATTTGGATGATGTTGCCTTCTAGGTCAGAGCCTGTAACCTCGGCCAAATCCTGAGCTACCGTCAGCGCACGGGTGAAGGTTTCTCCTGTAATCGATCGGAATGACAGTAACGATCGCGATGCTCGCAACGTGGCCTCTTCACTCGTCAGAGTTGCGTCTCCCAATTGGTCGGCAAAGTCGATTAGCTCCTGTGTTGTCAACCCGACCTCACTATTAGCAGCCAGAAAATTAACCGCTCCGACGATCCGCTCATACTCTGCTGCCGCGTCGACCGCCTCGCCCGTAGCAGTTCGGAGGTCTTCGAACGCACCTCTCAAAATTGCTGCAAGCTGCGTTTCAATGGCTTCCCCCACCCTTTGCAAGATGTTTCGCAGGGTGATCGTACGCTGAGAGAACCGATCAACGGCTCCACTTGCTTCCTGGAAGTCCTGCTCGATTTTTGCCAGATTTAGCTTGTTTAGCTCAACGGCGAGCTTCCGAGCAGCCTCGGCATCATCCTCAGTTAGCCCCGACCCTTCAATCTGCGCGAGTTGTTGCTTAAACCGTAAGTTCTCTTGAAGAATGGCGGCTTGCCGTTCCAACTCTGCCGCCTCTTCTCCGCTCGCCAATGCCGCCTGGGCATTCCTAACCTGAGCAGTGAGTTCGGCAATTTGGTCAGACGAGTTACCCAGGTCGATGACCTGATTGTCTACTCGGATAGACCCAAGTTGCTTTTTGATTGCCTCGCCTGCGTCCTTGGCGGATTTGATTGCACCATCCGTGTTCAGGTTGAGTTGCAGAGCCACGGTCAGATTATCTGCCATGTGTACCCTCCTGCGCCTGCTTCAATCGTTCCGCCTTCCATGCTTCAAAATCAGCCGAGTCGTCCTCGCTGCCCTTCTTCAACCATTCGGCACGCGCCGCAAGAACTTCAGAGAGGAAGTGGGCCGGAAGGGTAGTCGCCAGGTTTATCGCTTCAGGGATATTGCCGTTAGGACCAGCGAGTAGGGCCACGATTTCAGCGAGCGTTTGTGTTTGCGCTTCGCTCTGTGCCTTTGTTTTCTTCGAGGCGTTGATTTGGGTAAGGAGCGCCGAGCGGGTACTGTCCCCAAAAAGCAATTGTTCAAGCTGTGTCCAACTCACCCAGCTTGGGTCGATGCCATTGAGCTGAAGGCACCGATCAATCAACCAACGGATCTGCTTGTCTGTCCGATAAAGCTCCTCTGAGGTGGCTTTGCCTGCACTACTCAGAGCCGCCGCCAATTCCCGCAGCCGCCCTTCAAATTCGATGGCCCCGGCGATCGAACATCCTCCAAACGAATACACTTCACCAGCAACACCGATGAATTCATAGGTAGTAGATGGGATGTGAATGAAGGACATAATCTAGGCCAACTTGCAGCTATCAGGGAAATTAAAGGTGTCGATTTTTCTGTTCCACTCAGCCTTCTCAGCAACGGAAAGAGGGTTTTGTCCGTTCGCTAAACCCTCGGCTAATCTGCCCACAGACCAGGCAAGACCAATCTCGTCACGAAGGTTCGGAGTCGAAAGTAAATCCTTCAAGTTTTGCCACTGATCTGTGATTCTGACTTGCTCTGCGACTGATCGCTCAGCGACCAGCGCCACCTTCTCGCGCACTTGTTCATATAAAGGGTTCGCCGGAGAGCGGAACCATTCTAGAAGCCTGTCCCAGTCTGGAAGCGGCTCTGCTGAAGTGGGCTCTGCGTCAGAAGGATGATCCGCTATCCACTGGGTTCTGTATTTCTCTATTCGACTGAGATATAAATCACCCGCTCCCCAAGGGAACAGCCCACCGCCCTGGTCTTCACCAAGCCAAACCGAATGGCGCTGCCCAGGGATATACTCACGCCTGTCTGCGAGGACATAATTCGGTTCCTGAGTCTGAAACCAAGTCAAATAACACTCGAAAGGATCCCCTTCGGCAGGTGTGAGAATAACTCGACCACCGCGTTGCTCAAACTTCATGCCACAACCCCCAATGCAAACAGGACAGTCCCAGCCGCAACGCTGGGTTGAGATAGAGCAAAGGGAGTTCCACTGCCGACAGTGCTTGAGTTCACATTACCCGTTGCTTGCCCTGCCAATCGATTGGCCGCCCCAGTAGTAGCTGAGTTGGCAATATTCGTCCCAATGATGTGGTTGTGAGGTGCCAGCTCCGACTGATTTAGAGATTTTGTCTCACTCCCCCAAGTAGCGCCCAAACTTCGGTTCGACAATCCGCTTCCTTGCCCGGCTGCTACCAGTGCCCGTCCATCCCAATCGGGCAAAAGTAGGCGGCGTCTATTAGCCCAGTCAGCACTAGAGGACGCGCCCTGAGTCGTTGCCCCTCCGGCGGCTGTGAAGAATGACACGTCGGGTCGCCCCCAAAGCGCCCCAAACAGTTGCTCCGATCGGTCGTCAGCAACATCTGCTCCGCTCAGGTTTTCGCCAATGGTGATCCCTCCCAGCACCCAAAGTTGTCCCCCCAGATTGAGAAGGTTCCCGCTGTTGAATGTGGCGATTACAGCCGGGTTCTCAGCGTCCAATGTGCCCGCATACAGAAGGAATTCTCCAGGAATCCGCCTTAGCTCGCTAATACTGGGGATAGTTGGCGTGTCGTCCAGAGCCGAATAGCTCAACCTTTCGCTAGGAGACAACGTTTCAAGCTTGTCTCGAATCTGGGCTGCGGTATCGGGGCTACCATCTGCTCCGTCTGTTCCATCGGCTCCAGTAGGCCCTTGGATACCCTGAATCCCTTGCGGCCCCTGTGGCCCCTGTGGCCCAACCAATGAGTTTAAGAAAGCTGTCTCGCTGCCACTGTTACCGGCATCCAGCCAGACCTGATACGCAGAATCACCGTCGGCACCATTCGCTCCGGCTGGCCCTGCTGGGCCTTGTTCCCCTGGGGCTCCATCCGCGCCGTCAGCTCCATCGGCTCCAGCAGTCCCTTGAATGCCTTGAACCCCCTGCGGCCCCTGTGGCCCAACCAGTGAGTTTAAGAAAGCTGTCTCGGTGCCACTGTTGCCAGCATCCAACCATACCTGATACGCAGAGTCGCCATCGGCACCATTCGCTCCGGCTGGGCCTTGTTCCCCTGGGGCTCCATCCGCGCCGTCGGCTCCATCGGCTCCAGTAGGTCCCTGTATGCCTTGAACCCCCTGCGGCCCCTGTGGGCCGACCAGTGAGTTTAAGAAGTCTGTCTCGGTGCCACTGTTCCCGGCATCCAGCCATACCTGATACGCAGAGTCGCCATCGGCACCATTCGCTCCGGCTGGGCCTTGTTCCCCTGGGGCTCCATCCGCGCCGTCGGCTCCATCGGCTCCGGCAGTCCCTTGAATGCCCTGAATCCCTTGCGGGCCTTGTGGCCCAACCAGTGAGTTTAAGAAGTCTGTCTCGGTGCCACTGTTGCCAGCATCCAGCCATACCTGGTAGGCAGAATCACCATCAGCTCCATTCGCTCCCGGTGGTCCCTGGATACCACCGAGGGAATTGACGAAATCGGCTTCAGTCCCAACATTCCCCTCATTTAACCAAGCCTCATAAGCTGACTCACCCTGCGAGCCAGGAGCTCCTGGTGGGCCAGGCGGGCCTTGCTCGACGACCTCGACGATCGCGACAGGAAGCGCTTCAAGAGTAACAGTAACGGAATGTTCAGGCATTGCGCGTGATAGCAGAATCCACCTGGGCTTTACCACCGAGCGGCGAGAAGGTATCCCCACTCGGCATATCAATAAACAAATCCCAAACATACTTCCCAGAAGTGAGAGCGGTTGTTTGGGTCGGGCTAAGTTCTAGGAGTACTTCCCCATTCGCTGCGTCCGATACCGTTGCAGTGAAGGTCGCCGCGAGCGTAGCTGAGGGCGACTCCCTCAGTTGAGCGCGAGGGATCGCCCCTGTCAGGTCGAGCGGCACACCAGACTCTTGACGAAAGCGAGTGCGGAGGCGATACGTTGCCCCCTGCTTTATGGATAGATCGCCCGTCAGGTCAAGAGCAGCAGATACAAACATGGCGGCAATTAAGCGATTGTGAGGCTATGGGCATCCAAGAACGTGAATGGTTCTTCGTAGCCTGCAGTAGGGATTGCAGTAAGTTCTGATGACAGGGAAAGAACACCGCCCGCGAATTGAACGTTCGGACGCCCACGACGTTGGAGCCGCTGAAACCAGATGATCCCACCATCGCGACCGTTCGCGGAGTTATCGTAAACCTCTCCGAAGAACTGTAATTCGCCGATCCTTGCCAAAGTCCCAGGACCACCGTAAGCATTAACCGTTGCAGCCGTTTGATTGAACAAATAGCCAACAGGAGCAGTTTCCTGGGCTGCGTTAAAGGTTAGCGACCCAACCTGCACCTGGATTTCTCCATCTGCAGGGGGACCAGTAACAGGGGTTAAGGGGCCTGCTTGCCCCCACCCGCCATAGGTCTCAATGCTTGCCAAGACACTAGACAAGTTGTCGGCGGTAATCCCCGCATCGGCGATCGTAAGGCTGGCAGGGACTCGCGCTCGTCGGTGAATCGGGATGACGTAACTCGTAAGAGTCCGCTGAATTTGACCCAGCGCCAATCCATAAGTTCGCCAGTTAACAATCCGGGTGGTGAGGCTCAAAATCGAGGTGACACGATTCTCTAGAGTCTCCTCAGGGACTAGCACACCCCCTCGATATGCCTCAGCGTCTTCACTGCTCCCATCTTGGTTAAAAGAGAAATCATAGACTGGGTAAGGGTAGAGCTGTTGGCTCGATGGGCCGCCAGCAAGGTCAATTGTGTTGAGGCTGCAATCGCCTAAGCCTTTGAATACAGTCATAGGTCAGTCCTTTCGGTGAGAAGGTTTAGTGGGGCAGAGAACTTTAAGCCCCAGTCCCATTGAGCGCTTTGGTCTCGACGCTCAATCATGCCACTACGGATGAGCTGAAGTCCGGGGTGCTTAAAGATGTAGGTCTCGTTCGAGGCTGGAACATAGCCACTGAGAGCCGTGAAGATAGATTCCTTGGAGGCGTAAGTACCGACATGAGTCCGCAAGTTTTTTAGCAGGATGCGGACTTCGACTTCGAGCCGAGCGACTTGGATAAACGGTGCGGGGGATTGCTGATCGGTAAGCTGTGGCAGTAGATCTCCGATGCGAAGGTAGATAGCGTTGGCAACCTGTGGGCGGAAAAACTCCGCAGGCGAGTCGGGCCATGGCTCAACCCTCGCCTGCGGAGCAGCTCTCTTCACGCGGGCAACCAATGTATCCTCTAGCGCTTCAAAAAAACTCTTTGCCTCAGCCATCCTTCTTCTCTATGGGGGCTTCCTTCGCTGTGCCAGAGCTAATTAAGGCGGCGGCCAAGTTAGCGTCCACTTCCAAAATGTCTTTGGGAAAGTAGTCCTTTCCTTTGTGGTGGAGATGGCCTTTGAGCTGAATGCGTTGTTTTGGCGTCGCCGCCTGCTTTTGGGTCGCTGTCATGGTTCATTCATGGGTGAGTGGGCACGAATCAATGAAGGAGCCTTTAGCCTTCCTCTTCCTCAAAGACTTCTTGGCCTGGGAGGGTGATTAAGGTGTCAGCCGCATAGCGCCCGTAAGCAGCAAAGCCTGCTGCCGCCAAGACACCGATCAGCTCATACCACTCGCCGCTGGTCGGCAGGCGAGATTCTTCAAAGAATTCCTGGAGGTTGGGATACAGGGCAATGACAACGGCAAGGGCAATCCCAAAAAGGGTCTTGGATTGCCAAAAGGGCTTAGAAACACTCGTGTCAGCGGGTCGATATTTCACAGGAATCCTCCCAGGTTTGAGTCAGAGAAAATACGGAGTGTGGTGACAAACTCACTGCTGTTGTCAGCAGCTCCTTCATCGTTAGAGGGGAGCCCCAGTGTCAAAAGTCCTCTTGCTAGTTTCTCTAGCCAGCGCAACTCATCCTCGTAGCGCTTTCGAACGTCTTCTCTGGGGTTAAAGCTGTCTAGCAAGTATCTGGTGATGTTGAGGCAACAACGGATCAACACATTGGGGATTGCTTCAGGGAGAGGGAGCGTATAACGCTGGCCAAGGTAGCTGTCGATAGTTGCGCTGGCATCATTTAGGGCACGGTTCAGAACAGTCGCATCAACTTGCTGGGCGGAAGCGTCGGAAAGGTTGCTGAGGGCAATAGCTTCCTCTTCGGTGAAGGCTTCGACAAATTGAGCGACGGTTGCGTAAGCCATTACTGATCGACTATCTCCTTAAAGGTTTGACCAGCGGAGAAGACAGGGACAATCTTCTGAGGGATGGTCAGCGGCTCTCCGGTCTGGGGGTTACGTCCCTGCCGCTCGGCTCGCACCTGGGGCGAAAATGAGCCGAAGCCCACGAGGGTAACCTTGTCGCCGGTGGCCACCGCCGTCATGACTAGCGACTGAAAGGCTTCGAGGAAGCGGCCCGCTTCGAGGTTAGTGGTGTCGCATTGACGAGCGATGTGCCGAGTTAGTTCATTTTTGGTCACTAGGTTTCTCCTTCGCTGGGGTTTTGGAGGTCTTAGCCGTAGCAGGAAGGATGGTGACGATGCCGTTATCCGCCAAGGTTTTCGCTACTTCAGTCGGCAGCTCCAGCTCATCCCCGATCGTATAGGTCGTGCCATCGTGGCGGAGGGGGCCTTTTTTAGTAACTTGGGCGCGCATAGGGTCATCCTTCCTGAAGGGGCTGCAGTATTAACGGGAAATGTCGTGGGGTCTGTCGAGCGGAATTAAGCGACAGCGTTGTTCCAGTAGTAAGAGCCTTGCTGAGACACGAGGACTTCTTTAACCGACTCACCAGAACGAACGCGGACGCCGCCCCGCATCCCCACATCCTTGTCTTCCATCGCACCAGAGACGGGCGTACCAAACCGAGCCGTCAGCATAAAGGTTGGAACGGTGACGGTACCTGCGAGCTGGGCTTGGGGGTTGATATAAGCTGCTGTCACATGCTTGCCCCAAATGCGAGTTTTACTGAAGGCTTGCCCTAGCTTGGCGGCATTCTTCCAGCCCACCCCAACCAGGATGCGATCAACCTCCAGCAGGTCAGCCAGCTCTTCACGGGTAACCGCGCCTTCTCCGCTATCAGTCGGGCGAATCGCCTGAACGATTTTGGGATGCTGCCGGATAATCGTCCAGGCCGCTCGCCCCATAATCAGGGTGTTAGGACGAAGCAGGCAGGCATCGAAGGCCGCAAGCATCACCGACTTTGGATCACTGTTGGTATAGTCGCTCCACTGGTCGGTACCACTGAGCGTCGCGCGCTGGGTTGGCAGATACGTTTCAACTCTCTGAACAGTTGAAGCTAAGCGAATCTCGCGATCGAGCTTCACCAGCTCCATCACCCCCTCAGCCGCATGGGCTTGGGGGTTATAGTTCGCGTCAGCGTTCTCGATATCCTCAATTGGGATAGGCGAGTCAAGGGCATAGTCGCTGGTGCTGTCGGTCTCGCGGGTGGCCGAGAACGTGACTTGGTTCGGCTTTGACAGGCGACCAACTTTGGTGTCCTGCTGCGTGAACATGTCACCGATCGCATAGTTGTCCCACTGAAATTCCTTTTTCCCCACCGTGCGATAGGGGGCAATTTCATCGGCGATATATTCGGGATTGCGATAAGCAATAGCCAACCCCGTGAGGTACGGATCTACTGGATAAGGCGAGATAGCCATTGAAGGGTCTCCGGGTTCTAGGTCGATTAAGTGTTGGCGGCGGGGCTAGGGGCTAAGACGATTACGCAGGCGTGCTCAGTTTGGTAGGCGTCAGGAAGACGGAACCTCGATCGCCCGCTACTCCAGCAACCTCAGCGCGGCCAAGGACGTTCGCCCCATCGGCGGTTGTCGCCACAGCCGCACCATTGGCATCACTGGTCAGCCAATCTCCCACCGCAACATTGCCGCCGTAAATCACAGGGGCAAAGCCAGAGCGCACACCGTCTACCCGCTCCCCATCCGCCGCATCAATATCGGTCGTAACACCCAATAGGGGTTCTGTCGCAGCGGCCGCAGCGGCGATTTGGCCTTCCGCCGTCCCCGGCTTGAAGATGCGATATGCGCCAATCGCGCCGTCTGCTTCGTAATTGCGAACATGGCCGTAATCTCGAATGCTCATAAGTCAAAGCTTGGGTAAGTGTTTAGGAGTTAGCAGGCAGGATCGAAGCGAATCCGTTAGGCGGCTTTGCCGGATTGAACGGCAGACAGAGCCTCTGCGTAAGACGCCTGGGGATGCTTCGCCCGATAGTCAGCAATGCGTCCAGCTAGGGCAACCGGATCAACCTGGCCACGGGAAAACTCCGCTTCTCCAGATGCCGTCTGCTCGTCTAGCTCAACCCGCTTAGGCAACCCCTTCAGGAAGGTTTTGAGGAAGGTCAGCCCCGCCACCTTCTCCGTCTCGTCACCCTTCGAGAACTCGATCTCTTGCTTGTCGTCGAACTGGCTAAACAGCGCCTCGAAGCCAGGAACTTCTGTCGGCAACAGCTTGCCATCACCTTCAAGCTGACGCAGGAAGGGGCGAATCGCTTCCGCACGATTGAAGGTCGCTTGCCGCTGAGCAAACTCAGCCTCACGCTTTTCCAGGTCAGCTTGCCGCTGAGCAAACTCAGCTTCATGCTGACTCTTCTCGGCGGGAGGGCTTTGGGTCTTTTGTTGGGTCACTGGGGTGTCCTCAAAAATAGCGAATTCAAGTTCGGTCGCATCGGCATTGGAAAACTCCGCAGGCGAGAGGTTCTCCCACGCAGGCGGACTCTTTCCCAAAAAACCGATATGGCGAATCAGATAGGTATCGGTGTCGTTTTCCGGGTGCCCCGGAGCCAACAGTTTGAGTGATACGCCGGAAAGCTCTCCGGTGTTCACAATGGCCGAAAACGTCGGATCAATATCCTGAGCGGCTGTCAGCAACAACTTGCCATCACGCGCTTCCAGCGCCGTCCCTTTGCCATAAAAAGGAGAGTCACTGCCGGGATGCCCAACCACGAGGGGCTTCTCTCGCTTCGCATTCGCCACCACCATCTTCTGGAGATCCGCTTCGGTGAAGCTGTACTCCCGTCCGTAGCGGTCTGGGCGTGTGCCAACGGCTAACACTTCAATCGGTTTTGGCAAGGTCGTCTGGGTCATGGGTTAGTGCGTGTGTTCGCATTGTTCCGCTAATTTAGCGGGCTGACGCGGATTGCAGATAGGGTCAAGGAATAGACGAAGCTACTCCACAGCCGGTGGGTCGTAGCAACATTCCGGCAGCTCGTCACAGTTCAGCTCCTCTTCCTCCGGACACGGAGGATTTTTGGCCTCACCCGAATGGACGTTGAGATACAGAGCAGTCCCAAAGCCTAGCAGTGCCAAAAGACTGCCAACGATGATTGGTTTGTTCATAGTTCAGGGTCACCAACAGTGAGAGACAGGAGAGGTTCACTGCGGTGACAACCTTATAGTGCGTCGTCGGCTGGAAGCCTGATAGGGTCAAAGACTGGAGTCTGCAAGGTGGAGGGGAAGGAGTGGGTATATGGGAGGCACCTACCCCCTCTGTCGGCACAGGTAGGGCAAGGAATTGTGTGAGTGCGGGGATAGGCAGTGAGCCATGCATCATGAGAGAGAAATGGCAGATGGAGCGTGCCATAGTCCTCGGCCTCTACCCAGCCAGAGCCATCGCAATCAGGACATGTCATCTTTCACCAGCGCCTTTACCAATTCATCCTTGGTCATATTGAAGTAGCCAGAGATGCCACGCTCAGAGGCCAGCTTCTTAAGTTGCCGAATCGAGAGACTGTCGAGTTCTGAAAGCGGATAAAAGCGTTGGCGAACTTTCGCGACAATGGCTTCTAACGACTCAATCAGGGCCTTGTCCTGTTCGGCTTCTTCCACCCAGGCTTTTGCAAAAGCGACACGCAACGGCTCTCTCAAATTCCCCGGCAGATCAAATGGCTCCAAGACCCGATCGGCCTTCTTAAGATATTTCTGCATTGTCACCCTGGGGTTCCCTGGCATCTGATCGCTGATCTGAGCGTCTTAAACAAGAAGTGCTCCCCTCGCTAGTACGATAGTACCCCCAAACGCCTTCTAGGCCATTTTCGATGGGCTCAGGAAATCCCCGCTAAGTGGTCGCGAATGATTTGAATAATCTCTTGCCGATCCGCTGCATTCAACCCCAAGTAGGGGCGAGCATCAATCCGAATCGTGTAGGGGCCTTTGCGCCGCCCCGTTCGCTGAATCTCTCCGCCGAACTGGTGAATATTGGCATAGGGCAAGTTGCTGCCAATCACCACCCGCCGCTGTGACGCTTGCACCTGGTAGACGATGCTCCGTCGCAAGTCGCCCCGGAACTGCAGAATTTTGGGAATCCCACGACGGCGTTCCTTCTCCGTCTTCCAGGCAGGGGAGATGTCCGCCCAGGGCGTTCCCTGCGGATCGGTCTGCGTATCGAACCGGGTTTGCACCTGGTCGAGCAGATATTCCCCAAGGTCTTGCAATACAGGCTGCAGGCCGTTGCTATCCAATCGACGGGTAATTGTCCCGATCGCCCGATTCAGATCCGCATCAGAAATCTCCGTCGTAAAGTCAGCCATCCGTTTCAGCCTCCACCTGCCGCGCAATATCCGGCGACAGACGACTTACCGTCTGCTGCCGTCGTTCTTGCAGGTTAGTCTTTCCTGGCGTATGGTCCCAGCCGCGATCGGGCTGGAGTCGCACCCGCTGACCATCAAAGTCCTCATCACTACCCACGCTGGGGGGCGCTTCCAGCTCCAGCCCCTTGCGGTTCAGATCGCGGTCATTCAGCGAAACCGTGAAGCAGCGACAGCCAAATCCATTCGGCGGATAGAAGGCATCCCAAAATGCCTGTGCCGAGGGGTTGTCTGGGGTCGGCGCAGGGAATACCCGACCGTTCAGCGCCAGGTGTGCGGGGCGGGGGCGACGCGAATCCCCATGGCGATACTGCCAGTAGGGGCGGGTGCGCAGAACGGCAGGTTCGGTTTGCTGTTGATAGCGCCCCGCCTGATACGCCGTCTTCAGGTTGGTCTGATAAATCGTTTCCGCTCGCCACTGGCGATACCCTTCGCTTCGGTCTTCCAACCAACCCCGCTGGGCAATGCGGGTTTTGAACTCCGCCACAAACTGATCGCGACTCAGCCCATCCTGAATCGCACTCTCAACCAGCTCCCGAATGTCCTGCAAGAGCGACCCTTTCGCCGCCGCCACCACAAACCGAGTGTCGTGGTCGGTGTGGGGAACCTCCGAACCATCCTCCAACACGTAGCGCCCCGTCACCCGGTCAAAGCTTTCAGTGTCGAGATTGAGCTTGCCAATCAGGAATAGAATGGCCTCCGCAAAAGGAACATCCCCATAGCCCGCACGGGTTCTAGCCATGTCTTATCCCTCATCCTCCGACTCATATCGTCCGGCCAGCTCCGCCGCCACCGTCGCATCCAGCAGCGCTTGACGAAACGCCTCACTCGGCAGATCCGGGAACAACACCGGAATCTGGCTCGCGAACGACTCCAGGCTTTCCGCATCCCCTAGCGCCTCCTCAATCCGATCCACCCAGCCGCTTAAGACAGGTGAAAGCTCCTGCCGCAGCCGCGCCGCAAACGCATCTGTCAAATCCACCGGAGCGGCAAACTCCGCCTCCGGGTGTTCAGGCGGCAGGGCATCCGACAGCGGATTCCCCGTCACCGTCTGCGGGTCTTCAGTGGCCTCCGGGGTCGGGAGCCTCTCAGGCTCCTGCCCCCTATCCGGCTCCGGCTCTTCCGGCAGCAACATCAGCGCCTTCTCTTCTGTCAACCCAAACACCTGCTGCAGCACGGCCAGAGCCGCATCCCGAGACAGCGTATTCGACTGCAGGAAGTCTAAAAGGCTCTGCGTACCGCCAACCCCTAACCCTTGATAAAGCGGTGGCTCCCGTTCTTCCTCCCCTTCAGGCGCGGACTGAAGGTCGGTGTAGTTGTCCCCATACTTCTCCGTCACATAGTCAGCCTTAGGTCGATAGCCCCAGCCAAAGATAATCTGGTCGGTCTCCGCATCTGCCTTAGTATCGGCGGGGGGTTCCACTTGCCGCCAAATCCGAGGCGGTTCAACATCAGGAAAATTCCAATGGCACAGCCGCTTAGCCAGTACCTCGGTATTAAAGGACTGGCAGAGCAGATCTGAATCGCTCTTTATCACCCTCAGGGCGACGCCTTCATGAACCTCCGCCTGGGCGTATGACGACCCCGAATCAGTGGTCATCGTCTGCGACAAGATGACCTTCGAGATGGCACTATTCATCGCGGCATGAAGCGTCGCATAGTCCGCCGTGCCACTGCGCGTGGCCTCGATCAATTCAACAATTGTGCCCTCTGTTTTCCGCCCACTGGTGCCAGCGCGGATGGCTTGGGCCAGTTGAATCGCCGCCTTCTTCTCCGCTTCACTGGCCCCTGGCGGCGTGGTCACCATCACACTCGGCGCGGCAAAGTCTTCTAGGAACCGCAGCCACTTTTGTAAGTCGCCCCGCTTGAAGAACACTGGCCAAAACAGCCACCGCCAAAGTCCCCGTCCATAGGGGTCGTCGTGGTGGTCGCCGCCATAGTTCAGTACCCAATTGCGGCTGGCATGTAGTGCTTCCCCTTCATACTGGTTGCTCAGGGTTAGCAGTCGCGGCTCCCCATACTTCGTAAACCGGAATCTATCCCGACGCCGTACTCGAATTCCCCCTTTATCCGGGTCGAGGGTGATGTACTTCCCATCGCTAACCAGCATCAACTCGGCATAGCTAAACCCAAAGAAGGTCGACCACCCCATCTTTTCCGTCAGGTCATCGAAGGGTAGCCAGGTCAGCAGCTCTCGCAACCAATCCGCTGCCTTCTTCGCATCCCGCCTATCGCTTCCGGGCTCAACAATGATCTCAAAGCTTTTCTGGGCATCCGTCCGTTGCTGCCAAACCGACTTCACCTGCTCATCATCCGCAACACGCTCTGCTGCTTCCAGCCCGCCCTTCTCCCGCATCAACGGGTCAAGGAAGGGCAACAGCTCACCCACCCACATAATCAGCGGGTCTTTATCAACCGACGCGATTTCGACATCGACGACAGGCTGTTGAATCTCAGGGTCGGGACGGAAGTAGGCCATAGCAGTGGGTTAACGAAAGGCTTGTTCAGAGTGGCGAAGGTCGTTCTGCTTAAACAGATCAACGGAAGTAGTAGCGGGCTGAAGGATCAGGTCAAACTCAATCGGTGCGGTCGGTCGGGTCGAGGCTCGCCAGAACAGCAGCCCCGCGATCGCCCCATCCCCATGTCGCGCCTTCCCATCTTTTCCCTTGCTGCGGCGTTCATTGGGAATCTTAGGGATGCCCTGGATGAGTTCAACCAACCCGTGGTCATCCAGCAAGTCGGTGTCAGCCGGGATCTGAAACTTACGATCCTGCATCCCCGCTCGATACTTCGGAAACGTTTCGGCATAGAAGGTGTCGGTCGCCATCACCGCCTCAACTCGGCTGCCATAGCGTTGCAAGGCAACCTCCGCCAGATACTGACCATTCCCACGGGCATCCATCGCCGCCGAGATGAACCGAGGCAGACGGTCAGCACAGAAAAACAGAATCTGCTCTTGCTGGCGAAACGGGATATTCCGCAGCTCGATCGCCAGCCGCACGCGCCGCGTTAGGTTAGCCTCCTCTTGCCCAAAGAAGAATACCGATAGGTCAGCCGATCGCGCGAAGTCAGAGCCATAGGCCGACTTCAGCCCAGGGTCAAAGGTGTCGAGAATGGGCAACACCTCACGCATCAGCCACTCATTACACGCCTGGTAACGCGCCTCATCCGACTGCAACGCAAAGCTATCCGGCTGCTCCCAGCGCAACACGGGGAGCTGCGGATCCATGCAGCTCTCCACCAGCACCCGAGAGAAGTAGCGACCACCGCCCTGGCGCGGCACACAGTCCAGTTCTTCGCCAGCGTCATCGCCGAATTCTTCATAGGTCTGGTCGACCCACTCAGCCTCAGCTTGCTTGCTCCAGTCCCATCCTTTAACCAAACAAATCCGCTTATACAACCCGTCTGCTACGGCCTGGCGAAACGTCGTGAGGTGACGTGAGTAGGGAAACTTGCCCGCAAGTACCTGCTGTTCCAGTTCGTAGTAGTCGTTGTCGAGGCCGTTGTAAGTAGTGATCAGGTGAATCGTACTCCCCCACAGACGCAGCGCTTTCGCCGCTTTCAACAGCTCGGGAAGGTCATCGTGGAACGCCGCCTCGTCGATAATTACCCGTCCTTGCTTCGATCGCAGGTTGCGAGGAGTCGAAGAGAGCGCCTCAATCCGATGACCGGAGTTAAACCAGATCCGAAACACCTGGACGGCCTTATCCTCATCGCCTTGGCGAAACACCTCCTCAGACTCTTCGATCTCAGAAGCCGCCAGCGAATAGACCTTTGCCCATTCCGCCGCATCCATCACAAACTGGCGGGTCATCTCCTTCTCATAGGCCAAGTAGAAGACATCACTCCCTTTGGTCGCTGCCGCCAGCAGCGCGGCGTCCCCAGCCTCAGACCACGACGCCCCAATGCGGCGGCTCTTACTCCATAGCTTGAAGCCAGAGTGGTCGGCACACCAGCGCTGTTGATAGGGCAAAAGCAGCGAGTCGGTCATCCTTGCCCCTCCGGAAATAGCTTGGCTCTCGCAGCTCGACAGGCATGCTCTAGAGACAGCCTTTCAGTCAAGCTGCTTACCTTTTGCCGCTTCACAACACGTTCGGCCACCTCCAGCAGATGCACGAGGGCGGGGTCGGGTGCCTTCAAGGCACCCGACCCCTGGTCAACTCCCACCACTTGCAACGTGCGAGCGCGTCCCGGCTGCCACGTCACACGCCCAGCATCACGCAGGCTGTCCAGATGGCTCTGAATCGCCGCCGTCGACCTCAGCCCCAACTGACCCTGCAGTTCTCGCAGGGTCGGGGGAATGCCGCCGCTCGCCGCCGTAAGTTCGAGGATGGCCCATTCAACCTGATCTAGCGTGATGCCTTTCGGAGTCGCCATTAGAAAAACCAACCGATGGTGATGTCGTTCCCTGTGGGGAGATGCTCGATATTGATGCCGTTCCAGCGCAATGCCCACTCGTAGTGGCGGCTATGCTCGTCCTCACATTCCTGCTGGAACGCGAGATACCGAGCCATCACTTTTGCAGGCAAGCGCACCAGGCGCTTCTTGATCTCAGCCTTCATTTCGCACCTCATTTGAAACGTCGATAGGCAGCAGCAAGCTTCTGGTCATAGCGGTTAGCGGCGAAACCCGCCCCGTTATACCCTCGGGCAAAGGCTCGCCAGTCAAGGCGACGGAGAGCATGGTGCAACCGATTCGCCCGGATGAACGCAAACATCGTGTCGAGCTGGTCGCCTTCCGATCGCTCCTGTGCTTTCACAAACTGTTCAATGTCACGGAAGCCGCAAATGGGATAGTTAAACCCCATCACCTGCCCCAACCCCCACGAGGCGCTCTTCCACGCCGCATCTCGGTCGAGCGACGCGGCTTGGTGCAGTCGCGTCCACTCCCGTACGCCTCCGAGATACAGCGAACGGTTCCATCGACGGCTACTAATCCGGGGATGGCTGCGGTCGTAACGTCGTCCCGTTTGTCGAGAAAAGTGATGGGCTTCAAACAAGATCTTCGGACGGCCATCGTTCAAGAACCCTGACCCCGCCGCCTCGATCGCCACCACGGCTCGAATCGCGGCCACCGAAATATCGAGCTTATTCGCGACACGCTCAAAGTCGCCCGGCTCTAAGAACTTCGACCTGGGGGTGTCATCAACGATAGTCACGCCGTCGATCCGAACATGCGGGTGAAACATCGTCCAAGTGTTCCAATTCTGCCGCCCCAGCTCTCCATCAAACGTGCAGGTAATATGCTGGTTGCCCGCTTCACGCCAAGCCAGAACGTTTAACTCCGTTCCCACGGACACAGCGAGCTTATGCGTATCAGGGATTTGCTCGCTGGGCAACGTCGAGTTCTTCTTAAAAACTGTTGGCTGTTTAACAGTTAGCGTTTTCATAGTCAGTCCTCCAGAAGGTAAACCAGCATCAGGGATCAGGCCGCAATCCCCAGGAACTTGGCCTTAATCAGCTCAACGGTGTCATCCGAAATGCCCTCCGCCCGCAGCGCCGTTTCGGCTTCCGATGCCGCGACTTTGGCGCGACTCTGCACCTCGGCGGCATAGCGTTTCTGTTGCACTGCGGCGCGGTTCAAGTCAGCAATCGCCCGCGTCAATTGCCCAAAGTTTTGCTCGTCCGCATCAATCTCCAGGTCGAGCAGCACCTGAAACGCCTTCTCCTGCGCCAACATCACCAGCGCTTCGCCCATGGCATTGGCATCATCACCCGCGGCATCCGCGATCGCCCGCGCCTGCTCCGTCGCAATCCGTAGCGCGCCCATCTTTTCCTTGAACTTCGCCCCATAGGCTTGCACCGCCGAGCGCGAAATCTCAAAGCCCTGGTCTTTCAGCCAGTCCGACAGCGCTTCATACCCGGCAAAGGCATTCTGCTCAATGCGGCGGTTCAGCTCGCCTCGCAGCTCGTCCGGCAGTTTGGCAATGTTGCTACGCGGCGGCATCTCAAAGCTCCCAATACTTGTCGACCAGATGCACCCCAGGGGGCGCGGGCGTTGTGTATTCCATCACGTCCTGACCATTCACCGACAGTTCCGCTTTCCAGTTCTCCTTCGGCTTCCCTTCAATCGTGATCAGACCCTTGCCTTGCAAGTAAAAGGCTTCACGGGAAAGCTCCGTTTCGCTGACCCGTAGCTCCGAGTCATCCAGGGCTCGCCAGAGCAGGCTAGCGCCCGCGCCGTGGGGTCGGGCATAGTAAAGCGCCATCAGCAAACGCCCACGCACCTCCTGCCGAAAAGCGCGAACCTCCGGGGCAACCCCCCCGTTCACAGGAATGCCAGGGATAGGATCGACATTGTGCTCCAGCACATCGACCCCCAACGGCAACAGCTTCCACAGGATTTCATGGTTCGCAACCAGTTCTTTCCCCTTCAAATAGTTCAGCTCTTGCAGCAGAACCTGACGGGCGATGCGCAGCCCTGCCTGATGCAACGTTCGCAACACGACCGCCTCCGAAGTAGGCGAGGGGCGTTGCCGATCTAAAATCTTCAGGAGCTGAAACCGAACCTCCTGTTGGCGGGCACGGTCAAGGTTCACATTACTTTCCATAACTCTCTCGGTTACGATTGCCATCGATCCGTTCCCAAACTGCATCCACGCGACTCGTCAACACAGTCAGTTCGCGCACATATTTCTCTTCGGACACATAGCCACTGGCGACCGAGGCTTTGAGCGCGAACAAGTCCTTTTGCAGACTTTGAATCAGTTCCTGGGTTTGTTTCAGGGCAAAGCCGACATTGTCGAGGCGTTGCACCCGTTCGTTCAGTTGCCCGTTTGCTTCTTGCAAACGTTCTAGGCCCGCCGCTAGCTTGGGCAAAAAGGCGGTCTCTTTGGAATACTGCGACAACTCCTTCTGGAGTTGTTTGACAGCCGCCTCAATCCGGGCTACCTGGGTCAAGTCAAACTGCTGGGAGGTGTCGCTTTTCTGCAACACCTCGATCGCCCGGTCATGCTGCTCAATAATTTTTTCAAACCGTCGAAACTCACGACCCACCAACCACTTAAACGCCCACAGGATGCCACCAAACACGATCGCAGCCAGCAACTCAAACGGGATGGCCACCGCCCCGTCCTGAACTTGCACCGCTTCCAATAAGAACAAAAACGCCGCCTGCGATGCAGACGGCGCTAAGTCGAGGAAAACTGCCATTAGAATGCCTACTGCCTGCTCCCATAGCGTAGGTAAAACAGAACAGGTGTACTAGAGTCAGGGACTGGAATTCAGGATGCTATAAATCTGAGCCCGGCACAGTCCCACCCGCCGCTCAATCTCGCTGACGCTAATCCCACTCCGCCGCATCTGAAGAATGCGGCGGTTCCGATCCGCCCGTAACCGCACGACCCCTTTGGGCAAATAGAACCGCTCACCGGGGTGAAGCTGTGACCAGGCTTCCGCCTTCTCTTGCCCAACTACATCCACCAACCACTTCGCCGGAGTCGCCGCAAAATACACCTCATGCCCCCCATAGCGCCGACAGAGCAACACCGCCGCATCCCATCCAAACACCTCAGCCATCTCCCCCAGCACGCCTGCCGCAGGGGGCTCCGGTTCAGTCGCCATAGTGGTCGGCAGTAGGCTTAGTTGCTGCATGGGTCGCTGTTCTCTCCTGTAGAACAAGTATACTAATCTGCGCTAATCCTTAACCCGACAGTCTTGCCGATCGGTGGCCTCCCACAACACCTTCGCCAGCGGCACAATCAATGGGCTAGGCACATCCGCCAATCGCTTGTAGGGGGGAGGCGAGAAACACAACAATCCTTCCTCCTCCAACCGCTCCACATACCGCTGCCCCGCTTGGTTCAGCCAACCCTGCACCCGTGGATGGTCAAACCCAATCTTCAAACAGGTCAGTGCCACCTGGATGCGGGCGATCGCCTCACTCAGATCCTTCGGTTCCAGTTCCTCCATCATCACTAGCCCCCTCCAATCGCCTCTCCAAGATCTCAATCACGCGCTCTATCAAGAGAAGGGTCAGCGGCTTGATTTGCTTTGAGCACAAGAAGCCACTCGCCTGGGTTTGAAACATTGACGGTTCGGACGGCTGTGACGGAACCACCATAATTGCCAGTGACGATATAAGCATTGCTCCCATGCTTGTGGCGAATAATGTCTCCCTCTCCGAGAGTCTTGAATTCCTCATTCTTCATTGCTAACTTCAGCCTCCCTCTCTGGGACTTTCAACATGTCCTCCAAAATCTTGATCATCTGCCGCGCCTGGGCATGGTTGAGCCACTCCACCCGCTCGACCTTCGTCACTCGTTTGCAATAGGCTTGCAGCGAGTCGTCATAGCGGCTCTTCACTTTCCCCGCCTTCCAACACTCAATCCACAGCGCTCGAACCTTATCAGCAGGCGTCTTCTTCTCCGGATCCTTATCCCGCGTCTTCGGCGAAAGCCTCCTTTCACCCTTGACCCTTGACCCTTCACCCTTTAATCCCGTCTCCCCCGTCACCTTAAATCCCCGCGCCTCAAACCCCTGAAACACCTGGTTCAGCTCCGACAGGTTCATCTTCCCTGCCGACCGCTTCCCCGTCTGCGCCTCCAGGAAATCGCGGTAGCCGTCCTCGTCCATCCCAAACTGCTTCTTCGCAATATGGATGAGAGCAAGTAAACGCTTCCGTTGCCCCGGTGGTGTGGTCATGCAATCACCTCCATCACCTGCTCTATGACTTCAGGCGGCGGATTCCACAGCCCTTGCCGCCCTGGGCATTTAATCGCTTCCGGTAACACCCTCACGTTCTCCAGCTCCCAGGCAAATCGCCCGATTTGCCAAGACCCCAAAGCGATTTCCAAAGCCGAGCGGCTTTCGATAGCGATGCCTTGTTCATCAGGAAAATGCAGGGTTGGGCTCATCTCACAGCAGTTAACCAGCTCGGCCACCGCAATGATCGCACCGAGCCGGTCGGCTCCCAGGTACGGGGCACACTTCCCAGCACGGGCGATCGCCTGAAGACAAGGCATATACTCCGCCTCTACCGGAGGGCGCTTCGCTGCATGGATCAACACCAACCCCCGATAGCTTGTTCCCCAAGATCGCGTCTCATAACGTTTTAAGTTCTCGGCCACAAACGAAGCCCACGGCTCCCATAGCGTCAAAGCTTTCATGCCTCCTCCCGGCTGACTAAATCGTCCTTAGCATCCCAGCGAATTTCAAGCTCCTTAATCACCGCATCTACGTCCGCACATTCGACCCCTCCCCGAACAACAAAAATCATCAGCGGTTCTAGATCTGGGCCAACCCAAGAATCATAATGAAGCTTCACAATCCGAGCCTGGACAAGATGGGCAAATTTCAATAAGTCACGCAACGAACTAGTCAGCGGGTTATTTTCTACGGATTCTTTATTGCTATCTGTCACGACAACGTTCCTCCAAAATTCAAGATCACTACAGAGGCGCTGTAGGAATCGAACCCACCCAGTCGGTCTATCGGTGGCTAGCAACCCCAACAAGCCCGTTTTCTCCATTCAGCTTCAGCGCCCATAGGGGACGGGTGCTTTCAAGGCACCCGTCCCCTAAACCCATCACACCAGCAATTCCTGCGGCGTAATCTCCCCAGGGAAATGCCATTCAAACTGCGCCGACTCCGCAAACGCCGTCAGCGCATTGAACTGCCCTTCACTAGCAAAGTGCGACGCCTCGATCGCCACCACCCAGTACAGCTCGTCTTCCTTCGTCCGTTTCTCCTCCGCAACCAGGTGACACCACACCGCCTGCTGTCGCACGGGCAAGTCATAGATCTGCCCGTTCTCCAGTCGGATGAGATAATCCTGCACATTCACTGCCGAAGACTTCTTCAAGCTGAGCTGGCTCACAACATGGGAGCTATCCACAAATGCCACATCCAGCCATTCCTGAGCCTGCCGCCCCCAACGCAAACCGCCTTCCCAACGGGTCATAAAGATCTGCACCCACAAGTCTGCGCGAATTTCCTCATCGCCAACAAAAAACAGCCCCGCATCCCCATCAAACCGATAGTGACGGGCAACGCCATGCCAGGCCGGATAGCCATTTTGGGGCGCGATCGCCCAGGCGGGCACAGTTGTCATGGTCATAATCAATCTCCTGTGTACTACTTCGTGAACTACTTTTCATCATCGGTTGCACTCGGCGGTTGCCTCGTTGCCTGACGGCCTCGCTTGATAGCCTTCATCGCCTTCCTGCGGTCAAACTCCGAAAGCTCATCCAATCGTGGCGGTGCTTCCTTCTCCGCCCGTTTTTGCTGTGCCCCCTCCACATGGGCTTTCCCTTCTTCCCAGGCAATCTCCAGCGCCGTCCAGTCCGCCCCCCGAATCCGGTTATTAATCCAGTGGAGCTGATCCGCTCGCGCCTTCGGCAGCTTGTGCTTGCCCAGGTGGCGACCCACCGCCGCCATCAGCCGAGGGTCAAAATCCGAGTAGCGGGGGCCAACCCACAGCTCCTTCAACCCCGCGCAGATCAACTCAGGGTACGGATGCCCAGGGTTCTCAAATCTCGCGTTCTGTAGCTCTGCACCGCTAAACATCAATATCTCCAGCAATCACACCTGTAGGGAAAGAGTGGTCAGAGTCGAGCACAAGCTCATAGAAATCGCGCCCGCGATCGCCATCCACGCGCTCCACCGGGCAATTCCAAAACTGGGTTTTAGAGAGATCAAGGTTGAGCACAACCCCGCTCTCCAGGTCAGCCTCCAGCTCTGTCGGGTCAGCATCAACGCAGTCGATCGTGACCAACACCTGCGCCACAACGGGATAACGACGGCGCGTCTCCGGGCAATAAAGATAGAGCATCATCCATTTGCCTCCATCTCGCTTGCCTCAACCTCACGCCTCAGTCGCCGCCGCCTACGCCGCTTGATGCGATCAACTTCTTTCCAGTCAACGTTCTCAATCCCCATTGGGGGCTCAGGCAACCCATCCGCAAGCCTTGCGCAATATTCACTAGCTCCCATTCCAGCGACAGCCCCCCAGAACCGAGCTTTAAGCTGAGCTTCATCACTTGAGTATTCGCTTCTATAAAGCGGCATCGCTTCCTATCCCTGTATCTGTTTGTCAAAGTAGTCAGTCTGATCACCCCAGGCATCCCAGCCAGGTCTAACCTGCCGCGCAAACATTTCAAGTCGAGTCGCCCCTGGGAACAGCGTCTCAACTATCTGATAGAACTCATCAGGCTTTCGGCTATGCTCCCTGCGCTCCGCGAATAAAACAGTAGTTTCGGTCTTCAAGGTTTGTAGCGAAGAAAATGCCTTCACTTCCCCGCGTACAGCCAAGAAACAGTGTTCTGTTGCACCCCGCAACCAGTTACCCGTGCCCATTGCAACCTGAGCAGTCTTTGAGACTTTCACCCAAGTCAGCACTGTTTTTATCTCAAATCCCCAGCGACTCATTGCTTCAACAGCCTCGGGGATATGATTGTTGGTCGTCCAAAGCCAGAGAACACCTTCAGGGCAAAGGCTGGGGACAGGAAGCGAATAGATCTGCTCTGCTGTCATCGGCTCATAAGGGATTCGATTACGGTGCGTCTCGTCGTCCTTTCGTAGGGTGTAGAACCAGGGCGGGTCAATGACGATACAGTTGTACGATCCTTGAGGTGGGGCAGGTGGTAGCTTGGGTGGCTCCGCCGCAGACAAAGGGGGCTCGCCTTTCCGCGATCGCAAGAACTTGAGAGCTTTGCTAATAGAAACCGCCTCAACCAAATGCGCAGAGCTCTGCGCATTTAGAAGCGGCTCGATATCTCCCCACCCCTCTGACACCTGGATGTACGCTTGCGCCGTTCGAGCGCTTCCTTCGAATTTGGCCTCAACCCAGTTGAGCCACTGGCCATGAGGCACTTTTTTCTTTGCCTCTATAAGCAGCTTCCCGGCTTCTCTAGCGTTGTATAGAGCCTCGGTGACAGAGTAAATAACGCCCTGGTGCTGAAGATTTATTTGCTCGGCGTACCATTCAAGCTCAGGATCGTCGCAGATCTCTGCTTCGACGGGTATCGCTTGAACCTCGATCGCACTCTCTGATACCTCTAATTGATTGTTCATCTCATCCATCGGTCTCATCTCCTCTTGGAAATTCCTTCTCCATCACCGCTCGTAGGCGGCTGAGTTCTACATCAGCCCGCTGCCCAGAGCAAAGGATTAGCTCGATCGAGTAATGAATGCCTGCGGTCTGGGCGGTAGCGGTGATGGTAATCTTGGGGGCTTTAGACTCGGCCAATTACAACCTCCTTTTCAGGGCATAGGCAAAGAATTCGTTCAGGGATAAAACCTCGATCAACTTGCGGCCATCGACCTGGCTCCGCAGCCAGGCCACCGCGCCGGGGCGAACGCCTGCCCCATCGACCACAACAATGACGGGGCAGGGGTAGGCATGGCGGCAGTTCTCCACCAGATAGGGAAACTTCTCGTCGGTGCTCCCCCGGCTCTCCTGCCACTTCACCTCGATCGCCAGTGGCAAATCAGGTAGATACAGGTCAACCATCAAGACCCCACCGTAGATGTTCGTCCCCAGTCGTTCCTGACTCCGAACCGCGTAGCCCTGGGCAATCAAGAACTGATGCAAGGTGGCTTCGATCGCCGCGCCACTCTGGTTCGCGACAGTCCCCCCAGGGACTTGACCCCTGTGAGGGGTCGAGCCCCTACCGCCCAACAACTCCCCCTGCACCCAACTCACAACTCAACCTCCTTCTCAAAGAAGGCAACTAAGTAATCAATAAACCGCTGTGCTTGTTCCGGCGATGTGGGGGCAAACGCACACACAATCGCCTTACAGTCAGGGCGCACTTCCATCGCCGGGTACTGCTGCATCTCCTTTTTGAAGTCGGCATGATGCGCAAACACAATTGGTCTGCCTGCGGCCTCAGCCGCCATCGCCAGCAACTGTGCTGCCGCCGAAATCTGCTTTCCAATATCGTCCGACCCCTGTCTCATGCCCGGTTCCTCCTCTGGGGTTTGCCCCGACGAACAGGCTTCGGCAGCAGCCCTGGGCTCCCAGGGTTCGGGTGCCTGCGGAGATCCTTTTTTGACAAGCCCTCCGCCTTCGCTCGGCACCCGACCCCTTGAATCGCCTCTCCCTGCTTCAACCGCCACTGGTCAAGCCACCCCAGGTCACTCGCCTCGATCGCCCCCAGCGTCCGCGCATACATCTCCTTTACCTTAAGCAGCGCAATCTTCGTCTCGATCGCCACCGCCCGCGCCCGCTCTGGCTGCTCATTTAGGTAGTTCACAAAGCCTGCCAGTTCCTGACGGCTCTCATCGCTCAGATCCGTCTGCAACGCAAAATCTAGCGCCACATCCAACGGGGTTTCAGCTAGTCCAGACATTGTCCTGTCTCTCGTTTCAAAAGGTTTTCAAAGGTGAGGGTGGCGTCCGGATCACCCCCCTCGGCACGTAACCGTATCCGTAACCTCTGTTGCTGGTTCTTTCGGGTCTTTTCGTAGCGTTAGCAGAGCAATGCCAAAGCACCGACGCTCAACTTATGCGGGAGGGAAAGCGCAGTTATGGCTATCAAGTCCCCTCTTTTACTTGCCAGTTCCGCATGGGGGAGAACCTAGCCCTGGAGGTGTTCATCCCTAGCCCTCGCGTCTTCCTCAGGGGTCGGGTGCCTCAAAGGCACCCGACCCCTAAAGCCTTGAAACTCACCAGTCCGATCGCAAATCCTCCAGCTCTTTCGCCAGGTCAACAGACTGACGCGCTAGCGATTCAATCGTTTCCTTGTCCTCGATCGCCCGACCCAGCAGCTCTCGGCGCTCCAGTTGCAGCGCCATCAACTGACGGATCAAGTGTGAGTTCTGCGCATTGAGCAGGTTGATGCTCTCCAGGCCGTTGAGGTAATTGACAAACTCAACCGTCGCCAATTTCTTCACCGACTCCAGATCCTCATATCCGTCCAGCGCCGTTTCAAACACGCGCAGCAAGACCTGATGCTCTGGGGTCAGTGCCTCCCGCGCTTCGGGAATGCGAAAGGCCCTATCGCCATCGGGCAGTCGTCCGTCGAAATAGGTCATTACCGTTGGCTCCTATCGTGTTCCAGATCCTTGGGTGTTCCCAGGGCCACCCCGGACAGGCGGAGTAGGCGCTTGGGTTTGAGAGGCCACGACAATCGGCGGTGAGGGCTCGATCAGGGTTGGACTCTGGGTGGAAAGAGATCCTCCCAGTACCAATGAAAAAAGAAGGGTCATGATGGTTTTTCCTCGGTTTGTTGTTGGGCGTTGCGGTGCCCTAGCGACACCCGAATCGAGTGCAAGGGCAGCTTCGTAATCAAGGCAATAGACTCTGGGCTGTGCCCTTTGTCCGCCAGTTCATAAACGCGATCGCGCTCCTCGTGGCTAAAGCCCTTCTGCTTCCGGGTTGGGGGTTTGCCGGGTAGGTTAAGGGTGGTATGCAGGAGGTTGATCGCCGCCGCGAGCTGTTCCCGCCTGGCGTCGAGCTGCAATAGCTCTTGACTCAGCCGATCCATCTCGGCCTGGAGCGCCTCTTTGTCTTGCAATAGGTCAATCAGTGCCATGTCAGTGTTTGGTTGAGGGGTTTCGGGTTCGGGGGCAGGCGCGGGGGCTGGGGTCGCCACGGTCGTTTTAGGAGGCATCAACCGTTTGGCCACTGCCGCCGCTGGGCGTTCAGCCGCATCCCAGCCATGGGCGGCAGCGCGCTCTGCCCGTTTCTGTTCCCGCTCTTCGGCAACGGCTTTACGGTCATAGGTGACCACGCTGGGGTCAACGCGCACCGTTACTTCACCCCCCGTGGCACCGGCAGGCCGAAACAGGTGCTTCGGTTCGCGGTAATACTGCACATGCCAGTGGTTGGTATTGGCGTCTCCGGTCTCCAGTCGACAGGCCGGGTCGGGCAAGAGCGGTGTCAACAGGGCGTCCAGTTGCCGCAGTTGCTCTCCCTGGATATAGGTGCCTTTGGCACTGCGAGTCTTGCTCGCCTTAATGCCCGCCGCACTGGCCATCCGGTAAATGTCCGTGCCCCCATAGCGGTTGAGCTGATACAGGAATTTGTCTTTGATCTCCTGTTCGCTCGGTTCGGTTTTGAGTCGGCGGTTCTGTGGCCCTCGCCCCATCAGGCCACCTCCGACTGTTGGAGTCGTGTCTGACGGTGAGCTGTCAGAGCACAAACAAACGTCCGATGCAGTTCCGTATTGCTGGTTTCCCGCCGTTCATCGATCGCCCGCTGGAGCTGGCGTGTCTTTGCCAGCAATAGGCTCTGCCCTTTCTTCGGCTGGGGCGGATTGATGTATTGCCCCATTGTGAGCTGGTCAAGGTAAAAGCCCAGCCGATTTTCGAGATGCGAGGTGGGGGTCAGTCGCCCCCAAAACAGTTCGTTATAGAAAAAGATCATGCGTGTCTCCTGTCTCTGGTTTTCGTTTCCCTTAGGGGTCGGGTGCCTTCAAGTCACCCGACCCCTAAGCGTCGTCGTCCTCGGTGTTGGGGTCATACACCGAGCCATTGCGTTGCACCACAGGCGTCTTTGGCCCCAAGTCTTTGACAAGCTGATACTCTGCCATCCAGCCCCCAGGGCCAGGCTTGGCATAGCGAATCTGGGTGATGATGCCCCCCTCTATCAGCCCTGCCAAGTACTTAAAGGCGTTGGCCCGTTGCACCCCTTCTTCAATCAGGTCGCGTAGCTCAAAGGGGTGGCCGTCGCGGATTAGCTTCCAGGCGCGATCGCGCGCCGTCTCGCCAAACTGCTCAGGGAACACTTCGTCGGTATTCGGGTCAAACACATCCCGCGTTTTGAACCGGGGGATGGGGGGATGGGGGCCTGTATCTCGGCAGAGGAAGTATTGATTTTGGTCGCCTGCACCACGGGCTTCATGCTGGAGCCGCAGATATCCCGCCCCCAGCAACCGCCGCACATAGCGCCGCGCATTGGGGTAACTGCACTCCGTCGTGGTCGTCAAATCCTCCAGGGTGAAGTGGCGGGCGAAGCGCATCGCACCCCACAGCTTCCGGCGTCCTTCCGGAAGAGTGGTACGATTTTGTGTAGTAGCATTTGCGGGTCTCGACATTTTCCTGTCTGTCTGCAATTAGGTTTACAAAGGAGCGGGGTCGCAGCCCCGCTTTTTTGTTGGCGTCACTGCGCCTTCGGCAGCGCCTTCAGATGGCCGATCTGCACGATCTCGGCCTTCCCAAAGTCGCGCTCCGTCAGGGCCGTCACCTTCTTCCGGCGAGCCAAGAACACACAGTTCTTCAACCCCACGCGAATGCGGCGAATATTGCCGCCACTCTCTTGCAAAATCCGTGCCTGTAACTCCGGCGAAAGTTCGACCTTCGGCGCATACAAGTTTTGCAAGGCCACAAAGTCTTCTTTGGTCGCGGGCGTGAACTGAACCCAATGGGCAATCCGGTCGGCCATCTGGGGATAGCGGCGCAGATGCTGATCCACCCCCACAAAGCCTGCTGCCGACGAGGCTCCCAGCATCACTACTGGGACTTTTGCCCCATCGTGCAAATCGCGCACCGACTCAAACAATCGCTTCGACTCAAACAGGCGATCGGCCTCATCAATGAATAGGGGGCGCGGGTTCTGCGCCAACAGGTCAATCGACTGCAACAGCATCTCGGCATTGGTGGTCGCCTTGGGCGACTGCCCCAGTTCCCGCAACAGCATCTGCAGCAACGACTTTTGGGTCAGCCCCGTAATGCAGCGCAACAGCACCCCGTTGTGGTGCACATAGCTATGCACCGCTGTCGTTGTCTTCCCCATCCCAGGCGGGCCATACACGAGCATCATCTGCTCGCTCGCCCCCTGCAATGTGCTCAGGGCATCGTTAAACTTCAAAACATTGGAAAGTAAGGCAAAATCAGCCATCTCAAACTCAGTCCTTTTAGGCAGCAAGTTGGTTGATAAAATCGACGACTCCATCCGCAGCCGAGCCGCTGAAGGCGAGGAGTCCCTCAAAGAAGTCAAAGTGTTCACGGACAAAGGCTTCTTCCTGCTCTGTCCAGTCAGCCCTGGGCTTATGCCAGAGCCGCATCGCGTCGTCTCTAAAGGCTTGCGATTCGTTGTCTAGGGCATCCTGACCAAAGGGGGCGGGGGTACTGCCCTGTATCGGGTTGCGATAGGGCATCGGCAACACGCCCGAGTCGGGGTCAGCCAGCTTGCCCTGGGTGGCTTGCCCAAAGATCTCTGTCACCTTCTCCGCCGACTGTTGCAGGGCGGTTTCGGCCTGGCCTTGCAGTGATGGGTCAAACACAGATAGCGAATCCTTCTCCAGCTTTTTGGAAATTTGCCGCGCCGTTTTCCCCGCTGCAATGCCTTGCTCCTGAATGCCCCGCGCCGCCCGCTTCGCCTGCTGGCTGACGAGGATCATTTGCTCGTCGGTCAGATCCACTTCCCACTTCGCCTCGCAGAGGATCGCCTTGCCATCGGCATCCATCACCCACAAATGGCGCGGGTCTTGGTGGTCAAGCAAGCAGGGCAGCTTCTGTCCGACATAGCCCCCCAGCTCTGCCGCGATATAGCGACGGTTTTGGTGGCGAATGCCGTAGGAGTTAACGGTTTTCAACTGGCGATCGAGCGCCATTTTCTGGAGGTAGTCCAGCGAATATTGGCAATCGGTCCGGCTCCAGCCATTCGCCTCAAAGTGGGCAAGCTGCTCCAGTGGCGAGCACCCCAGCGACGAATGGAATTCATTCTCAGACTCTGCTCGCCACGCTTCCAGCCAGGTTTCAAATTCCTGCCAGTCCATCGCCAGGTCGATCAGTTGCCGCTCGCCCTTGTTCTCTCGAATCGCCTGACGACTGGCAACGTTATGCCCTACATAGGAGGGCAAGAGCGGGATCTTGTCATGGTTCAAGTCTCCAAACAAGCGCTCAATATGCGGCTTCCCTTCGGGATGCCCCGGTCGGCAAGGGTCGACCGTAAAGCCCAGAGCCGCAGAGAAGTTGAGAATCCGGTGGTTAATGAATTCTTTCCCGTTGTCGGGGCGCACAAGATGCGGCATCCCCCACGCCCGAATCCCTTTAATCAGCAAGTCCGCCGTCGCCATCCCTCGCGGAGCAGTACTCAGCACAAACAACCGCCGCCGCGTTGCCACATCAATCAGCCCACCAATCGAGAAACGATGCCGTTTCCCGCCCAGCTCCAGCACCAGGTCATTGCGGGTAAAGTCCAACTCCCAAATCGCATTTGGCAACAGATCTTTCGAACTGCGACTGCCAAACTTCACCGCACCGCTATTGCGATACGCAGCCGGGTTCGTCAGCTTTAGCCACAGCGCGCGGTTCTCTTCCTGCAGTTTGCACAGGTAGTTCCGCAACGCCCCCCGACTCAGCCCCAACGCCTTCACGTCAGGGATTTTGAGCAGGCGAATATCACTCGCCGTGGGGCCAAGGTACTTAATCGCCCCATGGATAATCTCGCGAATCGCCGGGTCAGTATCGATCTGCCCGCTGCCTTTGCGATGCCGCCCCCGCTTGTCGCCCAGGTCGCCTTCGGCCTTAATCACCTGCAGCCACCGCAACAGCGTCCGAGAATTCGGACACTCCGGCCAGTAGGTCTTGGCCTCGACCGGCTGATTAGGCAATTGGTCTAGGTCGTAGAGTCGCGCATACTCGGCCCAGCAGTTTCGGGCGGAGCCACCGTTGGCGCGGCATTCGGCGACCCAGCGATCGAAGTGGGCGGCAAAGGCGATCTTGGCGCTGGCAGGGGCACCTCCGGCTGGGCTTCCAGATCGGTGAGCGCCCGCAGCAGCGCCTTGTACTTCACCATCCCCAGATCCCGCTCTAACGACTGAGGCAGCAGGGTGAACACCCCCAGACTCGCGTACAGGTGCTCGCTCGCCTGCGCCAAGATCGCCGACCGCACCTCCGGCGTCATCGAAATCTGGCCGCACAAGTGTTTGGAGATCAGCTCCGTCTGTTCGGGATTCAACATCGGTTTCCTCTTGTTTCAACATGG
>JADEXA010000075.1 GCA_015207365.1 Vacuolonema iberomarrocanum LEGE 07170
ATACAGCGATCGCCCCTCCCTCCCCGTTTGAAGCCACCGCCTCCCCGTCCCGTTTCTTTCACTATCAAGAAGCCCAGGTCTTCTTCTCATTAGTGAATCTTTCAAGATGACGCAAGTTTTGTGTCATCTTGAGTGAATTCGTTAATTTTGTTGCCGCATCGCGGCAGTAAAATGAGCACAATGAATAAGTTCTAACCCTGACAAACACAACTGAAGTTGCAAGGCGCGCTGTGACCTATGTCTAGAGGTTTTGATGCGTCTGATCAGCACCTTAATTGTTTTTGTCAATCGACGGTTTGTTTTATTGAAGTTGTTCCGTGAGCGTTCCATAACTCGATGAAACTTTGATGGAGTTTTGGCAAACGGTAATGGACTGACATTGTCCTTTAACACAAAACTCCTTACAGTCATCAGTATCATCTAGATGTATATAGAGTTTGCATGGGTGTGGGGCATTTGCCTGCTACTTCGTTTTTTCCTTCTCAGCGTATTGAGTAACTGCCAAGGTCTCCAGTAGATTACAGTAGGGTTAAGACATGCTGGTCTATTCGTGCGATCGCCAGTTTTACAGCTAATCTCCAAGATTCATCCTCAGGTTTAACATCTATGTCAGCTTCGCCTCCGCATCTACCGGATCGCGATCAGACGATCCCCGTAGTCCCTTCTTCAGAAGGTGAGGTTATTACTGTCGAGGTACAGGTAGAACCCGAAACCAACATCGGCAAAGTCGTTCGCGGGATGAATCAGCGCCAGGGTGCGGTAGCGGAAGAGCCGAGAGAAACGATCGATGACACAGAATCTGCCCCCGAACCCCAGCAACCTAGCCCCAGTGAAGGCAAGCTAGCCATTGCCGATAGGCCACCCTCCGGTACTGGTTTAGCCGCACCCCAGGGCTCTTTCTCCAACTTCCTTGCCCCCCTGACTCAGGAAAGCTTCAAGGAAGTCGTGACCGGGGTCGAGGAAAAACTGAAAGTTGTGAATCAAACCCTGACCATGCTAGATGCGCAAGGGTTTGATCAGATTTTGGAGGAGATGCTCAGCTCCATCACCTTCAAAACGGCAGAGTTGTTGAATGCCGATCGCGCCAGCATTTTCATCCTGGACGAAGAAAAGCACGAACTTTACTCCATTGTTGCCAAAGGCGATGGCGAAAGTGGCACGCTAGAAATTCGTATCCCTGCCGATAAAGGAATTGCGGGAGAAGTCGCCACCTTCAAGCGGGTCGTCAACATTCCCTACGATTTTTATGACGATCCCCGTTCGGCCTTTGCCAAGCAAAAGGAGCAAGAAACTGGCGGCTATCGAACCTACACAATGCTGGCACTTCCGTTACTGAGTAAGGATGGCGACCTGGTTGCGGTTGTGCAGTTGCTCAACAAGCTCAAGCAAAACCTGCCGGATCCGAACATTCCCTTAGAACAAAAAATCGACCAAACAGGCTTTTGCTCCGAAGATGAGCGGGTGTTCAAGGAATTTGAGCCATCCATCCGGCTGATTATCGAGTCGTCGCGGTCGTTCTACCGAGCGACCCAGAAAAATCGTGCAGCATCCGCGTTGATTGCTGCGACCGAATCTCTCAGCCGCAGCAGCCTCGATCTCGATGAAACCCTGAAGCGCGTCATGGATGAAGCGAAGAAGCTGATGAATGCCGATCGCAGCACGCTTTGGCTGATTGACCGCGAGCATAATGAGATTTGGACCAAGATTGAGGGCGATAACGGTGCCTTGAAAGAGTTACGGCTACCCATTGGTACGGGATTTGCAGGACATGTGGCCGAAACGCGTGAAGTCCTCATTATTCCCTACGACCTTTATGACCACCCCGACTCCTCTACCTCCAAAACACTGGATCAGGCCAACGGCTATCGCACCTGTAGCTTGCTTTGTATGCCCGTCTTTGCCGATGGAGACTTGATTGGTGTCACACAACTGGTCAACAAAGTGAAGCCGGGCGACTTCCCCGACTACAATCCAGCAGACTGGCCCACAGCACCAGACTGCTGGCGGGCTAGCTTCAACCGCACGGATCAAGAATTTATGGAGGCGTTCAACATTCAGGCCGGGGTCGCCCTGAAGAATGCCAAGCTGTTTGCCCGCGTGAAGCAGCAGGAACAGACCCAGCGAGATATGCTGCGATCGCTCACCAACGGAGTCTTTTCCATTGATCGTACAGGACGCATCATTGCGGCCAACGAAAGTGCCAAGGAATTAGTGGGGTTAGCACCCGATTCCCAAGTAGAAAAGCAGTTCGTTCGCGATCTGGTTCAGTTGGAAAAAGGCGATTTCGATGCCTGGATTGAGCGAGCGCTGGAAGCCAAGGATGAGAAGAGCCGCCAGCAGTATTACCCTGATTTAACCCTGAAGCAAGCCAACGGTGCGAACGAGCACAGCATCAATCTATCCATCAACACCATTGCAGATGCCACGGACATAAGCCAGGTATCGGGTGTTCTCATCGTGATGGAAGACATTAGCGATGAAAAACGGCTAAAACTCACGATGTCGCGTTATATGAGCGAAGAGATTGCGCGGCAGTTGTTCGAAAACCCCGATGCGGCCAAGATGGGGGGCGATCGCAAAGAGGTTTCCGTTCTCTTCTCCGATATCCGCAGCTACACCACCCTAACCGAGAGCATGACGGCGGAAGATGTCGTCATTATGCTCAACGAATACTTCGAGTCCATGGTCGACGCCGTCTTCCATTACAAGGGGACGCTTGATAAGTATATTGGCGATGCCATTATGGCCGTTTATGGTTCGCCGCTGCCCCTAGACGACCATGCCTGGATGGCCGTGCAAACCGCCGTAGAAATGCGTAAGCGCTTAGTCGAATTCAACACCAAGCGCAAAGAAAACAACTTGACGCCCATTCGCATTGGCATTGGACTCAACTCCGACACGGTCATTAGTGGCAACATCGGCTCTAGCAGACGGATGGAGTTCACCGCAATTGGGGATGGGGTCAACCTGGGTTCACGCCTGGAAAGTGCCAGCAAGCAATATGGCACAGACATCATTATCAGCGAGTACACCTATGCCCCTTGCCGCGATCGCGTTTGGGCCAGAGAGCTAGATCGGGTGCGTGTTAAGGGTAAAAATAAACCCGTCTCGGTCTACGAACTCGTAGGGCTACAATCCGATCCGCTGCCAGACAAGAAGAAACAGCAGATGGAGCTATACGAACAAGGGCGCGAGCATTACCTCAATCGTCGCTTCACAAAAGCGTTATCTGCTTTTGGCAGCATCCTGGAAGATATCGACAGCAAAGACAAAGCCTCCGAAATCCACCTCAAGCGCATCAACCATTGGCTCAGCAATCCTCCAACGGATGAGACCTGGGACAATGGCGTCGTTACACTCGATCAAAAGTAGACAACCCAAAATCCAGGTTTCTCTGGTTTTTGTCCTGTACTCATAGCTACAGGACACTCTGGCGTTGCTGGTTGAGGAGATAATTTTTTCCGAGATGGGACGTGGTACGCTCCATCTCGGAAAAATCATCCTTGGATTCTGCGACCCCGCAAGTTCCCTGACAAGCCAGCATGTCCAACATCAAGCTGCTGTAAAGCCTATGAGAGAATAGGCAATTAATTGTGCAAATGTTGGAAGAGTAAGGCTAAATGGGTAAAGGAGGAGGATTCAGAATACCCTGATGGGGTCTTCTGGCGCGGAACAATGAGGGAAAACGCAGTCTATCGACAGGCAAAAACTATGGCGCAGGCACAGGGTTCGGTAGAAATGGCTCTGGAAGCGCGATTACTGGAGTATTTGCAGGCAGAATGGGCGATCGCCACAGATTGGACCGTTCGCTGCCTGGTCAGCCAAGGGATTCTCGTCGTTCTCGTGCAATATCCCTCCGTCACAGATACCCATGCAATCGACTCACGCCATATTTTTTCGATTGTTGAATCAGCCTTTCACCGAGATGCAGAGATTCGGGCCGGAGCAGAACGATACTCAGACCTCCACGCCGTTCGGGTGTATGTGAGACAAGAGGGAGAGGCGGATCCTCACGGGTTCTATCGTTTTACCTGGGACGATGGAGCGAGTAACCAGGCTTCAACGGAACGTTTGATGCTGTCGGGGGAAACGCCTAACTTTGCATCAGACAGCAACACAGTTGCCGAATCCGCCGGGGCTGTCCCTCCACCCCATACCCCTCCCTCATCCCCATCGCGCGATCCCATTCCTTTGAAAACAACGCCCGTTGGTCGCGGTCGCGCCCGCAAAACACGCACCAAACGCGATCCAGACTGGGACATTCTAGATGCTGAAATCAAGGCTGTGCCCAGGCGACGGCGAGCGAATTCGGGTTCTATCCTAGCGGCGGGACTGGCCGCTACAATTCTGTTGCTAGGCGGGGGAGGCTATGCCCTCAGCCGCCCTTGTGTTGTGGGAACCTGTGATGCATTGGCGATCGCCCAGCAGATGGAGAGCACAGCTATGCGTCAGATTGCACCGGGGCAGTCGGCACAAACGGTGCTAGAAGCCTACAACACTCTGATGGAAGCCAGTTATTTACTCGATCGCATTCCCAATTGGTCGCCACACTACACCGAAGCCCAAGAGATTTTGACGGAGTTGATGCAGGAATCTCAAAAGCTGGAACGGGTGGTACAGGCGCAACGGTTGGCGATGGCAGCGGCTGTGCAGAGCCAGAATCCTCCCCATCCGCTGACGGTATGGCGAGAAATCAAACAGAACTGGCAGGCGGCGATCGCTCAGCTAGAGCAGGTTCCCGACCATAGCCCGGTCTACCCCTTGGCACAGCGTAAACTGACGGAATATCGCGCCAACCTGAGTCAGATCGATCACCGCATTCTCAAGGAAATTGAGGCCCAGGAATGGGTCGATCTGGCACGAGAAACAGCTGAACAAGCGGAAACTCGTCAAGATATTGTGACCTCTGTTCCCGGTTTGCGGCGGGTGCGCCAAAACTGGCAGTCGGTAATCAATGCGTTGAGCAACGTCCCCAGTGGCACAATGGCCCATGCCGAAGCCCAGCAGCTCTTGGCCCTCTATCGCCCCCAACTAGAACTGGCAGGGGAACGGTTGCAACAAGAACAAGCTTCGATGCAGCGCTTTAGTCAGGCGCAATCGCTAGCGGATATTGCGCAGACAGCCGAGCAACAGAATGCCTGGGATCAAGCTGTGGGGCAATGGCAGCGCGCCCTGGACGAGGTACAACAGATTCCAGAAGATAGCGTTTCCTATGAGCAGGTACAGCCTCTAGTCAACTCCTACCAAACTGCCCTGGATCAAGCCTTAAACAATCTTGGATTCCAAGATACCGTGACATCGCTAGAACGGCTTTGCAGTGGTTCTCCCCGTCGTTGCCTGCTCAGCCGCCAGGATGACCAGATGCGCGTCACTATCACCAATGCCTACGAGCAGGAGCTAGCAGGGAGCAACACAACTGCACCCCTGAGCCAACTTGATCCGCTGATTGAGCAGATCGCTCGGGTCAGCGATCGCACCCGTATTCCTGTTTCTGTCTATGAAGCGAGCGGTGAACTCATTGGGATTTACGATCCTAACGCCAATCGTTCTACCCCAGACTGAATCGCTCACCAGAGTGGGTAGCCCTCATAAGCGGATGCTGTGAGTTGCACTCGCAGCATCCGCATGAATGATTGGTACTATGACAGAACAGGCAATGCTCTGGCTTTCCTGAGGAGGCAACATCCAGTTATGGCACAGCAAATAATGGCCGAACAGGCTGCGGAACACCCGATCTATCAGGGGCAGTTCGGAGACTATACGATTACAGCGGGCGATCGCCAGGGGGTGGTCATTTATCGAGCTGGCTTGATGGTAGCGGCTCTCTGTTTTGCGATCGGCACGGGGCTAGCGCTCTGGCAACCCAGCTCGCCGACGGTTCATGTCGCGATCTCGATCCTCTTTAGCGGCTTCACGGTGGCGCTGGGCGTCAGTTTGCTGACGATTCATATTTACATGGCAGCACTGCACCGAGTTTTGCAGATGTTTTGGGGAATTGGGGCGATCGCGGCGATCGCTATCTCTCACTTCGATCCCGAACCGTTTGCCCTCACGGTTTATCACCATCCTGCCACCATCTGGGGCATTGGATTTATCTTTGCAGCGCTAGCTGGAATCTTTTTCAAAGAAGCTTTTTGTTTCAATCGATTCGAGACAAAGCTGCTCACGCCCCTGGTGCCATTACTCTTAGTCGGGCACCTGTTTAGTCTCCTATCGCCCGATGCGGAGCAAGTATTGCTCGCGAGTTGGGCGGCGCTGATGCTGGTCTTCGCCATTCGCAAAGCGATCCAGCCCATTCCCCCTGACATCGGCGACAAGAGCGTATTTGAGTATTTGAAAAAAAGGGGAGCAGGGCAAACTGCTTCGGATGCATAGGGTCAATTTTCCAAGAACCTGCTCTAGATCAGTCGTCTGAGAATTGCTCGAAGAGGGCAGCGAGGATGGTGTTGGAAAAGAGAAAGCCGTCGGGATCGCTCAGGCGCAAGTGTTGATTGAGCTGACAGGCAACCCAGCCACGCTCTTCATAGGGCTTTAGGGTGGTGAGGATTTGTGCCACGGTATCGTGACCAAACTCTTGCTCCAGAGTTGTCAGGGATAACCCGTTGGCAAGACGCAGCCCCAGAATCAGGCGGTCGAGGAGGCGATCGCCCTCCGTTGCAACGGGATCATCCATCGGCATCCCGGCCTCCAACCATTCAAAGTATTCGCGGCGGGTACGGGGACGCGAAAACCGCTGCCCTTGCATATAGCTTGCGGCTCCCATGCCAAAGCCGTAGTAGGCGCGATTCTCCCAATAGCGCAGGTTGTGGCGACACCCATAGCCTGGCTTCGCATAGTTGGAGATTTCGTAATGCTGAAAACCTGCGGTGCTGAGGGTTTGCTGAGCCAATCGATACATCTCAGCGGTCAGGGTATCGGAGGGTAGGGGCTTGTCACCCGGTTTGTAGCGGCGGGCGAAGGCGGTTCCAGGTTCCACAATTAGGTCGTACACCGAGAGGTGCTGCGGCGTGAGGGCGATCGCCTGCTCCAGAGAAAAGGTCCACTGTTCCAGGGTTTGGTGAGGCAGACCGGAAATCAAATCCAGGCTCAGGTTGTCGATCCCGGCTCTTCGCACCTGCTCGACAGCAATGGGAATGTCGTCCGGTTGGTGGGTACGCCCACAGGCTTGCAGGAGTTCTGCTTGAAATGCCTGCACCCCCAAGCTAATGCGGTTCACGCCACAGGCATGGTAACCCTGCACATGAGCCAGGTCGAAGGTACCCGGATCCATCTCCATCGAAATTTCTGCATTGGCGGCCAGACCAAACTGCTGCTTCAGCACCGTCAGCACCGTCTCTAGTTGCTCCACTGCCAGGAGGGACGGCGTTCCTCCTCCAAAAAAGATGGTTTGCAGCGGCGTGCCCAGATTGGGTGTGCGGCGGATCTCGGTGCAGAGTTGGGTGACGTACTGGGCGATCGCCCCGGAGTTTTCGCCCCGTCGCGTATCTCCCACCACTGAAATGGGGAAGTCGCAATAGAAGCAACGCCGCCGACAAAAGGGAATGTGAACATAGGCCGCATCAGGTGCAGGGAAGCGATCGCTTCCCTGCACAGACGGCGCGATCGACACATCACCTGACACATCACCTGAATCCATTAATTGAGCCACAGCCTTATTCCTGGGCTGTGAAAGTGCAGCCGCTCGGTCGATGAAAGAGGGAGCATTTGCCTCGGCCATAAATCCGCAAAAGAAACGTAAACCAATCTAAAAACGCAAGAGAATTCGGGAACAAGCTCAATTTCTGGGGCGAGAGCGGGATGATAGAAGGAAGCAGTCGATATCTAGTCCAACCGATATAATGAGGCTGTGCATTTATGCTCACCTTCACGATATTCGCTTCGTGACCGGACTCCTCGATCTCCCGGAAAACTGGAGGTCAGGCGTATGCCCAGACCCAAGCCGGAATTATGCTTGACGCTATCATTATCATTTCATTCATCGTAGCAGGAGCCGGAATTGGCTTCTACAGCGTTGACCTCCTCCCTACAGCCGCACTCCATCAGGTGTCGAGTCTGGAGGGTTTGAGTTCGGTGATTGCTGGATTTGGGGCAATTATCGGTTTTGCTGTAGGGTTAGTTGCTCAGACTAGCTATCGCCGTGTCGAAAAGCAGATCCGCGCGATGCCCGTTGACCAACTTCTGAGCCGCTCGATTGGGCTGGTGTTGGGGCTCTTAGTCGCTAATTTAATGTTGGCTCCGATTTTCTTGCTACCGATTCCCAACGATTTTGCCTTTATCAAACCGCTCACAGCTGTACTGGGAAGCATTTTATTCTCCGTCTCAGGAGTGAATCTAGCCAGTGCGAATGGGCGATCGCTCCTGCGCCTCATCAATCCCAACTCGGTCGAAACGTTACTGGTAGCCGAGGGCACCCTCAAGCCAGCATCCTCAAAGGTTGTAGACACCAGTTGCATCATTGATGGCCGCATCGAAGATATTCTCAGCACGGGCTTTATCGACGGCCAAGTACTGGTTCCCCAGTTCGTTCTGCAAGAGCTGCAAACCCTGGCCGATGCCTCCAACGACCAGAAGCGCATTCGTGGACGGCGGGGTTTGGATATTCTGAATCGGCTGAAAGAGCTATATCCGTCTAAGTTGGTGATTCATCCAGCAGATTATGACGATGTCACCACTGTGGATGCCAAGCTGGTGCGGTTGGCGCAAGACATCAACGGCACCTTGTTAACAAACGATTACAACCTCAACAAGGTCGCCAGCCTACAGGCCGTCAAGGTTCTGAATATCAATGACCTGGCCAAATCCGTTCGTCCTAGCTACCTGCCTGGGGATCAGTTAGACCTCAAGATCCTGAAGCCGGGTAAGGAAGCGGATCAGGGCGTGGGCTATTTGACCGATGGCACGATGGTGGTAGTTGAAACGGGCGATCGCTACATTGGCGAATCCATCAACGTGGAAGTGACCGGAGCGTTACAAACCTCTGCAGGTCGCATGATCTTTGCCCGTCCACAAAGTGCGGATCAGGACTCTAGCCACGGCTCAGCCGTCTCCCAGGGTTAGGGCATGCCACGGGATCGTCAGAAGCCGTGCGATCGCTGTCAGCAACTTGCCCCTGTCCTCTATCGCGCCCAGATTGATGCCTCTAGGGAGTGGCAGTTTATCTGCGATGCCTGCTATCCCGAGGTAAGTCAGCAAAACCCACACTATACCTACGGTGGCACCTGGAAGGCAAAGAAGCGCAAGCCATAAAGCTTTTTCTATCCAGCTTCACGGCACAATAGAAACGGGAGCGTTCCCGATATCTCTTTCGTCCAATCCATACCACTGTGACCTCACCCGACGCCTTGCAAGAGCTGCTGAATGCCGTCGCCACTGGCGCTATCAGCCCCGACCATGCCTTTTCTAAATTGCAACATCTGGACTATGAGCCCGTTGCAGATTTTGCCAATGTTGATCACCATCGAGCCTTGCGGACGGGGTTTCCGGAAGTGATCTGGGGGCCAGGCAAAACCCCTGAGCAAATCGGACAGATTATCCACTCCATGCGGCAGCGAACGCCGGTGGTGATGGCGACCCGCATTGAGCCGGACATCTATCATCAGGTGCGATCGCAAATTCCCGATCTGCTCTACTTCGCCACCGCTCGCATTTGCGCCCTGATCCAAACCCCCACCGACTCTTCGGGAATGCCCTGCCCCCAATATTCGGGGGTGATCACGCTGATCTCCGCTGGCACCGCAGATTTGCCCATTGCCGAAGAAGCTGCCATTACAGCAGAACTCTGTGGCTTTCGGGTACAACGGCTGTGGGATGTGGGCGTGGCGGGCATTCATCGGTTGTTGAGCCAACGCGATCGCCTCCAGGCTGCGGATGTCATCATCGTGGCCGCTGGCATGGAGGGAGCGTTGCCTAGCGTCGTGGCCGGACTCGCCAGTTGTCCCGTCATCGCCATTCCCACCAGCATCGGCTATGGTGCCAGCTTTGGGGGATTGGCTCCCCTGCTAACCATGCTCAACTCCTGCGCAGCAGGCATCGGTGTCGTCAACATCGACAATGGCTTTGGAGCCGCTATTTTGGCCGGACAGATTTTGCGCACGGCTGCCCGTCTCCACCCAACGCAGCCCTAGATCACTCAGAACCAAAAATGAAATAAAACCCAAAAATAGTCTTGGGTTTTATTTCACTCATAACCCTAAACATTGCAGCGCAAGACAGGGTTCCCACTCTGCCGTAGAATCAGTCCAGCGCCACCTAAGCCTTGACTCCTATGCCCGCTACTCCATTCCATATCCTCGTAGACGGAAACCCCGTCCTGATCTACGCCAGTCGCAACGGATCGCCAGACAAGGTATTGCGGATCCTCGACCCTTTTCTCGACAAATTTTGGCAGGAGCGTGACCTCTCCAGCGAACAGGCCGATACCCCCGGTGTGCTGGTAGCGCAGTTGGTGGTGCGATTTGGCTTCGAGTTTTCCGAAGATGACTTTTCCAACCTCAAGGTCAGCACCGAATTTGATCCCCGCGCCCAATACATATACCGGATTGAGGGCGCTCACGCAATTGAAATCTATACCCCGAGCGATCGCTATCACCAAAATCCCAGCCTCGGTCTGGAAGGCTGTCAATCCATCAAAGTCCACGCCATTCCCTGACAAACGACCATAAAACCCAAATATCATTTGCGCCCGCTGCAGCAGGCGCAAATGATATTTGGGTTCTTCAACCAGATTTGATATTACTTGGCAATGTCAGGAATCAACCGTTTTCCCATGCTGATCACTGGATCCTGCTCGTAGCCTAGCCCTTCGTAGAATTCGATCACCCTTTGATTGGTCGATCGGATTTGTAAATTGATTTTGGGACATCCCGCCTGCAACAATAGCGCCTCTGCGTAGGAGACAATTTGCTGCCCCAAGCCCTGGTTCTGCATATCGGGTCGCACAGCAAGATAGTTCAGCCAACCCCGATGCCCTTCATAGCCGACCATGCAACTGGCGATGACTTGACGGTCAACCTCTCCGACCAAAAACCAATCAGGCTTGATCGTCAGCTTGCGATCGATGTCCCGGTTGGGATCGTTGTGTGGCACAACGAGACCGCATGCATTCCACAGTCGAACAATAGCGGCCCTATCCGATGGCTGAAACGAGCGAATTTTCATCGATGCTCCTTAAGGTGAATGCAGTTGAGCCCTTCGGCAACGAACCCATCCTAATTTCCGTGGGAACTGAAACGTTATACTGAAGTCCCAAATCATAAGGAAGTGTAAAGTTTACCCTTATGGGTTTCCCGCTGTACCGGGAATGCTAAAGCTGATTTCTCTCACGGTATCCCGCTACACCTATGCTGATTCCTGAAGAACTCGAACGCTACTATCAAGAAGTCAAAGCCATTATCCTGGCGCGGCAGAACCCGATTTCGGGACTGTTGCCTGCCAGCACCGCAGTGACGACCCACGGCAACTACACCGATGCCTGGGTGCGAGACAACGTGTATAGCATCCTGGCGGTCTGGGGCCTGGCGATGGCTTATCGCAAAGCGGGGGTTGACGATGGGCGCACCTATGAGATGGAACACAGCGTCGTCAAGATGATGCGGGGGCTGCTGTTCGCCATCATGCGACAAGCGCCCAAAGTCGAGAAATTCAAACAAACCCAAGATCCGCTGGATTCGCTCCATGCGAAGTATGACCTGCAAACTGGGGATACCGTAGTTGAGGACAATGCCTGGGGTCACCTACAACTGGATGCCACGTCGCTCTATCTGTTGATGTTGGCGGAGATGACGGCATCGGGGCTATCCATCATCTATACCTTGGATGAGGTGAACTTCATTCAAAACCTGGTGTACTACATCGGGCGCGCCTATCGAACACCAGACTATGGCATCTGGGAGCGGGGCGAGAAGATCAACCATGGCAACCCAGAGCTGAATGCCAGTTCCGTAGGGATGGCGAAGGCGGCGTTGGAAGCGATCGCCGGACTCGATCTGTTTGGAGTGCGTGGCAGTCAGGCATCGGTCATCCATGTCTTGCCAGATGAAATTGCCCGCGCCCGCATGACCCTAGAATCGCTGCTCCCCAGAGAATCCAGCTCCAAGGAAGTGGATGCGGCGGTGCTGAGCGTCATCGGCTACCCAGCCTTTGCCATCGAAGACCCCGAGCTGGTGGAGCGGACGCGCGCGAATATCGTCTCCAAGTTGCAGGGGAACTATGGCTGTAAGCGCTTTCTACGGGATGGACATCAGACGGTATTAGAGGATGTGACTCGCCTCCATTACGAACCGACCGAACTGAAAGCGTTCGAGCATATTGAATGCGAGTGGCCCCTGTTCTTCACCTACCTCATGCTGAATGCATTGTTCGCAGGGGAAAAGGAATCCTCGCAGGACTATTTGTCGCGGCTGAATCAGCTCACCGTTGAGCAGGACGGGTATCACATGCTGCCGGAGTTGTATCTGGTGCCCGAGGAGGCGATCGACGCCGAACGAGAAACCCCCGGCAGCCAAACCCGCCTTCCTAACGACAACATCCCACTGGTATGGGCACAGAGCCTCTACCTCCTAGGGCAATTGCTGCACGATGGCTGGATCTCTCTAGGTGATCTTGATCCCTTGGGGCGTCATCTGCGGGTGCGGCAAGCCCCCCGACCTCAGGTACAGGTGGCGCTGCTGGCAGAAGACGAAGAACTCCAGGCAGAACTGGCCACCTTTGGCATCGCTACCCAAACACCTAGGCAAACAGAACCGATTGAGGTGCGCCGTTCCCGCGAACTGTCTCAGGTCTATGCGCAGATCGGACGCAACGACAAACTAGAACTAAGCGGGCGACCCACGCGCCGTCTCCGCAGCCTAACCACCTCGCACCTCTTTCGTATTCGTGGGGAAACCATCGTGTTTCTACCCTCGTTTTTGGATCAGTCGAAGTTCTATCTCACCTTTGACTATCACCTGCTGGTGGAACAAATTCGGGGAGAACTCGCCTACATTTGGCAGCACTGGACCCAGTTGGGGCGTCCGCTGATGACGCTGCTACTAACCCATGACATGCTGCAGGATCAGACGCCGCTACTGGAATTATTCAACGAAATGCAGGAAGGGCGCTGCGGTAACGTGCCCGTGCGCTTGGGACGATTGCAGGAGTTGGCGTTGACCGCTGGAACCGAACGTATCAACTTCATCCACGACTTTGATTTTGCCCAGTCGCCTGTCCAAGAAGCGCAACCTCAGCGCTACTACTTGCAGTTCTATCCCGATTCCACGAAAGAACTCACCCTTACCCAAGAGTTCAAACTGGAGCTAGAAACCGAGACCAAACCGTTGCTGGATAGACTACGCAACTCCGTCAACCTGTATGAGCAAATCGAGTTGCTGGAGGCACTGCAGCGGTTGGAAAGCTTGTCTTTTGACACGGGCTTTGGTGGCCCTGGGAAGAAGGTCGCGATCGCCAAACTCCTGCAAGAGGTTTACCTCAAAGCAAGCCACTGGCGTCTATGGGGAGTGGTGCGTCGGGCGGCGGGTTTGCTCAACAAGGTTGATGTGGGTCTGTCCGATGCGGTAACCGACATCCTAGTGCGGCAAAAGCAGATTGCCGTGGGCAAAGCCTACAGTGTCAACTCTCTGATTATTGCGCCCATGTCCACCGTCGAGATCATGCGCAAAATCGGAGAATTTGTGCGGCAGGATATTCGCGATCGCCCCCTCACTCAAGAAATCCTGATTTACCTTAGCCTCCTGATTAAGACCGATCCCCACCTGTTCAAAGGCTTCCTCACCCTGCGTGTGGGTTACCTGATTCTACTCATCACCAGCGACTTGGCTCAGGAGTTGGGCGTCACCCAGGACGAAGCCTATGACCACCTGATGAGCCTTAGCCCCTTCGAGGTGAAGTCACGTCTCTACAAAGTATTGGCAGGCTATGAAACCCTGAACGAAGAACTCTTCCGGCAAGAATCCCTAAGCTTGCGGCAAAAGCAGGATATCGAGTGGGTGGTTCCGGCGGAAGCGGAGTCAACCATTCCCACCGACCACACCAGTTGGCGGCAAAAGCGCCAACGAGAAGGGTCCCTGAATCTAGTGCCACAAAACTTCTACCCCAATGTATGGACGGTGTTGCGCCACTGCAAAGGGCTGGTTATTGGCGACAAACTCGATCGCCGCAATCGCCTAGAGCATGACCTCACCCTGGAAATGACTCCCGGTGAGAAGAATTTTGCCCTGCGGGTCGAGCATCTGCTGAACAAGATCCAAGCGCCCGAGTATCGCCAGCTCAACATCGAAGCCTTGATGGAGCTCGCGGCGATCGCCGAGCGCAACCCTGACTTTCAGATCGACGGCAACATCGTCCTGGATGTGTTTATTGGCCACGCCGTCCGCTTGGCCTGGCTGGATCAGCATCCCTATGATGGCAATCGCTACGATGAGCGCAAAGCCCGTGCCTGGGCAGCATTTTACGAAATGTCGCCCTACGATTGTGCAAGTTTCATGGTGCAAGCACTCCGTTTCCTGACAAAACTGAGCCAACCCGCAGCTACCGCTTAGCTCCAAGCGATCCATTAGCGTTATTCACCCACAGGACTTACGCAAGTTTTGCATAATCCTAAGCAAATTCGTTGGTGTTGTGGCCGCGTCCACAACACCAACAAAATGCGTAAGTCCAAACCCATAAAGAAACCGAATTGGCTTTTCGGCCAATCCGGCTTTTGATCTGAGCTAACGTGTGAACTCCTAGCCATTCAATCGGTCGGCGCTGGAGGCGAGCGATCGAATGGTATTACTGAACAAATGGAACAAATGATCAGATGGAACGAATGATTAGGCGCTTTCCCAAATTGTGCGGATCACTCCAGGCAAGCATTCAGACACTTCTCTAATCCGTTCGGGTGACAGCTCCGCCTTTGTTGCCGTAAAGACGGCTCGCACGACCGTCATCGGGTCGGTTTGGGAAGGCATTCCACCCTCCAATTCGAGGCGTCGCAAGAACAGCTCATCGCTAATCCCGTAGGGAGCCTCCTTAGTAAAGGCTGGACGCAAACGACTCAACCATCCGACGATTGGATTCGTATCTTTCCAAAGATCCTGGACGCTGCTCGACTTGGCATCTTGATTCGGCATCGCACCTGAACTACTCAACTCGTCTGACACCCGGTCGATTGTTGCGGAAGCCATCAAGTCGCGCATGATTCGATACACGATTTCAGTCATGTCACGCGCTTCGTAGAAATCGCTCAGTCCGCCGCGATCGCGCACGATCTTCAGGAACGGCTCATGTGCTTGGGGAATTTGTGCTGCATTACTAACTTGCATTTGTATGAAAAGCTCCAATATCTACAAGGCTAAGAATCTGTTTGTTTATCTAACTCCCAGCCCTCTACCCTTTGTTGATCTGGCTAAATCTGCGAACGTCACAGCCTTAGCCAGAGACAATCTCAGTTAACGCTCCTTCTCCAAAAGAAAGGGTGAAACAAATGGAGGAGCGGCGATCGCTATGCTAGATGGCTCCGCAACATCCAGGCATTTTCCTCATGTTGCCGCATGCGATCGGTCAGTAAGTCAACCGTCGGTTCGTCACCTGCACTGGCAGCCAGCGTCAAGACTGGTTTCGCACGACGGCTCACCGTCTCATTCGCCTCAACTAACTGATCCAGCATGTCTTCGGCAGCAGGTACTCCTTCAACCTCGCGAATTGCGGAGAGGCGTTGGTAGGTGGCGAAGGTTCCTCCAGCAGGGAATCCGAGCGCACGAATACGTTCCGCAATCTGGTCGATCGCCTCTGCCATTTCTCGATACTGCTTTTCGAATAGATTGTGTAAGGACTGGAATAGTGGGCCTGTCACATTCCAATGGAAGAAATGGGTTTTGAGATAGAGCGTATAGGTATCGGCAAGGATTTCATTTAAGCCTTCGGCGATCGCTTGCCGATCGGGTTCCGCTATCCCGATGTAGATCGGGTTTTGACTAATGCGTGCTGGATTAGTCGCCACCTCCACATTCGCGTCATAAGTGGCGTTAGTGTTGTAATTTGTCGTAACCATGCGTTCTCCAACGTTCTACAGCTAGGACAGTAAAACATCACGGATCTAGATCTGAAATGCTATGGAAGTCCACAACAACAGATCTCTTTTATCAGACCCAAAACATCTAGATTTACTGTCCTAGACTCATCTCCTTGCTATGCACTATTCATCCAAACAGGCTTCACTAGAAAACCCACTGAATAATTCACAGCTCAGGAGACAAAGTGCTAAGGTTCTATTTGCTAAAAGAGTCAACGGCGCGCTTGAACGATGCATCTAACTCGTTCCATGCTTGCTCGAAGCCCTTCTGAATCTCAGTCCAAGCTTCATCACTCGATCGCCCCAGCTCCTCTAGCTTGCGCTGGGCAGCATCGCGCTGCGCATAGAGCTGCTCCATCTGATCGTGATAAGTCGCAGACAACTCTGCTGTGGACTGATCCACCTTGGCGCGATACTCATCAATCTGAGCATTCATTTTGCGCAATTCAGCTTCAACTTTCTTCTGATATTCCTGCCGTTGTTCAGTTTGGATAGTCATCACTGATCCTCCATTTTGTTATCTTTTCGAATTATCAATACTGCTACTTCCTATTAGAAGTTAAGGTGCTCCTTACTATGAACCAACGAGACCATCGCTCAACGAGTGGAACGACTCATAGGTGCATTAGTCAGGGTTATTTCTACAAAATATTGCTTTTATAAAATATTGCCCTTGAAGGCATCAGGAGAGACTGCTCATTATTACGCCAATGGCACTGGTCCTGATTAACCAGTCTGTGACAATCAGCCCCGTAAATCCAATTATGACTAATCGTCCATTCCAGCGGTCAGTAAGCCGAGCGAGGCCAAAGCGCAATTCTTTCTGAGCAACAGGTTCTAGATTAGATGCAATACTAGTCGACTGTCTTCCCTCTTGGGAGGTATCTCCATACTCTCCACAGAGAGATGCGTTAGCAAGAGGTTCGAGATCATTATCACCCGTTGCCAACTCGCGGGTCAGCGGAGAAGGGCACCGACTCTGCTTTTGACTTTCTGCTGATGTCGCACTGTGTATTTTGCGCTGGCGATCGCCCCAAAAGCCACTAGATGTACTTTCAATATCGTGTGTCCCAGTGCTGAATACCTCACCATTCCACCGTTCGGGAACCCTTACCTGCTCCTGGAGAGCCATAGATTATCCTCCATCTACTGTCAACTAGGCGCATCAAATATGCGCTTTCCATCAAAGTCTTTCATTCATCAAAGCTTTTCGAAGCCCCTCATGAGGAATGCTTCGCAGGAACGTTGCACCATTTGCTGAGTGGGCAACATCCCTTTACCGTTGTTCCCAAATTATCGAATATATAGTATTTTGTCAAGCTATTAGCCATATTTTGTACTAACAAAATACTACGCTGCAACTATATTTTGTACTAACACAATGATGACAAATACTTGCCAAATACATTACAATAGGGGACTGTTCCAATCTGGGTGGTGAGTTTGGCGATCGCAGGATCGAAGCGCGTTGATACAGCTCACATCACATTGATATTGCTTGAGTCAACGCCTCAAGCAATCAGACCACCCTCGCTATTCAGCTTGCTGAAGGAGACCGTATGGCTAGAACGAAGCCTCGCTCAGATAAAGTGTTGACAATTCGTATTCCAGAGAAAGACTTGAAACGCCTGGAAGCGTTTTGCATCGAGCAGGAGAAGACGAAGACAGAAGTCATCCGTTCCCTGATTCAGCAGCTCGAAGTGGCCTCAGTACCATCAATAGAATCAGTGCCATCAATAGAATCATAGAGACACAACCTCGACCATCAGTCGTCATCCGACTCATCCAGGTGTTCGGAAATGTCGCGGTAGAGGTTGAAGATATGGTCGTCTTTCAAACCATAGAAAACATTGCGACCGTCTTTGCGATACCTTACCAGGCGCATGGTGCGGAGGATGCGGAGCTGGTGGGAAACAGCCGACTCGCTCATATCCACGACATCGGCCAAGTCACGCACCCGGAGTTCGCCAGTCGCCAGAGCAGAAAGGATGCGCCAGCGATTGGGGTCGCTTAGTGTGGCGAAGAACTCGGCCATGCGCTGGGCTTTTGCGATGTCCAAAACATGTTGGCGGATTTCAGACAGATTGGTGTATTCGTCGGTACTCACGGGCGTTGGGTCTCGAAGCGGATAGGCGCGATCGGTTAGCGTTTCCTTAAAGCTTTTGGAAGAAAGGCGGAATGGCTAACGCGCATACTTGAATGTTTGTTCAAATGTTTTATCATTAAACATGAACGATTGTTCAGGCATTCTCTTTTATTGTACCCGGAGGTTGTTATGGCAACAGTAACGCAGATGAAATGTGCCTGTGAACCCTGCTTGTGTATTGTCGACCTTGAAAAAGCTATCCAAAAAGACGGCAAGCACTATTGCAGCGAAGCTTGTGCAAACGGCCATGAGAGTGGCGCAGGATGCGGCCATTCAGGATGTGGCTGCAACAGTTAGGTTTCACCCCAAGCGATCGCCCTCTCTCGCCCCGCTGCTGATACTCAGTGTCATGCTGTGAGCGGCCAAATTTTTACTCCCATTGGGTGAACAAAATCTGCCCTTCGATTCACTCAGAGTCGAAGGGTTTTTGCTGGTTGAACGGATCATCCCAACCCAAATCGCAGGGATCATTCAGTCTGATCAACCGATTGGCTCCCGATTAAGACTTTGTCGCAGCCTCGATATCAGCGATTTCCTTGGGAACGGCATCGGTCAGCACATCATAGCCTTCTGGCGTCACCAACACGTCGTCTTCGATGCGGATACCGATGCCCAGCCAGCGCTCTGGCACCTCTGGTTGTCCCTCAGCAGGTTTGATGTCGGGCTTGATATAGATCCCCGGCTCTACCGTTGTTACCTGGCTTGGCTCCAGGTTGTGGGGAGTATCGCCATGCTGATAGACGCCAACGTCATGCACATCCAACCCCAACCAATGTCCGGTGCGGTGCATATAAAAGGGCTTGTACTTTTCTTCCTTGATGATTTCTTCCTTATCTCCCTGGAGCAAGCCCAGATCCATTAGCCCATCGACGATGACGCTGACAGCGGTGTCGTGGATCTGGTTGTAGGGATTGCCAGGGGTGATTTGGGCGATCGCCTGTTTTTGAGACTCCAACACAATCTCGTAGAGAATCCGCTGTTCTTCCGAAAAACGCCCATTGGCCGGGAAGGTGCGGGTAACGTCAGAGTTGTAATACCCATAGGCGCATCCGGCATCGATTAACAGCAGGTCACCGTCCGCAATTTCTTTTGTGTTCTCGGTGTAGTGCAGAATGCAGGAGTTGGCTCCAGAGGCGACGATCGAGGGATAGGCTGGCCCCAGCGCTCCATTCAACCGGAAGGTATGTTCCAGCTCTGCCTGCACCTGGTATTCAAATTTGCCCGGGCGAGCAAAGCTGAGGGCACGCTGATGCGCATCCGCAGCGATCGCCGCCGCGCGTCGCATGTGATCCAGTTCTAAGGCACTTTTCACCTGACGCATGGCATGGAGGATAGGAGCCGGATCTTCAATAGCGATCGGTCCCGTCCCCCGCTTGGGATAGGTGCGCATCAGGTTTTGCCAAGTCTGCAGCACCTTGTCGTTAAAGGTGCGATCGCGGCCCAGGCGATAGAAAATGCGATCGGCATCCTTCACATATTCAGGCAACTTCTCATCCAATTCTTCGATGGGAAACACGGCATCGGCACCAAATCGTTCTTTGGCCGCATCCACCCCAACGCGATAGCCCACCCAGGTTTCTGCATCCGGGTCTTTGGGCTGCACGAAGAGCACAAACTTATGCTCTTCATGCTGGGGAGCCAGTACCGCCACCGCACTGGGTTCATCGAATCCCGTCAAGTAGAAAAAGTCACTATCTTGCCGGAAGTTGTATTCCACATCGTTATGCATCACTGCCATGGGCGCACTGCGAAACACTGCCGCCCCTTTACCAATGCGTTGCATTAACTGCTCACGCCGCTGCCGAAATTCCTGGTTTTGCATGGAAAAATTGCCCGATCGCCATTAGATTTGACCTTTGATCGCCTATCGTAACGAGTTCACGAAACAAAAAACAACATCCGCCCTGGCGGAATCCACCCACGATGCCTCGCCACACCCTCCAAGATTTGGGAGGATAGAACAAGGTGATCCCTCTATCCACCCATTCCTCACCCTCACCATGACGTCACGCTTTCGCTTCGCGATCCTCAGCGATCCCCACATTGCCCTTCCAGAAACCATCTGGCCCTCCTCAAAACGGTTTCACCTGGTGGAGGTCAGCATTCCCGCGATCGAACAGGTACTGGCTGATCTCCACCAATTGGATCTGGATTTTTTGTTGATCCCCGGTGACTTAACGCAACATGGGGAACGGCAAAACCATCGCTGGCTGGCCGATCGCCTCGCCACCTTGCCCTACCCGGCCTATGTCATTCCGGGAAATCATGACGTGATCGCGGCAACAGCGACAGACGCCTGCATTGATATGCCGGAGTTTGTGCAGCTGTATCGCAAGTTTGGCTATGGAGAGACAGACCCCGGACTGGGTGGGGGCGATCGCCCTTATTACGCCCAAGAGATTTTGCCAGCTGTGTGGCTGATTGGGCTGAACTCAATTGCCTTTGGGGAAGATGGACAACAGCATTGGTCAGGGTTGCTAGACGCAGAGCAACTCGCCTGGCTAGCCGTCACATTAGACCGGATTCCCGACGAAGCCTTAACCCTCGTGATGCTGCACCACAACGTCCTGGAACATCTACCAGGACAGTCCCACCACAGCATGGGCAAGCGCTACATGCTTGACAATGCCCCAGAGCTGGTGGCGATCCTGGAAGCTGCCAATGTGTCGCTCATGTTTACTGGGCATTTGCATGTGCAAGATATTGCGCGTCGGGACACGCTGTATGAAATTACAACGGGATCGCTGGTGGGCTATCCCCATCCCTATCGCATTGTGCAGGTGTTGCGGGATGGCGATCGCCCCAACGCCGCCACGCTCCAGATCGAGTCGCGGCAGGTGCAATCCCTCCCCGGTTGGGAAAACCTAGGTCAGCGATCGCGGGAATGGATGGGCGATCGATCCCCTAGCTTCATGCTGCAATTCCTCACGGCACCCCCTATCAGCCTGCCTCCCAAAGCCGCACAAAAGCTTTTGCCCGATCTCCGCAACTTCTGGGCCGACATCTCCGCAGGCGATGCTCACTTCACTTTCGAGCACTTGCCGCCTATGGTGCGCCGTCATCTCCAGCGGTTCTCCGCCCTGGATGCCGAGGGCAACTATCACCCCATTGACAACAACACCGTGCTGAAAATCTGAGGTTGCAGACTCTAAAGGTAATTTCTAAACCTGCTCCCAGGCACAGTTGAGGGGCATTTCATCCCTCATATCAATCGACCATGAGCGCCTCAGTTGAGCTGCTCGTGGGCAACAGCACGGAGTTTCTCGTAAAACAACGAGCCTTCGTTATCAGGAATAAATTGGTGAATAGGTGGACGAATGAGATCGGGCTGCGTCCAGTTGGACGAGGCTGAGAGAAAGGCAAAATCGTCATTAGACGCAGGGGATGGAGCCAGGGGAATGGGGCGATCGCCCATCTCTTCGGCTGGCTTTATGATTGTTGCCTCCAGCCAGGTATCGTCTCCATCGGGGGCTAGCCGCTCAGATCGCCGAGGTACCAGATCCATGGGAGCGCCATCGGATGACTCCTCAAATGGGGCGATCGTCTCGGTCGACAGTTCCATCGCTGGCTCGGATGAAGGCATCTCTTCTAACCTAGATGCAGCAGTGGTTTCGGCCTGCGGAGCAGGATTATCTTGCGGCGCGTCCATGGCGATCGCTGGCGGCGCGTCTTCAATGGCTGCTGGGGGTGCGGTTTGCTCCGCTGGCGGCGCCTCCATCGTTGGGATGCGCGCCAAGGTTCCACAAATCATCCGTTCAAACTCAAAGCTGTAGTGATACAGTGGCTGGCCCCGTCGCTTCCAGATAGCCAAAATTTGCCCGACCGAAACGGACTTGTATCGTCCCTGATAGAGCGCTTCCAGCACGGCAGACCGAATCCACTCTGCTGGATAACTGCGCAGCCAGTAGCCAATCAATTGCTCGGCACTAAACGCTCCCCGCTCGAATCCGTACCGATCAAGCAGGTCGGCTGCAACCCAAACGACAGGATCATTCAGCAGCTCGGTCATAGGCAAAAGGGGAAAAGCAGGGGTTCGTTTTTACAACAATCGTTTCTATCCAGGACGATGCTGATGCTTCCACTGTAGCGTCAACATTTATTTTCCTCTGAACATTCTTTTCCGAAATGCTGCAAAACACAATAAATTGCAACAAACTAATGATGCGAAACAAAAACAAAATCAGGGCGATCGCCTCCATGCCCATCAAACCCAATCGATTTATACCGAATCCAAATAGAAAAACCCTCGTTATATTTTTTGTGAAATGCTTTTGGAGCAAGCATTTCACAAAAAATATAACGAGGATTTTTCTAACCAAATCTATTCGGAGAGGAGAACCCCACCCTCAACATCTCCCGCTCCGGCACCGCCTGAAAACGGATCGCGGGGTTGCCGCCAGTCGAAATCATTGATCTGCAACGTTAGCGACCCTTCTTCCCGAATGGGACTGAAGCTGAGGTTGATGGAGTAAGTCCGCCGAACATATTGCAACCGATACACCGTATTAATCTCTCGCCCTGTGTCGAGGTTGAACGAGCTCTGGAAGCCCACACGAATCGGGCCAACCACTTGCTGCAAGATGCCAAAGGATAGGGTTGTGCGATCGACATCTCGATCAAAAAAGAAGGGAGACTGGCCTTCGACCAGAGCTTCCGTAAAGGTCACATTAAAGCCGGTGTAGTCAAAGAAATCCCGAGAAAAGTGCCCCAACTGTCCACGCAACCCAATACTCCCGCGCAAGCTGGATTGCGTATCGTCATTGCTGTAGTAAGTCGTTGTTCCCCGCAAAGATGTCACAAGGTTGAGGAACGGAACCACCGGCGTTGGGCTAAATCGCAGGCCTTCCTCGCGGGTACGGGGGAGGGGTCGACCACGCCAGATGCGGAAAGTCCGACTCAGGGTAGCGCTAGCCTGGGCACGGAACAGGCCGACTTCATCGCGGTTGACGCCATCGTCGAGCAATTCGCGACGGTTAGTCTCAGCCGTCACATACTGCATGCCCGCCTGGTAGCTAAGGCGCAAGCCTGTATCACCAAGTTCAATTAGTGGGGATGTCAAAACAGCTCCAAAACTGCTGAGGACTTCCCGCTCTCCTAACGAACCATTGAAGAACTCGTTGCGATAGGCAAACTCGGCAGTGATCTGATGGGTACCGACGCGTTGAATCAATTGCACACTGGCAGTGATATCTTCACTGGTTTCAAAGTCGAGCGACTCGAACAAACTGCGAACGCGGAAGCGCGTTGTGGGGCTAATGGTGTAGTTGAACCGAACCTCTGCCCCAAAGCTATTTGGCGAAAAAATATTGCCGCCGTTGTCTTCCAGGGCACGCTGCACCAGTAGGAGGGGCGAAACGGTGAAGCGGGCGCGGAGTGTGGTGATGATGTTGAACGGACGACGCAGGAAAAGCCCACCCAAATCATCATCAAACCCGATGTCAAATAATGGGGGATTGTTGTTGCGGCGGCGATTGTCGATGATGATGCGTTGCTGGAACAGCGGTATGCGAAACTCCTGGTCAAACACCAGCGAAGGATTGCGGGCAATGATCTCAGCGCGGAGGGGAGACAGGCGGCGGTAGGTGACCTCAGGCGATCGCAGTTCGAGCTCCGGTGGAGAGAAGGGATCATTGGTGATGCGCACATTGGTGGCTTGCCAACCATCCGGAAAAAATACAGCGCTCTCTGCCTCAAAGCGGAGCCGTCGGATGCCCCCAGTCAGCTCTAGTTGCTCAGTGCCAACCCCAAACTCGAAGCCTTCCCCTGTTGCAATTGGAGCGTCCTGCCGGGCCTCTAGATCCAGGGTTTCGTCCAGCGGGAGGCCCGGTCGCCCAGAAACACTGGCATCATTAGGCAGAATGGTGAGATCGCTGTCAGAGGTAGGCAAAAAGATTTCACCTCGTACCCCGGAAATATTGCCTGTCGCTTGGGTGAGGTTGTAGTCAAGACGGTTGCCCAACAACAACTGCTGCCCTCGGCGGAAGACAACATTCCCATCGGCCACCGCCTGCCGAGTATTGAGGTTCACCCGGATCCGATCGGCGGTCAAAATAGCTTGCCGAAAGCGAAGTTCGACGTTGCCCTCGGCTACAAAGACATTGCGAACCGTATCAAAGTCCTGACGATCGGCATCCAGCTCCAGAACATCAGCCGGAATCGAGGTCCCAAGATCAACCTCAAGCCCATCCACATCAACGCTAGGCAGCGGCGATTCTGGGTCATCCGTAACTTCAGAATCCGGAATTCCGGGGCGATCGCTCGGTGGAAACTTACTATCCCCAACCGCCTCGGAAGGCTCATCATCACCGTCAGACACCCCCGTTTCTGGACGGATTAGCTGCCTATCTGAGTCATCTGCATCCGTTGACTCTTCAGTGTCCCCAGTATCGGGACGGTCGAAGTCAGGAAAGCTTGGCGGATCGGCGGGGGGTTCTTCCTCGTCGTCATCCTCACCCCCCACTCCCGTCGTGGGTTCCAGGCGCGGAGGATTAAAGTTAGGATTCGCTTGAGCCTGAGCCTGAGGCAGCTCCAGAACAGTGCGTCCCTCTTCACCCCGAGTGCGGGCGACGAGGGTTGCACCCGAAAGTTGCTGCAATTCCACCAACATTGGAAACAGGTCAACCTCTCCCTCAAGCAGAAACTGTTGGTCATCCAGGGAGCGCGATGTGCGGCGACGGGAGAGCAGGCCAGGAATTGGCGTGGCCTCTGCAGTGGAGCCACCCGGCACAGGCCAGGAAAAAGGCGCGGAGGGTTCAATGCGATCGCCTAGCACAGACGCCTGACTATAGGTGCTGGGCACCTCTTCCAGGGGAATGGCAACGGGCTCTGGTGCCGGGCGATCAGGGCTAGAGGGAGTCGAGGGAAATTCGGGAGTATAGGTTTCTGGGGACGCCACAGCGAAAGCATCGATTGGCGGCTCCGACCGTCGAGTTTCGGCTGTGGCAACCGCAATAGGCGTCTCAGAAACCGCTGAATCGCTTCCGGTTCCCGACTGGTCAACCGCTTGAAGCAACGCGTCGTCTTCAGCCTTAGTCCAGTGCTGAGACGCAGATGGATCCCCCAACCGTTCCGCATCAGATACCGTGCTCGGTGTGGCTGGAGGGATTTGAGCCGCTGCTTCCGCCTCTGGCGGTGCATCCAACGTATCGTCGGCAGGGAGCACTGGATGCAGTTCCAGTGCTGGAGGTTCCGCAGAAACCTCAGTTACGTCAATGTGCTTGCCACTAGACTCGGCTGGCAAGACATGAATCTGCGGTGGGGGTACGGGAGGCGGAACAGGGTGCGGCATAGCTGAATAAGCATAACAAAATAGCCCTAGTGTCTAGGGCTGAAGGACGCACCCAAGACCTTCAAAAAGGGGTGCAAGACAGAGAAAAGCGCTTGTTATTCCTCAATTATTCAAGGTCGCGGCGCTTGGGATTACGGGAGGGGTCACCGGACAGGAAGCCAAAAACGAACAGACCCACGAAGAAAGCGACGACGATGTAAACGACAACTTTTAGCGTCAACATAGAGTTTTCTCAAAAAACAAGCGCTCTCATTTTATCGGAAAGCGGGACGGATTTTGTGCGTATCCCCGCGTCAATCCGTTTGCCCATCCATACGACGCTCAGTCACGAAATTTGTTCCACCAATGCCGCAGTGACAAAATCTGGTCTTCTAACCAAGCCATGCCTTTGTCAAGCCATTCCAGCACCTGCTCCAGTGGGTGTTTGACATATTCCACAAGCTGAGCGCTCGTGTCTACGTAAGGCTCCACTGCCATCGAGTTCGACAGATCCGCCGCCGCTTGGGTCTCGAGCGCATCGGAGGAACGCGGCTCCAGAGCAACGGAGGGAGAAGCATGGACAGGTTGAAGCGGAGCTGGGGCGGCGATCGCGACCGTTGGGTTACCGGAGGGCTGCCCCGTTGGAATGGGCAAGCGATTCGTTTCAGCACTCAGCGCCGCCCACTGCGATCGCATCCTCTGAGCTAGTTGATGTACCGGAGAGGGCGCTCCGGTAGCGGGTGCTTGGTCAGCAGAGGCCATCAGGGTATCCCACTCAAGCACCTTCTGTCCTTCGATCCCTTCTGCCTCTCGGTGGGGCTCTCGGTAAACGGCGAGGGCGGTTTCTTGAAACAGATTGGTGGCTAGAGCAACCTCGCTTTGCTGCTCCCACTGCATCAGACGGTAGAACCACCGCACAGGGGGCACCATGCGCGGAGTGGGGCGCGGCAACGGTAGGGGTAGAGCAGGTTGTGCCTGGGCAATAGCCTGGTGGCGATCGCGCCAAAACTCCGCCAGCTCCATCACGATGCGCTGACGCAGCATCGCTTGCTGCGATTCTGTCAGCACATCCATAATCTGATTGGGGTTTACGACCAAGACTAGGTGTCCGTTTTCTCGGTCAGATGCAATAGCTTGCAGGGTCACGCGGGCGGGGCTGGTGGGTTTATCATCGCCCGATGCCAGGGCACTGGAGCCAGGGAGAGCGGCGATCGCCGCTCCCGAAGGTAGCGCAATACTCAACGCTTCTACCGCTTGCAGGGTGTGCTGAATCGGCGTTGAGGCATTGAGCGCTGGAGTTGGCGGCGGGGTTTCCAGGCCAACAGCTCGGCGCAGACTATTCCCAGCTTGTTGCAAGCGCCGGGGAGCCTGTGCCAACTGTCGTCCAACCAACCGCAGCGTCTGAAATCCGGCATAAATCGGGTACAGCAAAATCTGGGTCGCCCAGATCAGCGACATGCGGCTGTAGCGCCATCCACGCCCCATGCGATCGCCCCATCGCAGGCGTTGTCGATTGATTTCGCTAAAAACGCGACTTTGGAAGCGACCCGAAGATGGCATGGTAAGGTTCAATACTCAGCGGGGGGAACGGTTTTGCGGTGATGCGATGACCTGAAGCCAGGGCACTCCTCCCCCATCTTTCATCTTAGAGGATTGCTGGAGCGGATCGATGGTTCAGTTTACGGGGGTTGGGGAGCATGGGGCAGACAGCGAAAACGCTGGTTTAGAGCGGGCGATCGCTCACCTGCGGCAACTCACCCAGCTCGATGTCCAGGAGCAGTGGCGCGGGCACTTCGGGGATCTGTCAACCGAGGTAGCGACCCATCCTACCACCTGGGATACCTGGCAAGAGATGCCCCTCAACACTCGCCACCATATCGCGTGGGACAAGGGTGAACAGGTTCTCTGGTTAGGGCTGCACCTGACCATTCCCAATACCCTGGCGGGGTATCCGCTAGAACAACTGACGCTGCGGCTGGCCCTGACTTGGTGGGCCGTCTCGGCACAGATTTTTGTGGATGGAGTGCAGGTGCAGGAAGGCGACCTGTTCGACTGTCGGGCGCGGATTTTACTGCGGGATGCCGTGCAGCCGGGCGAAGCGATCGCCTTAGCCATCCGCCTGGTCAGCCCCGGCCACGACGATGGGGCACTGGTTGCCGCCACCTGTCTTTATGAAATTCCCGATTATGCGGTGCATCCCTGCCCCGAACCGGGGTTCGTTGCCGATGAGCTCGCGGTACTGCAAATCTATTGTCAGGCTCTTGCCCCGGACCGCTTGCCTGCATTAGCGACAGCAGTCAATACGCTGGATTGGTCACGGGTGAGCGATCGACCCCAATTTGATGCCGCGTTGATGGCCTTGCGCGATCGCCTGCATTCTTTCAGCCGCTGGATCAAGCAACGGCAGATTTCTCTGCTCGGCCATGCACACCTCGACCTGGCCTGGCTCTGGCGGGTTAGTGAAACCTGGGAGGTCGCCCAGCGCACCTTTGCGTCGGTGCTACAGCTCCAATCCGAATTTCCCGAACTCATCTTCACCCATTCCACTCCCGCGCTCTACGCCTGGATTGAAGAGCATCGACCCGACTTGTTCGCCGCGATTCAGCAGCAGGTGTCCGCCGGGCGTTGGGAAGTGGCCGCAGGGTTGTGGGTGGAACCCGAGCTGAACATCATCAGCGCCGAATCCATCGCCCGGCAGGTGCTGTATGGGCAGCGCTATATGCAGTCACGGTTTGGGAAGGAAAGTGCGATCGCCTGGCTGCCCGATAGTTTTGGCTTTTGCTGGCAACTACCACAAATTCTCCAACATGGCTCCGTTCGCTACTTCGTCACCCAAAAATTGCTCTGGAACGATACCAACATCTTTCCCCATGCCTGGTTTCGCTGGCAGTCTGCCTGTACCGATGCCACCCCCCTCCCCAGCCTCCACTCTGCCCCCATTGGCGAAGGCATAGATCCCCTGAAAATGGCACACTATGCCACCCAGTGGGAAGGTCAAACCGGGCACACAGAAGCTCTGTGGTTGATTGGCGTCGGGGATCATGGCGGTGGTCCCAGCCGAGACATGTTGCATCTGGCACGGCGCTGGCAGCAATCCCCCTTCTTCCCAGCACTTGCCTTTTCCACCGCCGAAGCCTTCCTCGATCGCCTCCAGGCAAATCCTTCGCCTCAACCCTTACCGACCTGGGCCGACGAACTCTACCTGGAACTCCATCGCGGCTGCTACACCACCCATGCGGATCAGAAAGCGTGGAATCATCACTGCGAAACGACTCTTTACGAAGCGGAGCTATGGTCGGCGATCGCCACAAAGATCAGCCCCGAGCATCCCTATCCCCAGAACCAGCTTAAAATGGCCTGGAAAACCGTCCTTTTTAATCAGTTTCATGACATTTTGCCGGGTTCTGCGATCCCTGAGGTATACGAGGACGCCAATCCCGAATGGCAGCAAGCCGCCGCAATCGCAGAAAACCTTCGGTTAGAAGCACTGGGAGCGATCGCTCAATCCATACACTTAACCCAACCGCCCGTCCCCAAGGCACAACCGCTGATCGTGTTTAATGCTCTGAATTGGGCGCGATCGGAGTGGGTGCACACCACCATCTCCCAGTCTCCGACCCAGCATTGGCAGGTTCTAGATTGGGCTGGCAATCCACTGCCAACACACACCGCACCGCCAACAAACGATGCCACGACCTGCCATCTGTCCTTCTGGGCAGAGGCCGTCCCCGGTGTCGGCTACGGCACTTTCTGGATCTGCCCCGCAGATCGACCCACCCCAGCCTCGATCGCCCCCTCAGACTATGTTTTGGAGAATGCGGCCTTGCGGGTCACAATCGATTCAGCAACCGGCTATGTGGCGCAAATCTTTGATAAGCGCCATCAGCGCCAAGTACTGGCAGGTTTGGGCAATGCGCTGCAATTGTTTCAAGACCAAGGGCAATACTGGGATGCCTGGAATATTGCGCCTGACTACGAAGCACACCAGCTGTCAACTCCCACACTTCAAACCATCGAACCGCTGCCACCCACTACCCTAGGCTGCGCTCTCCGAGCCATCTGGAAAACGGAGCGCTCCACAATCGTGCAAACCTATCGGCTGCTGGGTGATAGCCCCATGCTTTATGTCGAAAGCGACATTGACTGGCAGGAAGACTATCGTTTGCTCAAAGTCGCCTTTCCGCTGGCTGTCACGAGTGATCACATCACCCGTGCCATGCCGGGTGGGGCGATCGC
>JADEXA010000076.1 GCA_015207365.1 Vacuolonema iberomarrocanum LEGE 07170
TATCCCGCCCGCCCATTACCAACTCGCCCAACTTCCCGAATACCTCAATTTGCGGCAAGACCTCGATCGCGTCAAAAAAATAGGCAATCCCTTCTTCGATTTACATGAAGGCACTTGTCGCGACACCAGCCGCATTGATGGCAGATCCGTTATCAATTATTCCGGCTACAACTACGTCGGGATGTCTGGCGATCCAGTGGTATCGCGAGCGGCAATGGAGGCGATCGCCCGCTATGGCACCTCTGTATCTGCCAGCCGAGTGGTATCAGGCGATCGCCCCATCCACCGAGAACTGGAGCGAGAAATTGCCACCTTCCTGGGTACCGAAGACTGCATTGTTTACATTGGCGGACATTCCACCAACGTCACCACCATTGGACATTTGCTGGGTGCCAAGGATCTAATCCTCTGCGATGCCCTCAGCCACAATAGCGTCCGCGAAGGTTGCAACCTTTCTGGGGCAACGGTGATGGAATTCCCCCACAACGATTGGCAAGCTCTAGAAGCGTTGCTGAAAGACTATCGCAGCCAGTTTGAGAAGGTGCTAATCACCGTCGAAGGCGTCTACAGCACCGATGGTGATATTCCTCCCCTCCCCGAAATCGTCGCCCTCAAGCAGCAATACAAAGCGCTGCTGATAGTCGACGAAGCCCATTCCATTGGCGTGCTGGGTGCAACCGGGCGCGGCATCGGCGAACATTTTGGCATCCCGGCTCAGGCTGTAGATTTGTGGATGGGCACCTTGAGCAAGTCCTTTGCTAGTTGCGGTGGCTACATCACGGGCTGCAAAGAAATCGTGGAATATCTGAAATACACCGCCCCTGGCTTTGTGTTCAGCGTTGGCATGTCTCCCGCCAATGCTGGAGCCGCACTAGCCTCCCTGAGACTCTTGCAAGCGGAACCCCAGCGAGTTGCGCAGTTGCAGGTGCGATCGCAATTCTTCCTGCAACTGGCCAAACAGCGGGGGCTGAACACTGGGATGAGCGAGGGTACCCCCGTCATCCCCATCATCGTGGGCGAACCCCAACGCGCCGTCATTCTCGCCCATCGCCTTCTGGAACGGGGCATCAATGCCCGCCCGATGATCTACCCCTCCGTCCCCTTCAACGCCTCTCGGTTGCGCTTCTTCCTCACCAGCCTGCACAGCGAAAGCCAAATCAGCCAAACGATCGCGGCGATCGCTGAAGAGCTGCAACAAATGGAGCGTTAAACCCCTTCCATTAAGGAGTATGGGCAGGATGTTTGAAGCTTGTCTATTGATGTTCGAGCTTACATGCTCTTGTTGCAGCAATCCTTGGCTAGAGGGAAGGTAACCACCTCAGAATCAATGGTTTTCATAGGCGGTCAGATAGAAGATGCAACTCATAATGTTTGATATCGATGGCACGCTCACAGAATCAAACGACCTCGATAACCAAGCATTTTTGCAAGCATTATCTGAGTTATGGGATTTCTCAGATGTATCCGATGATTGGCGATCGTACAGCCATGTAACAGACGCCTGCATTTTCAGAGAAGTGTTCCTGCAAAAATTGGGGCGCCCTCCTTCTGCACTTGAAATAGATGACTTTCAAAAACATTTTCTGAAGCTGCTGACTGAAGGTGCCAAAGTAAATGGTGGGATTAAACCCATATCGGGAGCACTTACGCTATTGTCTGGGCTCATTCAATCTTCCAATCACGCTGTCGCTTATGCCGGAGGATCTTGGACAGCACCTGCACGCTTCAAACTGCAGTCTGCACACTTTCCTACGCAAACTATTCCATATGCCTTTTCTGATGATGATGAATCCCGTGAAGGGATTATGGCGATCGCATTAGCTAGAGCTGAAAGATATTACGATCAGCCCTTCAGAAACGTGGTTTATGTAGGGGATGGAATTTGGGACATCCATTCAGCTCGAAAATCAGGCTATGCATTCATTGGTATTGCATCGGGTACCCAAGCGGATGTGCTATTTGCAGAGGGAGCTACCCATATTTTTCCAAACTATGAGGATTCTGAGAGGTTTCTTGCAGCCTTGGCAATAACTGTCAATCCCAACCGTTGAAGCGTTTCCTGTTAGAGGATAGAGATAATGACAGGCGGTACAGTCATATTTGTGATGTGATGCTATCTGGAACGATGAACTGCACCATTCGATCGCTCACACCAGACGATGAAGCGTTTCTCTGGGAAATGCTGTACCAGGCATTGCATGTTCCTGAAGGGCATCCGGCTCTGCCGCGTGAAATTGTTCAACATCCTGAGCTGGCACGCTATGTCCAGGATTGGGGACGTGAAGGCGATTGTGGTTTTCTGGCCAAAGATGCAACGACCGATCAACCCATCGGTGCCCTATGGTTGCGCTCATTGATTGGCACGAACAAAGGGTATGGCTATGTGGATGACGAAACGGTTGAGCTGAGCATTTCCCTACTCCCAGACTATCGGGGGCAAGGTATTGGCACTCAGCTCCTCACTCACTTGTTTGCATCGGAGTGCGGGCGATCGCCCATCTCACTCAGCGTGTCAGCAGACAATCCAGCCATGCATCTCTATGAGCGTTTTGGATTTGAGGTTGTCAGCCGAAGCGACGATTCACTCACGATGAAACGACGCCAACAGCTTGCTTGAAAGGTTGATGTCTCATGCGTAGAAGCCGGGAGATTACGCGGCACTCAAGCTGGCAAAAATATCCTGCACAATGCGCTGGGCTTTTTCATCCAGGCGATTCCAGTCCACATCCCCCGCTTCATCAAGCAAGCTGGTATCGACCTCAACGGCCACATTTTCTCCCTGGCTGAGCAGTGGATGATAGTTTTTGAAGCAAATTTGATAGCATACCTGCCATAAGTCCACCGTGACAGCGTTGCTGCCCTCTTTTTCTAGGCACAGGAAATAGCCCGGCATCGGTTGGGGCAAACTTGAAAGCGCTTCTTCCAGGCCGTTTGCTTCTTCAGGGGCAGCGGTTTTTAGTTGCGCTTGTAGCGTTTCGATGCGCTCCCGCAGTTCTCCCGGAATCTCCTCTGGCCAAACTACCTCCTCCTGGTAGCTTCCTTCCCAGGGCGATCGCTCCAGTTCCTTACGAATATTGTCAATCAATCGAATGAAGACGGGCTGCATCAAGATTTCTGCCTGTCTCCATGCGGTGGGATCGGAAATTTGGGGGCGAGCCATAGCTTCCTTTCATCATCTGCGACACAGCATCCTCCTAATGTCTATCATCTCCACCTTGCCGGTTGAAACGCAGCTCGCGATTTGACACCAAAGTTAATCCCAGTCGCTCGTCTGAAAAAAGGGAATGATTTTGGTTTTGGGTTATGCAGACAGCATCCGCACAACCCAAACTCACTATGGGCAGGTGGTTCCAACAATAGTCGGCGGCACGCCCGAAGTATCTTTGCATAGAATCGATTCGGTTGTGCCCCTGGCAAGCCAAACGCGACCACTGTAGGCCGCGATGCTACTCATGACTGGCGTTGCTGTGGTCTGCACACCCAAACCACTAGGTTCTGGGACCGATGCATAGTTGTAAAAATCGGTATTCGCTCGAACGCTAATTTCCAGATCTGCAAGATCCGCAAAGATCAAATATTCCATGTGATACGCTTGCTGCGCTCGATTGATCGCTCCAATATAGGTTTCGGCTTCCGTTTGACGCGCCTTATTGGCTTGCCTGAGGAAAGAAGGCAGCGCCATGGCTGACAAAATTCCGATCACAAAAAGGACAACCAGCAATTCGATGAGCGTAAACCCTTTTTGCGATGCCATCTGGCGACGGGAGGAAAGCAGAAAAGCCAGGTGAAGTTTGGAAAACATGGTGAGGGGGGGGGAAGACGTATAGACGGTTGCATCTAATTCCGTCTTCCGGATATTTCTTTTTTGACCGGATTTCTCCTGGTACAATCACCGAATTCCGCAGAATCTTCAAATTTAGTCGCGAGGAGAGAGAAATATTTAAAGTTCTGGTGAAGTCGCTTTACAGCTTGAAATCCTTCTGCAACTGCTCCAGAGTCTACGTAACCTTGTGGGTTGCACAATCCAAGGATGATTTTTTCTGAGCAGGGGCGTACCACGCATCTGCTCAGAAAAAATCATTTCCTCAATCAGCAATGCCTAAACTTGCGTCATCCTGAGTGGTTTTGTTGATGGTGTGACCATGTCGCGGCCACACCATCAACAGAATTCAGTTCGTCAGATTACATTTGCAATAGGGCGGCATGGGTAGTGTGGGAAAGAGATTGAACGGTAAGATTGGAAATCTGTGCAAATTTTCAGCAAAGAGGGTAATAGTCGACCTGCGATCGCCCGTCCCAGCTCAACCATTGCCCCAATCCTAGCTATAAACCCTACATCCACAAGTCGAGACAATTTATGGTGAATCTGACCCCAAACCCCAGCTTCAGCCTGACCGTACGGGTACAACTATCCAACCGGGTCGGAACGCTGGGCATTCTTACGCAGGCCATTGGCATGGCGGGGGGAAACATTGGTCAGATTGATGTGGTGGAGCAGAATCGCAAAACCCTGGTGCGGGACCTGACCATCGACGCTTCCAGCACGGAGCAAGCCGAGACCATCGTACAAGCGATCAAAACGGTACAAGATGTGCGGGTGTTGAGCGTGTCCGATCGCACCTTCGATTTGCATCGGGGTGGCAAGATTCGTGTGCAGAGCAAAATTCCCTTGCGCCATCAGGATGACCTGGCCATGGCTTACACTCCCGGTGTCGCGCGGATCTGTCGGGCGATCGCCGAAGATCCCAACAAAGTTCATACCCTGACGATGAAAAGCAACACTGTGGCGATCGTCACCGATGGCAGTGCCGTACTGGGGTTGGGCAACTTAGGGCCGGCTGGGGCACTACCTGTGATGGAAGGAAAAGCCATGCTCTTTCGGGAGTTTGCCGATATCAATGCCTTTCCTATTTGCCTCGACACCCAAGACACCGAGGCCATTGTGAAAACGGTGAAAAATCTGGCTCCGGTATTTGGCGGCGTCAACCTGGAAGACATTAGTGCTCCCCGATGCTTTGAAATCGAGCGCCGATTGCAACAGGAGTTGCAAATTCCCATTTTTCACGATGACCAGCATGGTACGGCAGTGGTATCCTTGGCCGCCTTGCTAAACGCACTGCGGTTAGTGAAAAAGTCGATGGATACGGTGCGGATTGTCATCAACGGTGCCGGAGCTGCCGGGGTGGCGATCGCCCGTCTCCTCCGCAAAGCTGGAGCGACCCAAATCCTGATGTGTGACTCGCGGGGCATCATCAGCCGCGATCGCACCAACCTGACCTTCGAGAAGCAGGAGTTTGCCATCGAAGAGAGCGGTAGCCTTGCCGATGCCATGCAGAATAGTGATGTGTTTCTGGGCGTTAGCGTTCCCGATGTCGTAACGGTAGAGATGGTGAAATCAATGGCAGACGCTCCCATCGTGTTTGCGATGGCCAATCCTATCCCCGAGATCCAACCCGAGCTGATCTGCGATTGCGTGGCGGTAATGGCGACAGGCCGCAGCGACTATGCCAACCAAATCAACAACGTGCTGGCCTTTCCCGGCATTTTCCGGGGCGCACTGGACTGCCGCGCGACCAACATGACGACCAAGATGTATCTGGAAGCCGCTGGGGCGATCGCCTCCCTCGTCAAGTCCACCGAACTCGATGCTGAGCACATCATTCCCTCGGTTTTTGACCCTCGTGTTGTGCCCGCCGTTTCCGCTGCGGTGCAATATGCAGCTCGCCAAGATGGCGTCGCTGAATGTTAATCCCAATTCTATGCAAGCCAAAATCACATCATTGTTTAAAATCTTTGCGGCGCAAGGGTTTTAAACAATGATTTGGAATGGGTTCTTGGCGAATTGATATAAGTCGGTTGTTGGTCAGGGTTGCTGCTCTTCGTCCGGCAAGCGATCTTCCTCCTGTCGCTGCACATATAGACTGGTGCCCGGAATCCGCCCTGACCAATAGAGATAGAGGAAGTAAACACTTGCCCCGACCTGAATGGGCAAAAGTATTCCCAAACTCTTCCACAAAAAATTCACATCCAGCGTATGAAAAGCATGGGTGTACAGCGCACTGCCACCAATGATCAAAAGCGCCAGCATCACCCGTCTGGGTTTACGAAGAAAAGAAGCCACAGAACCTCACCAGAACGGCCTACGTTATCTCTCTGAGTACAGGACAAAAACCAGATAATTCTTGATTTTGGGTGGCACGGGTATTGCCTGCGCCACCCAAAATCAAGAATTTTAGCAAGGTTTTATTTTTGTCCTGTACTTAGGTTATCTCTATTGCATGAACTCAACTAGGGTTTAAGGCGATCGAGCGACTATACGCAACAAACGCAGCAGCAATAGCAACAAGAAACTAATTGTAAATATTCATATTAATTTTTATATCTTTTATCTTGACTATTTAGTAATTATCTTGAGTCTCTTGGTCTAAGATTTGACGCCTATTAAATAATTAAGATTCCGTTGTAGGGCAAAGGCTTAAATGATTAGATCAAGTAAACCCAAGAGCGCTCGCTTGTCTAGGTCTCCTTATGTCATTGATTTTGCATAAATTTCAGTTGACATAACGAAAAAAGGGTGCAAGCCGAAAGATTTTTTTTAGATTCTTTAGACATCATTTCTGATTACAATACCCTGTGCTACGATCAGTCCAGATTTAGTTTCGGTTGTGTAATTCGTTTTTCAGAAACGTCTCTCCGAACTTAACTCTCTACAATATGTTTTCGGAGAATCTCTAATGTCGATTTACGTTGGCAACTTGTCCTACAGTGTCACACAAGATGACCTGACCGAGACGTTTGCCGAATATGGTACGGTCAAGCGTGTGCAACTTCCCACCGATCGCGAAACCGGTCGGATGCGTGGTTTTGCCTTTGTCGAAATGGCAACGGAAGAAGAGGAAACAGCGGCGATTGACGCGCTCGATGGAGCAGAGTGGATGGGACGTGACCTCAAGGTCAACAAAGCCCGCCCTCGTGAAGATCGACGTTCCTCTGGCGGCGGTGGTTGGCAGGGTAGAGGAGGTTCTTCTCGGCGGTTCTAAGGCAATCCACACTCGGCTCTAGCCGAGCACGTTTATAGTCAAAGGGGGCGAACATTTCTTCTCAGTAAGTGATTTTCGCCTCACCTCTTCGATCAATTCAAATATATAAGGAGACAACATGGCTCAAGTCATTCCTGGTGAAGGTGAAGGAATTGAGTCAACGTTGCGCCGCTTTAAGCGAGAAGTTTCTAAGGCGGGGATTTTTCCTGACATGAGAAAAAATCGCCATTTTGAGACTCCCATTGAAAAGCGTAAGCGTAAGGCGATCGCTAAGCAAAAGCAGCGCAAAAGAAGGTTTCGCAACTAGTGAAGTGCTTGGCTAATTCAGCCAAGCACTTTAGCATTCAGGCGATTTCTAAAGGCATCCCAAAGCATCACAAGTCGGAACATCGTAGTTCAACTATGTGTTATCTCCACCGTTTTGGAGACGCCTAAGGATATCGTCTTTGATTCTTGTAAAACTTGCTTGACCGTAAATCGCTTCCCATTTCTCCCTCCAACCCATTACTCCTACCTAAAACCTGATGAATACCAAAGAGCTTTGTAGCCGTTATGCAGCCGGTCAAAGGGATTTTAGAAACCTGAATCTGATTGCAGCAAACTTGAGAAACCTCAATCTAAGTGGTGCAAACTTCAGTGGATCTAACTTGACCAAAGCGAATCTCACCCGAACCAATCTAAGCCGTGCTAATTTGACTGGGGCTGTATTAGCAGGAGCAAATCTGACCGAAACAAACTTGCTTCAAGCTAATCTAACCAACGCAGATTTGAGCGAAACGAATCTGGCCGATGCTCGTACTAAAGGTGTTCGGCAAGCAGGTTAGTTAGGCTGACTACAAATCAAAGCGATAGCGGATGGCTCCTGTTACCGGATCGTTTGTCGTCTCCACGTACCCCAAGCGCTCCGCTTCATAGAGCAATTCCCGTAACTGCGCTGCGTCTAACTCTGTAGAAAGTGCCGCCTGCGCAGGTGAAAGAATCCCTCCATATTCATGAGCAGCCCGAAGTAATTTCTGCATGGGGCTGCTCTCTTGTGTTGGGCGTGGAGCTTCTACAACTCGAGACTGAGCAATCACTGGCATGATCACAGGGTTCATGCCGCCTTGTAACCGCAAAAGCTCCTGATTCCGCTGATCAACCATTCCAGGAATTAAGAATAGGTCAATGAGCTGCCCAAAGCCCACAATACCAAACGTAAAAAGATAAATAACCCCGCTCAGAATTCGTCCAGTGTACAGCCGATGAATGCCACAAACTCCAAAGATACTTAAAGCCCAAAGGAGATAAGCCGTCGGATAATTGACTCTCTGCATGTTAAATTGCACCGTTAAACGTAAATTCTATCCTATTCAATTTATTCAACATTTGGGCGATATTTGAGCAGAGAATTACAATTTTTCAATTTGTAAATATCTCGCTAGGCCGTACAGCAAGGGGCTTTTATATTCACCCAGCTGACCTAGCCTATAGCGATCTCAAATGATATGTGAAATCGGATGTGAAAGGTGGGCACAGCCCACCTTTCACATCCGATTTCGGATTGCTATAGAAGGATATAAACAATCTGCATAGAGCCCTAAAAGACGACAATAGCAGGAACAAAAAAAGGTTGGTAGAGATCTACCAACCTCACAGAAACAGGTAAAAGCTTCTGCTTAGATGCACAGAGCTATCTAGTTAGATGCCAGCTCTATCCGATGCAGGCAATCCGACAATATCGTCGAACGCAGCAGCCAATGCACAGCTTGATAGTGGAATCGTGAATAGTAAACCAACACCTAGCAGTAGAGCCCCACCTACATTGATCAGAGCTAGCAAAATAAGAAAGATGAAAAAGGAAAACCAGTTGCGTGAAATGATCTTACGACTGGACTCCATCGCTTCCCAAAAGTCAAAATTCCGTCCGACGACAAATGCTACTGAAAAGCTGTAGGCAACAGCTAGAAAAATACCTGGAATGATCAGCAAAATCAATCCGAGTAATACAAAAATTCCAACCAGTAGACTTGTGAGAAAAATAGGTAAAAAACTATTAAACCCACGGAAGAAGTCGCCAAACTCTGTGGATTGTCGCTTGATAATTTTGAATGCAACGATTAAGAAGCCTGCCGATAAAGCTGGGCTGATGACATTTACAACAGCATTCACCAACGGCAACAAGCGCTCGGGCATAACAGCGGGAATGAAGGAGAACAGCAACAGGATGACAGTAAAGCCAATAAACCCACCGAGGTTTTGCTGCATGATCTCCCAGCCCCGCTGGATATATTCCCCAATTTTGACTTCATAGCCTTGCTGTAGAATTGAATCTACGCTTTTTTCACCGGAATACATACGAAGAGGTTGCTCCTAAAACGCCAGAGAGATTTTTCAGGTAAAGTTTTGCACCTTTAACACTGGTCGATCGTACAAGACGTGATTCCAGAATTCATGAATCGGTAACAATCTCTAAAGAAAATTTTCGATGCTTCGCACAGAAAACTCTTGATACTTAACTTAATATTGATAGGTTTTATTGAGACGGCTAACTAGGTATTCTCCAGCAAGAATTGGAGCATAAAGCGGTGGGTTTTGAGCATCCTGGCAACTGGGTAAACAGGCGATTTCGGTATCGGGATTGGCATCGCAGAAGAACACCACTGTATGGCGCGATCGCCCTGCACTGGTTCCCGGCGGAAAACAAACCCGATGAACTGTGGAACGATAATGGTGGTTGGTCCAGCGTTCCATCAAGTCACCCAAATTGACAAGCAGGGTTCCAGGTATGGGCGGTGCGGCCATCCACTCTCCACTGAGGGTTTGCACCTCTAGCCCACCGCTATTGTCTTGGGCAAGGAGGGTGATGGTGCCATAGTCGGTATGTTCTCCCGCACGAATCTGGTTTACATCCAGCACGTTGGGTAGTGGCGGATAGTGCAGGAAACGGAGGGTGAACGGTTGCTGATCATGGCGTTGCACGAAGAAGTCTTCTGGAAGGTCGAGGGCGATCGCCAATCCCCGAAACACGCGATTCGCCACAGCAGAAAAGGCTGAAAATCCTGCCAGTACTGTCTCTCGGAACTGGGGAAGCGCCTCCGGGTAGGCATTCTTGGGAGCGTCTGGTTCATCCCGCTCACAACCAAGGTTGTAGGTTTCTTTATAGTCGGTGGGGCGATCGGGGTTCAGCTTCTCTCGTCCCAGTTGCCCATAGCCCCGGTTGCTACGAGCCGTCGTCCAGGCACTCGCTTGCTTTTGCTCTAGGGGCAAGTCAAAGAAAGCACGGCATTGCTCGAAGAGGGCATCGAGTTGGGTTTGCGACAAGCCATGTCCCCGCAGGTAGAAGAACCCAGTGTAGCGTGAGGCATTATCGATTTGCTGGGCGATCGCCCGTCGTGCTGTGGCATCTCGGTCAAAATCACTCAAGTCAATAATCGGTAGAGCGGGTTGAGCAATTGGTTCTTCGACAATAGTGGGTAGATGCATGACGTTCTTATGGCTCCGTCGTTACGGACTTCTTGATACTTTAGGTCGCTTGATACTCTATTGAAAGATGCTCACTAAAAAGTGTGATGTATTGTGATGTACGGTCGGGTATAAGTCTTAGCGTCGCTCTACGATCGCGTAATTTGCCCTCAGCCGATATTTGCTCGTAATCCGTAAATTTGCCCGTAAGCAGAAGGAGACCAACATGGATGTGATTCCCGCTATCGATTTACTAGATGGCCGCTGTGTGCGGTTGTATCAGGGCGATTACGAGCAATCGCAAGTCTTCAACGATGACCCGGTGGCGGTGGCACGGCAATGGGCAGAGCAAGGTGCGACGCGGCTGCATTTGGTGGATCTGGATGGGGCGAAGGCCGGACATCCCGTAAACCAGGCTGTGATTCGGGAGATTGTACAAGCCGTAGATGTGCCTGTGGAAGTGGGCGGAGGATTGCGCGATCGCGACTCGGTCGCGGAGCTGCTGAGCTTGGGTGTGCGCTGGGCCATCCTCGGCACCGTAGCTGTAGAACAACCGCAACTAGTCGAAGCACTATGTCAGGAGTTTCCCAGTCAGATCATCGTCGGCATCGATGCCCGTAATGGTAAAGTGGCCACCCGAGGCTGGCTGGAAACCTCGGAGGTAGAGGCCGTAACGCTAGCACAGCAAATGCAAGGGTTTGGAGCTGCGGCCATCATCTACACCGACATTCATCGCGATGGTACTTTGCAAGGGCCAAACCAGGACGCCCTACGAGAATTGGTGGGCGCGCTGTCGATTCCTGTCATCGCATCGGGCGGCGTCAGCTCCACCCGCGACCTGTTCAAGCTCCTGGTGTTGGAACCGCAGGGCGTCACAGGGGTCATCATCGGCAAAGCGCTTTATACGGGAGATTTAACCATCAAAGACGCGACACGGGCAGTGGGGCAGGGCCGCTGGCAAGATATCCCCCCCGACTTTGGTTCTTCTGTTATCGCTTGATGCGTCAAATCTGCGACTTCTCCTAACAACTGCAGTAGAGAGAATTGTCAGCCTCCAATAATTCGTAAGTTAGTTTTGTGTGGACGGAAAGAGATGACTGAGGAAAGGGTCGGAGGAATTATTTTTGGTGGGGCGATCGCCACCGACGATTTTCACACCCGCGACATCAATTCAGCCGTGGGGGTTGGGCTATTCGCGTCGCGCCACTTCAACCCAGGCGAAGACATTTATCCCTTTGACTACTGGTCACGTGACCTCATGCCCATGCATGTCACCAACCATTCCTGTGATGCCAACGGCGTCTTCAACGAAGCAGGAATGCTCGTAGCCGTGCGAGATATTGAACCAGGCGAAGAAATCACTTTCAACTATTTGAAAACCCGCATCCCAGCTTCGCCTTGGAATTTCAAATGCCAGTGCGGAGCGGCAAACTGTGTCGGTTGGGTCGATGCTCGTTCGGAAAGCGAAAAATAATCCATTCACGTAAACGAGCCCCCCGGTAGCATACTCCGCAAGCGCACCGCCTCTTCTCGCCAGCCTCGCACCAACATATCCGTTTCGGGATTTTCCCCGGCTATGCGAACCCGATGCTTGCGAAACGCCAGCTCGTTTTGTGCCCACAGTAGATCTCTGGCAATGCGCCGCTGCCCCCGACCAATCTGACGATTTTTGAAGGGGCGATCGCTCCGAATAGCTTCATATTCCTCTGTTGTAACCGCTCCGCCCACTTCCTCCAGCAGTTCTTCGCGGATGACACGCCGCTCCCATATCCCACTGCGCCAGAGCAGAAAGAGAATCAACACAAAGAAAGGTAGGAAAAGAATCAGATCAAACAGGCTCTTTTGTATCCAAACGGTCAGGAAACCCACTTGCGGGGGCGGCAACGATTCCTCGCTGGGGGCAATGCCCTGAGCACTGGCCGCAAGGGCAAACAGCAACCCCAAGCTGTTATTAAGGGCATGCGCCAGAACGGCCAACAGCCAACCGAAAACCGGGGCAACAAGCCGCACCCAGCCGCGAGCCGTTTGCAAGGCCAGCCCAAAAAATGCACCCAGGAGGCCGCTATAGAGGGTATGCCCCGCCATGCCAAGGAGAGAAAAGCGAGCACCAAACTGCAACCCCCAGGGCGCGATGCCAAACTCGGCGTAGCTGGAGGCGACATAATGGGCCGACTCTAGCCAGTTGAAGCCAATCCCAACCAGCGCGCCATAGATGAAGCCATCGCGCATATTGTCGAACTCGGCATTGAAGAAGATAAGCAACGCCAGAATGCCCAGCCCCTTTATGGTTTCTTCCACCAGTGGCCCTGCGATCGGTGCGCCAATCAGGAAAGCGGCGTCGGGGCCAAGGGTGTCTTGTACCAATGGATTTTGGGTCACCCAGCCGCCAATTTCGGTCAGGATATAGGTGTTGATGGGGGCCGACAACCCCGTAGCGATGACGCCGCCCCAAAGCAGAGCTGTAGCGATCGCCCAAACGGATTCTCGCTCCCGCCGATCGAGATACCACAAAATCGAGATGGGCACGACGGAGAGCACAGCGGCGATCGCCAGCGCCATCACAAACACCCAAGCCGCATCTGGGCGAAAGCGGGTTAGCAGACCCACTAACTGCACAAAAGCAAAGGCAAAAATGCCCAGCAGCACGCTAATGATGATCAGGGCAGAGCGACGGCGGCGCAACGGAGAACCAGCCATCAGTCGGGTAACAGGCGTAATCGCAGAGTGGGTCATGGCAGAGGCGATCGCAGGGCTAAATCACACGGTATTTCCTGCGAACGTCAGCATTTTCGGCGATCGCACCGATTCAGGCAAGTTCCCAAAGGGAGGATTGTGTTTGGAGGTGTTCGTTCGTAGGCTGGGCATGCCCAACGCTCTCAATCTCTGCAACGCTTCAGAGGCTCAGAGCTGCGACTTCTTGACCTCTCGCAAAAGATAGTGTGCTTCGCTTGGGAAAGAAGTCGCAGATCTTTCTCAAGCGAAGACCCCGATTTTTGGCTGTCGGTGAGATAGAACAGAGAAATAATCATCACTCCCCAGTTTTTGTCCGCTTTGGAGGCTGTGTTTATGAGCGACCTGATTGACATTGAGAAATCTATTACTCGTTTGAAGCGTCAGCTATCGGACAAAAGAAACACTCTGGTAACTATCGCACCAGAAGAGAAAGAACGGATTCGACAGCAAATCGAAGATCTACACGAAGAGATTCAGAGATTTGAGCAGGAAAAATGGGAGATTTTAGCAGAGCAGTCAGAATCCCTGGATTTTCCTGAGCCGGAAGCCGAAACAGCGGTGGTCGAAATTGTGGAAGCGGTCGCCCAACTTGAGACACAGCCTGTCGCATATCCCGAGGAAGTGATGCAAATCCTGTGGGAAATCCGCGACAAGCTCAACGAACCGGGGCCGACCGCTGCCGGAAAGCTCAAAGGCATTCTATCCAGCTTTCCACCGTTTGTCGGCATCACGTATGAAGCTGAACTGGATACCGAGAACTTTGCCCGCCAATACTTTCCGACGTTTACAAAACTGATTAAGGGGGCGGCAAAAAAGTAAATGCCCCTGGTTCGATGGGGTCGGAACAGGGGCTGAACTATGGGCTGAATGCACTGGGAACGACGCTGTTTGTTGGACGGCGATCGGAGCTGGATGTCTTGCATCAGAAGCTGATAGGGAGCGGGGGCGATACTCAACAGGTTGCCATTGCTGCCGCAGCGGGGATGGGTGGCGTTGGCAAAACGGCCTTGGCACGCGCTTATGTGCGAGAACAGGCAACGGGCTATCCCGGTGGCATTTGGTGGCTTCGGGTGCGCGAGGTAGATCTGGTGTCAGAAATTTTGGCGGCGGCAGCATTTTTTGGCTGGGAGGTGCCCGACTTACCCATTGATGACCCAGAGCGAAAGCAAGTTCAGCAAGTGGCCTGGTGCTGGCAGCAGTGGCAAGATGCTGCACCGGGAAATCGATTGCTGGTGCTGGATGATGTACCGGACTACAGCACAATACAACCCTTCTTGCCGGGAGATGCTTCCTTTCGGGTGTTGCTGACCTCAAGAAGGAGATTCAGTCAACCTGTAGATCAAATAGATCTGAGAGTAATGAAGCGAGCAGAAGCATTCCGCACCTTCCGTCGATATGTGAATGATGATGAGCGAATTCGAGTAGACGTAATAACGGCAAAAGCTATTCTGAACTGGCTAGGCTATTTACCACTGGGTATCGAGCTAATAGGAAAATATCTAGAGGCTCGCCCCAGTGTATCACTAGTAATTCTGTGGCAACGACTCCAAGAAAAGCGTTTGGATGCAAAAGCTCTGAAGGAGCTACCTGAGGAACAGGCTTACGAATATGATATTCGGGCGGCTTTGGAACTTAGTTGGCAAGAGCTTTCGCCTTTGGCGCAACAGGTAGCAGGACTTCTCTCCATCTTTGCTCTAGCACCAATTCAACAAGACTGGATCCTGTATGCCCTTAAGGATTTTAGACAGCCTCTAAACAAGGCATTCGCCAAATTAGTCTCAACGTTCAATCCTTTTCGGAAGCGAGGTACTCCTAATCTCATACTTAATATCACTTTAGAAGAGTTGGAAAATGTCCTGGACAAGGAACTAGTACAAGGTTCAATGGTGCAACGCTTGGAACCAGGTCGCTATCAATTGCATCAACTGGTGCAAGAATTCTTAGCGGATCACCTAAAAACTAAACTAGCTATCCACACCAAGGTCTTGCAACTAGGTGTTGTAAATGCTGTGGCTCAACAAGCTAAAATCATCCCTTCCTCCCCCACTTTAGCTGACTTGACTTATCTGCAAGATTTTATTCCACACGCCACTACCATTGCCCACAAACTTATCCATTTATCACCCAATAATGCTGGATGGTTATTGACAAGTTTAGCAGCATTATCACAGCTACAAAACCGTTGGGACGAGGCTGAACACTGGCACAAGAAGTGGCTTAGCATGGCTGAGTTTCGTTTTGGCTCTAGTCATCCCGAAGTAGCTAATAGCTTAGATAATTTAGCTCTTTTTTATCAGACAGTAGGACGCTACGATGAAGCAGAATCCCTATATAAAAGAGCTCTTAATATCTACCAGAAATATTTAAGATCCAATAGTTCGGACATTACTAGCAAACTTAATAATCTAGCATTACTTTACAACAACCTAGCATTACTTTATTGGAGGATGGAGCGATATGATGAGGCAGAATTCCTTTATCATGAATCACTCGCTCTTAGGGAGGGTCAGATAGAAATAGATCATGACAATATTATTACTACCTTTAGTAATCTAGCAGTTCTTTACCGAGCAATGAAACGCTACGAAGAGTCAGAAAAACTGTGTAAAGAAGTGCTACTAGAAAGAGAACAACATCTTGGATCTGATCATCCCGCGGTTGCCACTAGTTTAAATAATCTAGCATTGTTATACGAAAAGATGGAGCGCTATGAGGAGGCTGAATCATTATACAAGCGAGCTTTCACTATTCAGAATCATCATATGGGGGATGATCATCCTGAAACTGCCAATATTCTATATAATTTAGCAAACCTTTATTACGAAATGAAGCACTATGAGAAGGCGGAGCAACTGTTTTGTCAAGTACTTCAAATTTATGAAACTCAATTTGGTGACGCTTATCCCCTGGTTGAAGAGTTATTATCGCCATTAATACTAGCTTGCTTAGAAAATCAGCAATATGATAGTGCTGAAGCTTTCTTATTAAAATTGATCCAGCTTAGAAGCGATAAATTAGGTAACAGTCATTCTGAAACATTAGCTACTCGTAGGTCTTTAGCAGCCTTGTACCGCTCAGTCAAGCGTTACAGGGAATCTGAAGCCTTATATTTAGATTTACTTCAGATTTACAATATTCAACTTGATGCTGATCCTTTCAACGCTGCGACGATCCTCAATGATTTGTCTGAGCTCTACATAGTGATGGAACGCTATTCTGAAGCAGAACATCTCTTAAAAAAACTGCTTCAGATTCGAGAGAGTCAATTAGGTAACGAGCATCTTGATATAGCTGATTGTCTTAATAAGTTAGGTTATCTGTATACTTTGATTGGATATTATGAAGAAGCAGAGTCCTTGTATCTAAGAGTACTTCAGATTAGAAATGCCTCTCTGGGAAGTACTCATCAGCTTACTGCTGACAGCTCGAATGACCTGGCATATCTTTATAAATCAATGGGACGTTATTCTGAAGCAGAGTTTTTGTATCAGGAGGCGCTTAGGGTTTCAGAAAGCAATTTTGGGGCTGATAGTCTCGAAATTATTCTAAATTTGAATAACTTAGCAATGCTTTTGGAATCGATGGAACGATATGAGAAAGCAAAAACACTAACTGAAAGAATACTTTATATTCAAACATTGCACTTGAGTGGTGATCACTCTGAGACTATAGATACTCTCTTTGATTTGGCAAGCCTTCACAAATCAATGCAGCAATATAATGAAGCAGAATCATTGCTGCTGCAAGCTGTTCAGCTCTTAGAGAAAAATCTGGATTTTAGTCACCCTGATTTTGTCACAGCTCTAAACAATTTGGCGGTGTTATATGAATTAACGCAACGTTACGAAGAATCTGAAAAATTTTATTTACGTGCTCTCGATATTGATTTGACTAGTTCACCTCAAGATTGTCCTAACACTAACTCTATCCATGAAAGGTTGAGTCGGATGATACAGACTGCACTAGAAGCAGGGGAAGCAGAACAATTGTCTGATAATTCGACCACTCAGGAAGTGTTGCGGCAGCTAAGAGAGCATTCAGATTAAATGAGATTTTTCAGATGGAATGAGCAGATAGAGGTTTGTGAGCATGAAATGAGAAGCATTTGAGCAGAAAAGCTGGATAGGGAAGTGAATATACCCCTGCAAGAGTAAGGTTGTTATCCAATCAATGCTTGCTCGCCCTACGGTTCAAGATGATTTGTATGTTACGGCGGATCTTCTTGCAGATTTCGTAGGTGTGGGCACTTTTGATCGTCTGGTGCGGGCGATCGACTTGGGCGAATGGTGCCTGCGAATGAATTGTGAGCTGGTGTGAGCCAATCTGTTGAAATGGGTTGATGCCTCAGGGCACCTACCCGCCCGCGAATGAATGGCGGGCTAATGGGAGGAAACCCATTGAAATGGGTTCAGCCCCAGACACCAATGCGGGCAGAGAACCCAGTCCACGACAGTGGACTTAATGCGGTAGCCCGCCATTCATTCGCGGGCGATTCCCACGGATGACAGCGGGCGAATAGGAGCAAAGCCATTGAAATAGGTCGATTGTTCGAGGCACACCCCCGCCCGCGAATGAAATTGCGGGCTAATGGGAGAAAACCCATTTCAATGGGTTCATGCTGCAAACACCAATGCTGTCAGAAGCCCAGTCCACGACAGTGGACTTGATGCGGTAGCCCGCCATTGATTCGCGGGCGATTCTCACGGATGGCGGCGGGCTAGTGTGAGCAAAGCCATTGAAATAGGTCGATTGTTCGAGGCACACCCCCGCCCGCGAATGAAATTGCGGGCTAATGGGAGAAAACCCATTGAAATGGGTTCATGCTGCAAACACCAACGCTGGCAGAGACCCAGTCCACGGCAGTGGACTTAATGCGGTAGCCCGCCATTCATTCGCGGGCGATCTCGACGGATGGTAGCAGGCGATGGAAGCAAATCCATTAAAACGGGTTCATCCCAGCAAGCATTCATCGGTCGATTAATGGGGTTTACGCGGAATGTTGAAGAATTGAGGTTCCAGCCCACGAATTAGGGTTTGGGTGTCATGGTGGTGTTTTTGGTTTTCCACATAGGCGATCGCATCTGGCAATTGTTTCCGGCCTAATGAGAACACCCCATATTCTCGTTGCCATGCGAAGGTTTGGTCTGGGAAGGTTTTATTCAGATGGCGGGAGCTGCTGCCTTTGATGCGTTTGACGAATTGAGCGATCGCCAGTTTGGGCGGAATGGACACAATCAGGTGAACATGATCCTCAATCCCCCCAATTGCATGAAACCAACAATCCAAGGATTTCGCTTTGGCCTGCATGTATTGGTAGAGTTCAGGGCGGATGGGGTCGGTGATTAGGGGAGTGCGATCGCCCGTCGCCCACACCAGATGATAGTAGGTCTGCCAAGTTGACATTACGCGTGCTTCCTGTGGTTCTTTCTGCAAGATGCCCATGTTTCAGCCCTAGCCGAACCCTAAATCACGCTTCGGATTTTTTCACGCCCAGCCCCGGTTTCTCGGTGGGGAGCAGCCGCCCCTGCTGCATCGTTGCGCCGTGGAAGGGATCGTCGGTGAGGTTGAGGTGACTATCAAGATCGAGGTGGGTAGCGAAGGCTCCCAGGTGGGCGGCGGCTGTGTTGGCAAGGGCGCTGTCGGAGTAGCAGCCAAACATGATTTGGAGGCCATGGGTTTGGGCGGTGTGAATCATCCGCAGGGCTTCGCTGAGGCCGCCGGATTTCATTAGCTTGATGTTGATGCCATCCACTCGCTCGGCCAGCTTAGGAATATCTTGGCGATCGAAGCAGCTTTCGTCGGCAAACAGCGGCAGGGGCGACTCCTGGCGTAAGCGGGGGAGGGCGTCTTCCCAGCCGACGGGGAGGGGTTGCTCCAGGTAGGTGACACCGCGATCGCCCAACCAATGGCTCATGGCGATCGCTCCCTCCAAATCCCAGCCGCCGTTGGCATCCACACTCACCTTTGCTCCCGCCGGTACTTTTTCTTGTACGGCTAAGAACATGGCCTGATCCGCCTCCAGCCCTGCGGGACTGCCCAGCTTAATCTTTACGGCTTGCACATCCGGCACTGTCGCTAGCCAGTCCACTAGCCGCTGTTGTGCCGCATCGGGGGTATTGATGCCAATAGTGACTGAGGTGGGAACCGTGCGATCGCGCTCCAACCCCCACAGCTTCCACAAGGGGAGTCCCGCGCGTTTGCCCAGCCAGTCGTGCAGCGCCAGATCCAGTGCAGTGCGAGCAGCGGATAGGAGGTTGTGGCTGTCCATCAGCGCTTCGATCGCCTGACGGTCGAAGGGCGTGTAGCCATCGAGGTTCGGCAAAAAGGTTTGGAGCGCTTGGGCGATCGCCTCCGTTGTCTGAGGCGTTCCGCGCACAGAAAAGGGTGAGGCTTCCCCCCACCCTGTGATGCCATCATGGTCAAGCACGAGCCATAGATTCGTTGTTTCGGCAGTAGTTCCCCGGCTGATGGTTAGAGGAACGCGCTTGTGAACCGTAAACGGGTGCAGATGAATTTGCATAGCGTGCTGGATGGATGCGTGCTCCTGCCATCATAGGGCGATCGCGCCGTTCGGCGGTGGCGTTCCCGGACATTTTGTGGGCAGCTCTACAGAGCGCTCTGCCCCTGTCCATTCATAAATCTCCAGCATGGCAGCACTACAGGAGGTACACCCAGAGCACTTTTCAACGACGGGTAATGCCCGCACGCGTCCTTTACGAATGAGCCGCTGCAACATCGAACGCAGGTGATCGGCATCCGTATGGAAATGGGTAGCCAAGTCTGCCAGGGATGCCTGGTGGTTTTTGGCAAGGTACGTTTGAAGGTCGGTGAGAATCATGAGCTTAAGAAACACAAAGGCACAAAGATACAAAGGAATGAGGAGAAGAATTAGAGGGCGATGCGTTTGATGCCATCTCTGATTAAGGGGGTATTGAAATTAATGAGCAGCCCAAGCCGATGTTGGGAGAGCTTGAGATAGGTCATGAGTTGAGCGGTGTGAATGGGGAGAAGTTCCGCTACGGCTTTAAGTTCAACAATGACGCAGCGGTTGACCAATAAATCGAGTCGGAACCCTGCATCAAGTTGGACATTTTCATAAATCACTGGCAAAGCCAGCTGACGATCGACGGTTAAGCCTCTTTTTGTCAGCTCGTATTCCAGGCATGTTTCGTAGACGCTCTCCAGAAGTCCTGCACCCAAGACGGAATGAACCTTGAATGCCGCATCAACAATTTCTTTTGCAACCTGATTTGTTGTGTTGTCGATGGGTTTCATCGCAGCTCCCTGTTGTTGAAACCGCAAATACCCAGAGGCACAAAGCCAGCAACGGGAATATTCCCTTTGTGTCTTTGTGCCTTTGTGGTGAGTTTTCCCTATTGTGGGAGGGCGCGTCTCCAGCTCCGCAGGAGGAGAAGCGTGGCACCGAGGGCGATCGCCAAACCGATGATCCAACCCATTGAGGTCGTTGGGTGTTGGCTAAAGGTTGCGCCTTGGTAGAACAGGACGGCACCCCAGTACGCGAGGCCCGTTGTCCACAGCCCAACAAAGGTCGTCCATCCGGCGTTGGTTTCGCGGAAGACGGCACCCATAGCAGCGACGCAAGGGAAGTACAACAGCACGAACAGCAGGTAGGCAAAGGCTCCGGCCTGTCCGTCGAAGCGGGTTGCCATGGCTCCAAAGGTTCCTTGGGCCACTTCTTGCTCCTCAGCAGCGGTTTCGATGTCGCTCACATCGCCCACGTTGAGGCCGAGGGGGTCGAGCAGCACGGCAGGCACTTCTGCCAGGTTGGCCGGAATCGTGGAGACAGCTTCGCCAAGGCCACCCCAGAAGCTGAAGTCACTTTCGTCTTCGGGTTCAATCCCTGCGGCGATCGCATCCTCTTCAGCCAATGCGCCGTAAAGGGAATCCAGGGTGCCAACCACCGCTTCTTTGGCAAAGACGCCCGTGAAGATACCAACGGTGGCGGGCCAGTTATCTTGCTGGATGCCCATAGGCGCGAAGGCGGGCGTGATGGTGCGGCTAATGGAACTGAGTACCGAGTTGTCACTATCATCGTTGCCAAAGGAGCCATCGGTGCCAATGGAACTCAGCAGGCTGAGGATCATGACCATAATCACAATCACTTTACCGGCGCGCAGGACAAAGGCTTTCAGCCGATCCCAGGTGCGGAGCAACACGCCCTTGGCGGTAGGGATGTGATAGGGGGGCAGCTCCATGATGAAGGGAGAAATTTCCCCTTGCAGCAGGGTTTGCTTCATCACAAAGCCGGTGAAGATGGCGGCGGCAATGCCCAACAGGTAGAGGCCGAAGACGACATTCTGTCCCGACAGGGGGAAGAAGGCCGCGGCAAACAGGGCATAGACCGGGAGCCGCGCCCCACAGGACATGAAGGGATTCATCAAGATGGTGAGCAGGCGATCGCGCCGACTCTCCAACGTCCGTGTCGCCATGATGGCAGGCACGTTGCAGCCAAAGCCAATTAGCATCGGCACAAAGGACTTACCCGGCAATCCCACCCAGCGCATGAACCGATCCATAACAAAGGCGGCACGCGCCATGTAACCCGAGTCTTCCAGCACCGCAACGAAGAGGAACAGGAAAGCAATCACGGGAATGAACGTGGCCACGGTTTGAATACCGCCACCCACGCCGTTTGCGATCAAGACTACCAACCATTCGGGGGTTCCAATGCCGCCCAGGGTATGGCTGACGGCATCTACAAAGATGGTTCCGGCGGCGATGTCAAAGAAGTCGATGAAGGCTCCTCCCACATTGATCGTGAAAAGGAACAATAGATACATGCAGAACAGGAAGATGGGAACACCCAGCCACCGATTGAGCACGATGCGATCGATGCGATCGGAGGTGGTGATGCCAACCTCTCCCTGACGATGGGCGGCGGTTTGCACCAGATTGCAAATCCAGCCATAGCGACTGTCGGCGATCAAAATATCCACATCTTCGTGGCGCAGTTGATGAATGCGATGCCGCTGTTCGGTTAGGGCACGAACCAACTCTGGGCCACTGCCATTGGGAGCGGCGGTGTCGTCTTGCTCCAGCAGCCGTAGTGCCGTCCAGCGCGAATCAACGGGGCTGAGGGGCAACTGGGTGGTGATGAGCGGTTGCAGCGTGGCGATCGCCTCTTCCACCACAGGCGGGTAGGCCACATAGGCATGGGTAATAATGGGGCGATCAAGGCTGGTGGCGATCGCTGACTTCAACGTATCAATGCCCTGGTTGCGTGAGGCCACAATGGGAATCACCGGACATTGCAGCTTCTCAGACAGCGCACTCACATCAATGTCGATGCGCCGATCTTCCGCCATGTCCACCATATTCAGCGCAACGATCATTGGCAGACGCATTTCCATCAGCTGCGTCGTCAAATAGAGGTTACGCTCCAGGTTGGCCGCGTCCACAATATTAACCACTAGATCGGATTCACCCGAGGCAAGATAGGTGCGGGCGATGGTTTCATCCAGCCCTGTATCAGCATCTTCTGCATCCAGGGCATAAACCCCCGGCAAGTCCACAACCGTCAGATCCCAATGATGGTAGCGATAGCGTCCTTCCTTACGATCGACCGTTACACCGGGCCAGTTCCCCACTTGTTGGTGGGCACCCGTTAGGTCATTGAACAACGTCGTTTTGCCGCAGTTTGGGTTCCCGACCAGACAGAGGGTGCGCTGTTCTTGGCCAGAGCCAGAAGGGTCATTCGACCACGCCGCATCGCCGCGACGAGAAATTTCTTTCACCATGATGACTTAACCTCACACTAGACAGTTTGGGGGTCAGTTTTTGATTCGGCGTGCTCAATTTTCAGGGCATCGGCTTCGGCTTTCCGCAGGGTTAGATCAAACCCCCGCACATGCAGTTCTACGGGGTCACCCATGGGTGCGAGGCGCAACACTGTAAACTCTGTTCCAGGGGTTAAACCCATCGCCAAGAGTTGGCGCTTATAGTGTTGGGCACTTTCAGCAAAGCCTGTGATGCGTCCCCGGCTACCTACAGCCAAGTCGCGCAAACGTAAATTGCTCATATCGAAATGTCCTTCTCCAGGTATACGGTGCTGGATACGTCCTAACTAATGATTGAAAACGTGAAACCCCAACGGTTTGGGCAGATGGGACTAAGGCGATTGATAGAGGGTGACACGAACCTTGTGCGCCATCCCCGCGCCGAGCCCCAAACGGCTATCTTGAATCGCCAACACAACCGAACCACTGTCGGTGCGACTGATCACTCTTACAACGGCTCCCGCAAAGATGCCCATACTGGTCAATCGATGGGTAAATCTCTGGCCTCCCGAAAAGCCAACAATTTCAACCATTTCGCCGATCGCCACCATCGATAATGGAAACGTGGTTCCAGCCCCTCTATCAGCAGAGGCTGGAGCCGCCTCAGCGGAGTGTTCCAGGGCAGACGAAATCGGAGCAGGTTTGTGCTCTAGCTGATCCTGCTGTTGTTCTGACGGCGCATCGCTTTCCTCACTAATGAAGGTAAACCCCCAACCAGCGGGTGCAGCCCTGCGTTTGTGGCGATGTCGAAATGGCATAGGAAAACCTTGAAAGACAGGCAAAAGACAGCGGCAAGAAAAGAATACGGCGCCATGATAAACCTGGGACGCTGCAAACCCATGACCACCCTGTCGGCCATGTGCTGAGATACAGCGACCATGGAAGGGGGACTAAGGCGATTTGCAAGCGAAAAGGCATAGAGCGATCGCAGCTTGATCGCTCCACCTGGTTTATTCATAGCGACAACCCAAAATGGATACGGCTAACCACAATCCATTTCAAAAGCTGGATGGCAACGCAGATAACAGTTTGGGCAAATGATCAGTTTTATAGCCTGCAAATTTTAGGTGATAATTTCAGGCCGAAAAGACAAGCTAAATTCAAGTCACACTGTCCGATTGGCAAGAAAGATAGCATTGATCTCGGGATCTTATTGATAATCTTTCTGGGCTTAGAATAACATTCCTGCGAATAGTTCGCGAGAAACTTTATGCGGGTTTAATGAATGAAAATCCCTCTTTAAAAGGGGTTCAGAGGATTACTTAAATTCGTTAAGTTCTAAAAACTTGCGTAACTCTTTTCAAGAGGACAGTTCCAAAAACTTTCTAAATGCAAGTTGGTCTCAAGAAAGAAAGAGAAATCTCTATCCATTGACAATGGGAGAGGCTGAGTCATTAGCCCAAGGCCTTGTATCAAATCTGGTTAGACCACCATAAAACCCAAATCAACTATCGCTTGCACCCACTACAGTGCAGCGGGCGCAAACGATAGTTGGGTTCTTCAACCGGGTTTGATATTAGTAGAGGTTTTGGCATGGGGCGATCGCCTCAATCGGCCACCTCAATCAGCCCAGTTGCTGTCCTCGTCATCCCAGTCATCCCAGGGACTCTTCGACGGGGCATCCGGCTGCTTCCGTGCCGGGGGTTGGAGGGGAAGTTCTCGGCGGGGTGACTCAATGGCGATCGCCTTCACATCCACCACCACCTGATCTTCGGGAGAAAGGGAGCGATTGGCCGCCGCAACAATTTCATCAATCGTTGGCTCATCCGGCTCAATGGTGGGTTGGATAGCGGGTTGCTGAATGGCCGTTGCCTCCGTAGGCGGATCCTCCCAGCTACTGTCCCACTCGTCTGACCGGAAGGGAGCCGTTACATTTTCTGGGATTTGTTGCGGCGTTTGAATCAGAGGGCGCGGTGCATCCTTGGGTTCTTCCCAGTCCTCATCCCAAGGAGTTTCCTGGGACTCCTGGTCAGCAGCTTCAGCATCGCTGGGAATGTCCGATTCAGTCGCCGACTCAGCGGGCATCGGTACATCTTCCCAGTTATCCACTGCGCTATCGGTCATCTCATCTAATGGCTGGGAGACAGGAGCTTGTGGCGCGCTATCTGCAACATTTTCATCCACCCAATTGGTTTCAGACTCTGGCTCAGTTCCAGGTTCCGGCAAGGATTCCTCTGCCCTGTCGTCTAGGATTTTATCGGTAAGCTCTGCATCAGCCGATACGGTTGATTGTGCATTCTCGGATTCATCCCAGGTAGATGTAGGTGCGGGTTCATCCTCATCAGCGCCAAAGGGCGCTTCGGTTGAAGGTTCAGGTTCAGGGGTCGCCGCATCATCTGCAACGTCATCGGCCCAGCCATCTGCCCAGTTTTGATCCCAGTCCTCTTCCTCATGTTGTTCAGCGACCGGCGTTTGTGCAGAAATGGATTCAGAGGTAGCAGCAACCCGTCCGTTTTGTGAGGGGAGTTCGGAGGAGGGGGCGATCGCCTCATCCTCAACCACCGTCTCATCCCCAACGCCTATCTCATCGCCAGCCACTTGCTGCTCAGCAACTGTATGCACCTCCTCAACCGGAGATACCGTTTCGGGGATTGGCGCTTCTATCGGTGATACGTCTGTCAGATCCGTCGGAGTAACGCTCGGCGATGCTTCGGCTATTTCGGTAGACGTTTCTTCAGCAGGTACGTCTCCCGTCAAAAGCTGTTCTGGCTCCTCCACCCTGTTAGCCGTTTCTGTCATGGATTCATCCGCAGCTTCAGTAGGCGTTTCCTCTATTGCTTCACCAGCAAATTCCTTCGTTGCTTCTGGGGTCGTTTCTGGTTGGGATGCCACAGAAGACGCAACTGGAGACTCTGCGGGAGATGCTGAATGGGGTGGCGGAGTTGTCGCTTCTGTTGGTGTAGTAGGTGCAACTGGGGCTTTCGCCACAGGCTTCGTTTTCGTACGCTTCGCCGGTTTTGGAGTTGCTTGCTTCGGCTGTTCTGCGTCCTCATTCGTGGGTTGCTCTGTAGATGTCGCCACGCTCGCTTCCGCCACTTTTTCGGCTGGCCCAGATGATTCCTGCGTTTGGGCGGCTTCTTCCGTTGCTGTGGCTTTTGCTTGAGCGGCTGCTTTTGCTTTTTCGGCTTTCTTGCGCTCTGCCGGAGTTAGGGGTCTTTCTCCCTGCTCTGCTGATTTGCCGCTTGCCTTCTTCGTTGGCTTCTGAGCAGGTTTCTGGGCGGCTTCTTCCGATGGCGCTGACCGCAAGCGTTCCCGTAGCGGGGCTGGCAGCGGCAACCGCTCCAACTGTCCAGATACCTGCGTTCCCCACTGGCTCACCTTGAGGAACATCACCTCACCTGCCGATTTACCCGAATCGGACACCCAGGTTTGCTGGTCATAGGGAGTCAACTGCCGCCGCATCACCAGGGTTTGCCAACCCAGCCAGCCTAGCAGGATGACGCTGGCCGTTTGCCCCAGCAGCACACCGCCTGTGATGCGTCCGGCCTGCACCCACAGCACGAGTGCATAGAAAAAGATGATGCCACTCCAAATGAAATCGTTTTTCCGATGAACCTCAGGGAAAAAGAACGCTGATATATAAAGGACGAATCCGGCGAATCCAACGAAAACAGCAAGAACTTGGGCTAGCATCTAGTTCCTCCCTATGAGGACGATACTCCCATTTTGCTTGAGATTCTGCCGATTCATCAGAGAATTCTCAAATCGCCCGGAGATCGGGGTTAGCAGAGCTGTTCCAACAGAATCGGTCGAATCGGCAATCGGAGTGCTACTATCCTTAGCGAGTTCTGTTTTCATCATAGATAAGACTCCTTCTTTTTCTACAGACGCCCCTATGAATGCCTCTATGAACGCAGCGTGGCAAAAACTGACCCTGAGAAACGGTGCGCCCCAGTCCTGGATTCTTTCTAGCTATCTGCATCGATTGGTCGGGCTGCTGGCGAGCTGGCAACAGGGCAGTTTGCTGATGCGGTGGAGCGAAGGATTAGCGACAACGGTAGCTGCGATTCTCTTTTTCCTTGCGCCCTTTGTCTCCACGACGCTGATTGGCATTTTGATGATGGCCTGTGGTGCCTTCTGGGTGCTGCTAACCCTGTCTGATGAGGGCAGACCCGGCATCACACCGATGCACTTGGCCGTGTTTGTGTACTTGGCGATCGCCGTCCTGGCAACAGCGCTCTCTCCTGTAAAAATAGCGGCGCTCGATGGCTTGATTATCCTGACGCTGAACATCGTCGTGTTCTTGTTGCTGGCACGGGTGTTGCGATCGCCCACCCTCCGCTCTACCCTGATCACCGTTTACCTAATGACGACGGCGATCGTCAGCACCATGGGAATGCGACAGTGGTTCTTTGGAGCCGATGCCCTCGCCACCTGGGTGGATGTGGATTCCAACCTAGCGGGAACAACGCGGGTGTATAGCAGCCTGGGCAACCCCAACCTGCTGGCAGGCTACCTGATTGCCGCCTGCATGCTAAGTGCTGCCGCCGTTTTTGCCTGGAAACGCTGGCTACCCAAAGCCCTGGCAGTTGTCCTGGTCTTGCTCAACTCCGCTTGTCTGGTGCTGACCTTCAGCCGGGGGGGTTGGATTGGTTATGTCGGGGGTGGGTTCGTCTTTTTGTTGCTGCTAGTTCACTGGTTTAGCAAATACTTGCCACGCCTTTGGCGCAGACTGGCCATTCCCTTTGTGTTGGGCGTTTCCGCCGCCTTTGTCGTAGCGGCGGTGGTCGCGGTCGATCCCCTGCGCGATCGCGTCCTCAGCATCTTTGCCGGACGGGAAGACAGCAGCAACAACTTTCGACTCAATGTTTGGGCAGCGGTACGCGAAATGATTGCGGCTCACCCTATCCTTGGCATTGGCCCCGGCAACGAAGCCTTCAATCAAATCTATCCCCGCTTCCAGCGCACGGGTTTCACGGCTCTCAGCGCCTATTCCGTTATCCTGGAAGTTCTTGTAGAAACAGGCATCATCGGCTTCATGGCCTTCCTATGGCTGCTCACCATCACCCTCTCTCTGGGCTGGCGACGGATTCAGGAAATGCGGCAAGCGGGCGATCGCGAAGGCTTCTGGCTGCTGGGCGCACTGGCTAGCATGATGGGAATGCTGACCCACGGACTGGTGGATACGGTGTGGTATCGCCCCCAAATCAGTACTCTCTGGTGGCTGATGCTGGCGATCGTTGCCAGTTACTATCTGTTCCCAAGCCGTTCCGAACGCGACAGTCAATAGGATTTATACCAATTCTCCAAGAACCCACTACAGCTCATTGTTTGAGACCCTCGCGCTGCGAGGGTCTCAAACAATGAGCTGGTTTTGGTTTTCATAGAATTATAGCGGTGTGCAACCGCATTAAGCACAGCAACGGTTGTGTGGGGCGCGCCGCGCCCGTATTTGTTTAGCGGGAATCGTCTGGGGAGAGAGGGGGTAAGGTCATGGCCTCAGCCACCCAATCAATAAAGGAAACACCTTGCTGCTGAGCGGTGGCGGCCAAGGAGGTCAAAATCTCCCAGGT
>JADEXA010000077.1 GCA_015207365.1 Vacuolonema iberomarrocanum LEGE 07170
GGGCCAGAGCAGAAGGGGGGATGTCAAACTCATTGGTGACCGTGATGGTGAAGGTTTCCTGGAAGGTATTGCCGCCTTCATCTTCCACCTGGATTTGGAGGGTGTAGCTGGCTTGGGTTTCGAAGTCGGGGCTGGTATTGATGCTGAGCACATCGCCCGCGATGGTGAACAGGTCATTGTCATCCACCCCCGCAGGCAAGCTGAAGGTGAAGGTGTCATCTCCCTCAGCAAACTCAGGATCCGTTGCCGTGAGGGTACCAATCGTCAAATCAGTGCTGTTCTCAGCAATGGTGTCGTTGCTCAGGATAATGTCGTCGGGTGGCACCTCAAACAGGTTGTTCACCGTGATGGTGAAGTCTTCGGAATAGGTGTTGCCCCCTGCATCGGTGGCCAGAATCTGGACAGAGTAGCTGTTCTGCGTCTCGAAGTCAGGGGTGCCGACAAAACGGAGTTCAGTGCCAACGATGGTGAAGTCGTCGTTGTTGCCAAACCCATTGGGCAAGCTGAAGGTGATGGTGTCTCCGGGAAGTTCGGGGTCATCGGCACTCAAGTTGCCGACCACGGGATTAGTGTCATTCTCATCAATGGCTGTGTTGTCCAGCGTAATGTCGGTCGGCGGCAACTCGAACTCAACATCGAGAATGTTGATGGTGAAGGTCTGGGGTGCAGACTCGTTGCCGCCTGCATCGGTGGCGATGACCTCAACGGTATAGCTGTTCTGGGTCTCGAAATCTGGGACGAAGTTCAGTTGCAGCTCATCGCCATTGGCTCCCCCAATCTGGAACAGGTCGTTGTCAGCTACCCCAGCCGCTAGAGTAAAGGTCAGCGCGTCTGTGGAGTTGGGCGGCAATTCTGGGTCATCTGCTGCCAAGATACCGATTACGGTTCCGATGGGCTGGTTCTCTGCGATCGCATCTTCCATCGAGTCACCATCCAGTGTGATGTTCGACGGCGCAATCTCAAATTCTTGATTCGCAACGGTAATCGTAAAAACTTCTTCGTAGCTGAGGCTGCTAGCGTCTGTTACCCGCACCCGAATGCTATAGCTGGACTGCGTTTCAAAGTCGGGACTGGTATTGATGCTGAGTTCATTACCGACGATGGTAAAGTCGGCGTTATCATCGTCTCCATCTCCTGCGACCAGCGCAAATGTGAACGTATCGCTGGGGGTTGGGTCAGTCGCACTCAGAGTCCCAATGGTTAGGTCGGTGCTGTTCTCAGCAATGGTGTCGTTACTCAGCTCAATGTCGGTCGGATCCTCCAAATCATTTACAGAAATGGTGACTTCTTCCTGGTACGTCAGACCAGAGGTATCCTCTACTTCAATCCGAATATCGTAGGACTGTTTTGTTTCAAAGTCGGGCACTTCATTGAGAACCAACTCATTCGACCCGGGTGCAATGCTAAACACACCATTGTCTGTAGAGCCCGGCCCAGAAACCAGTCTGAAGGTGAAGTCAGTATCGCTGACATCTGGGTCGACGGCGGTTAGGGTGGCGACAACGGTTCCCGAGGGGCTAGCCTCATCCACCGTGTCATTACTCAGCTCGATGTCTGTGGGGGCTTCATCAGAGATATCACCAAGGAAGATTTCGAAAATCTCATCGTAGGTACCGCCGTCTTCGTCGGTGGCCCGTAGATTGATGCGATAAAAGGCTTGAGTATCAGCATCGGGGGTGGCGGTGAGTTGGAGCTCGTTGCCATTGATGATGGCAAAGTCAGATGCATCGAAATCTGCTGCACTGACCAGGGAAAAGGTGAGGTTGGCTGGCAATGTTTCTGCATCGGTTCCAGTGATGATGGCAATCACCGTGCCTGCCGTGGTCGCTTCTGAAATCTCGATTCTCGTATTTGGAACGATGGTGTTGTCTGGACTGCTGGTGAGGTCAATGTCAGTCGGTGCATCTGCAGCGGTACGCCCAAACCGCCGAGCATAGATATCCTCGGTGGCATTGCCATTGAGCGATGTCCAGACTGCAACGAAATCGCTTTCTGAATCGATCGCGATCGATGGAGCCGTTTTGTTCCCGGTGGTATTTACATTGGCAATAGTATCTACTCCTTGCGCCGTGCCAAACTCGTTAAACCGTTTGACAGCGGTTTCGGAAATACCCGAATCATCATCGGTCCAGGCAATGGCAAAGGAATCACCATCCTGCTCATAGGTCACGATAGGATTGCGCTGGTTCCCGGTCTGAATGGGGGAGATACCAGAGCGATCGCCAGGATAAAAACTTAAATTGACCTGAAACTCATCGTCGAGCGCCGCACCGCTGCTGTCATAGCGTCGTGCGTAGATTCCAAATGCTGCACCATCCTGGTTCTCGGTTTCCCAGGCAACCACAAAGTTGCCATCCTGATCCATGGCCACACTGGGCGATTGCTGCCGCCCCGTTGTCGTGTTGTTGATCAGGAACTCAGCGCCTAGCGGATTCCCTGAACTATCAAACCGCCGCCCATATATCCCGGTGTTGCTGCCGTCCTGACCATCGCTTTCCCAAACGACAACAAAATTGCCGTTTTGATCCATGGCGATAGAGGCTTTGCCTTTCACATTTGGCGCTGTCGATACCGCGATTTCTCCACCTACAGGATTCCCTGAGCTGTCGTACCGCTGGGCGCGAATCGAACCGAACCCGTCTGCGACCCAAGCAACGACAAACTCACCACTATCTGGATCAATCGCAATACTCGGTATTTCAGTCGCTGCGAACCCGTCGCCAGCCACTTGAATTTCGCCACCCTGCGCAACTCCAGCACTGTCAAATCGCTGGGCATAAATGCCGTAACCCCCATCTCCTTGCCAGGCAATGACGAAGTCTCCATCCTCATCCATCGCCACGACGGCATTTTCCTGATTGTCAAGCGTCGTGGTATTGACCTGAAATTCTGCTACGAGTGGGTTGCCATTGCTGTCGTATAGACGGGCATATACGCCGTTTCTATCGCCATCTTGCCCAGCACTCGTCCATGTGACGACGAAATTTCCCTGGGCATCGCTGGCAATAGCCCGTGGAGTGTAGTCAACCCCAAAGACTTCAGCATTCGTCGTCTGGGTTCCCGTCGTTGTGGAATTAACAGAAATTTCGCCGCCTTGTGGGATGCCTGACATAGTTTTGTTCTCGTTAGTCGGTGGTTAGTGCAGGGAAAGAGGATGCAGAGGAGGACATGAGGGCGTTGGGTTCAGGGAGTTGATGACTGGGGCGAAGCCAGTAGGCAACATCGGGGGCGGTAAAAGCTTCCTGAATAGCGGACTTATCGGTGTTAAGAATATTGGGGCGAGTGACATGGGGAATGAAGGCGACATCACCAAGTTCCTGGCACTGGCTGGTGAACTCGAAGGTACCGAACCACTCACCGGTGTCGATATTTACCAGGGCAATGCCACAAATCAAGTTAGAAAAGCGCGCTTGCAGAGGCAACCCTCCAAAAATATGCTGCTCTCGGACTTGGCTGAGCCCAACGATGGCCGTTCTGCCGACACAGGATAACCCACGGAGAAAGCCTGGAAGAAAACAAATTACAGCGTGATCTCCAGTTGTTGGATCGATGCGACAGAGTTCGCCTGCCCCAGAATTGAGCACCAGCAACTCCGTGCCTGTCCAACGCGGGGAATGGGGCATGGCTAAGCCCCGTGAAATTACGGTGTTGTTTGCAACATCGATGACAATGCCACCTGTTGCTTTGTGAGCACGCCACCCGCCGACGGTGTCGGTTTCACCGAGGGCTGTGACGAATATTGGGGCTTCGGGGCTGGGAGAGTTTGGGTTTGAGCGATTTGGGGCGATCGCCATCCCATTCAAGTGACAGCGGTCTTCGGGGGCCAACTCTGAAATGAACGGGGGCTGCCAACGGGGGACAAAGCTGAAATCGGAACTGAGGCTCGACAGACAAGAAAAGCGCGTATTGACAATCCACACCTCCTCCCCGACATACCCCACCTCATGCACATTTAAGTCGCCCGTAAAATGCGCCACTCGGGGCAGATAAAGCGCATCGTAGCGACCGGGTTGTTGTTCTAGGTAATGGGTTGCCAGTTCGGGGGCATTGGCAAACTGCCACACCTGATGCTGCGTTGCTAGCGCTAAACGTCGTCCCTGCACGCCTATCCCCATGGGCTTTTGGAAGGTCCGCAGGAGCAGCGTCATCTGTTGTCCGTTCCACCCAATCAATGCTAGTTTGCCCGATTGGTAGGTCGTGATCGCCACGACTCCCCCTTGCTGGCTCAGCCAATGCTGAAACCCATCCGACGCCCGACACTGAATCGGCATCGGAATAGAAGAGGTCTCCGTGGTGTGTGCGTTGTCCAACAGATGCATCCCCATCGTGGGTCAAAAGACGGGGCGCACCTTCATCCTTGGCAACCGACACGGCAACCTCACTGCCGAACGCGGGCAGAAGAAAAATCTTTTAAGCTCGTGCGAACACGGCTACGCGCCTACGGGACAGTGACAGAATGAACAGGCAAGGATCGTGAGTGCAAACTCAAACCACCAACGCTTGGAAGCACTGAAATAGCGTAAAAAAAACGCTGGTTCGAACAAGTTTGCGATCGCCCGTCTCGTCTGCGAGATTACCCACTTTTGGTCAAAAAGTGATCAAACATGAGGCGATATACTGATGCGGATGAAAGGACTTGAACCTTCACACCTTGCGGTACTAGAACCTAAATCTAGCGCGTCTACCAATTCCGCCACATCCGCGTGAACTAGAGAAACATCATAGCAAATGCAGTGAACGAAAGAGCAAAGACTCAAACGAGACCTGTAAAAAAGATCGCTCGTTCACGTTTTGCGTCCATTTCGCTTGCTCTATCGCCATCGGCGAATTTTTAATGAGAATTATTTGCATCAGTGTTGACATTATTTTTCAATAAGCATATGCTTAGCTCAGTGTTCTCCTCTCAAGGATCGGCGTAGGAGTTGGCTCGGCAAGCCAGCTCCTAATTTCTTTTTTAGGGAGCCATATTGAGAGTAGGTTTTGGTAATTGAGCAGATTGTGCCAATTCGCTAAGAACAATACTCTGTCCAGAGTATTGGAGTAAAACAAATTCAGCGTTCATTTTTGCTCTGTCGTTATCCTTGCGCCATCATTAGCGGTATGGATTTCCGGGAGGTGTTCCATGTCTTTGCTGACGGAGCCACTCAAGTTTGATATTCAGCAGGTTCATCTGACAGATGAGCAGTTTTACCAGCTTTGTATTCACAATCCCGACTTGAAAATTGAACGCAGCGCAGCGGGAGTGTTGATTGTTAGGAGTCTAGTCGGGGGGGACAGTGGCAAACGAGAAATGAGCCTTGGCGGAGAGCTGTATCTATGGAACAAGCAAGCCAACTTGGGTGAGGTTTTTAGCTCGTCTACGCTATTTGAGCTGCCAAATGGGGGACGGCGATCGCCCGACGCAGCTTGGGTTGAGCGATCGCGCTGGGATGCCCTTACCCCCGAGCAACGTCGCCGCTTTCCCCCCATCGCGCCAGATTTTGTGATGGAGCTACGGTCGGCCTCTGACGACCTACCGACCCTCCACGAAAAGATGCAGGAATACTTGGATAGTGGTGTGCGGCTGGGGTGGCTGATCAATCCACAGGATCAGCAAGTGGAAATTTATCGAGCGGGGAAGGAAACGGAGGTGCGATCGCTTCCCACAGAGGTATCGGGTGAGACGGTGTTACCCGGCTTTGTGCTTTCCTTGGAACCGTTTGGGGATGAATGATTGCAACCCGAACCTGCAAGCTTTCGAGACGTATGACAGTTAAACACTCCGCTTCCGATTCAACACCTCTGCTGCCGTCATTTGCAGCACATCGAGTTGTGAGACGATTTGCATTGCCCCGGTGTAGACGGCTTCTTCGTAAAATCCATCGACCAGGGTAAATACTGTAATTTTCTCGACATCTGGATCAATCACCCAATATTCAGGAATGCCTCGTGCGGCATACTCCGATCGCTTGAAGCGATAATCTCGCTTGGCATTCGTCGCACCAGGAGAAACGACTTCCATCACCAACATCGGCGGCGGCATATCCAAAAAGATGGTCGCCCGCTTAGATGCGCCCAGGATTGCAGCGAGTTCAGGGGAAAGCACCATCAGATCTGGGAGGCGAACCTGTACTTGAGTACCCGAAACAGCAATTTCTGTATCCTTGTAACAAATCTGCTCTTCTGGCAAAATCCGCGCCAGTTGTAAGAACAGAAACCTTGCAATATGAGAGTTTAAGGGGCTTGCCGGGGGCATTTCAACCAACTCTCCATCAACCAACTCGTAGTGTTGATCCGTACCATCGTCGTAGTTGAGGTAGTCTTCAAAGGTCATTTTGGATGGGGTAGTTTTGGTCATGGCGATCGCCCCACAGCATGCCGCTAGAGAATGTTGCGCTGATTGAACTTATGCTCATCCTAACGCTTGAACTATAGGCCAGAGGTTCACGCTTCGATACACTGAAAATGGGTGCTCTGCTTTGATGGGCAGGACACCGCGACAGGTATTACCGGGCATTTGTTGTAACGACGGATTTTTCCAAACGGCATGACGGCGACTTCTTCGGCATTGGCAGCGGATTCTGCAGGGCGATCGCTCCCCTCTGGCAGCGAGTTTGATGTGATTGTGGTTGGCTCTGGCATTGGGGGGCTGGTGGCAGCGACTCAGTTAGCAGCCAAGGGTGCAAAGGTGCTGGTGCTGGAGCGCTATCTGATTCCGGGTGGCAGCGCGGGCTACTTCGATCGGGAGGGCTATCGCTTTGATGTGGGCGCATCCATGATTTTTGGCTTTGGCTCCCAGGGCACCACAAATTTGTTGACTCGCGCTCTGAATGCAGTGGGGATGCAGATGGAAACGATTCCCGATCCGGTATCGGTTCACTATCACTTGCCAAACGACCTGAACCTACAGGTGCATCGGGACTACGAAAAGTTTTTGCAAGAACTCACGGCTCGCTTTCCCCATGAGGAGCAAGGGCTTCGTCAGTTTTACGATGAATGCTGGAGGGTATTCAACTGCCTCAATGCGATGGAGTTGTTGTCGCTCGAAGAACCTCGCTATTTGACGCGGGTCTTTTTCCAGCATCCTTTTGCTTGTCTGGGTTTGGTGAAGTATCTGCCGCAGAATGTAGGGGATATTGCTCGCCGCTATATCCACGATCCCGAATTGCTCAAGTTCATCGACATGGAATGCTACTTCTGGTCGGTGGTTCCGGCAGATCGAACGCCGATGATCAATGCCGGGATGGTGTTTAGCGATCGCCACTATGGCGGCATCAACTATCCCAAAGGCGGTGTAGGTCAAATCGCCCAGAAGCTTGTCGAGGGTCTGGAGAAAGCCGGAAGTCATATCCAGTACCGATCGCGGGTGGTGGAAATTTTGATGGAAGGAAAACGGGCGATCGGGGTGCGCCTTGCATCTGGGGAAACCTATCGCGCCAAGCGTGTTGTGTCCAATGCCACCCGTTGGGATACGTTCGAGCATCTTCTTTCGAGCGAGCAACGCCCCAACAGCGAAGCCAAGTGGCAGCAACGCTACCAGAAGTCTCCCAGCTTCTTTAGCCTGCATATGGGGATAAAGGCGGAGGTGTTGCCCTCTGGAACAGACTGCCATCATATTCTGTTGGAAAATTGGGATGACCTGGAAGCAGCCTACGGTACGGTTTTCGTTTCCATTCCCACGCTGTTAGATCCGGATCTAGCTCCCCCTGGGCACCACATTCTCCATGTCTTCACCTGCAGTTGGATGGAAGAGTGGCAAGGGCTCTCTGCTAGTGCCTATCAGCAAAAGAAAGAGGCGGTGGCAAGCGAGATTTTGCAACGGCTAGAACGTATCTTTCCTGGGGTGGAAGCGGGGCTGGATTATCAAGAAGCAGGTACACCTCGCACCCACCGCCGCTTCCTGGGGCGCATTGACGGCACCTACGGGCCGATTCCCCGCCGCAAATTGTTGGGGTTGTTAGGGATGCCCTTCAATCGCACAGCCGTGCCAGGACTGTACTGTGTTGGCGACAGCACCTTTCCCGGTCAGGGGCTAAATGCAGTGGCGTTTTCGGGTTTTGCCTGTGCTCACCGAATTGCCGTGGATTTGGGCTTTCGCGCAAAGCCTTGAACGATCCCCCTAATGAAGCTATCCCTTATTTAGAAGTTGGCACAATTCTCTCCACTCATAGCCTCTAGCCATGATCCACCCGCGAATAAATTGCGGGCTAATGAAAGCAAACCCATTAAAATGGGTTCCGCTCAACCGCCCAAAAGGATACAAGCCTTCTCCCTTTAGTCCCTTTAGGGGACTTTTTAGATTAGCCCGCAATTTATTCGCGGGCGGGGTATGGTGTTTGGCTCAGCCCCCTTACTGAGATCTTTATTGGCGTTGAAATGGCCTGCAAGCGATCGCCAATATCTTTTCACGGCTAGGCTTTTAGCTACTTCTACTCAACTGATAGCTTTTTAGGGGGAATCAAGCCCCAGATTTAGCTTCTACAAAGGATTGTGTGTACGTATAAGTAGCTCGGCACGATGAAAAACCAGACTCTAAAAACCTGTGCCGCCCACGCTGCGGGCGGCACAGGTTTTTAGGGTTTTAGGTTTAATTGCACCTGCCAACTTATAGCGCTATGCGCGTTAGTTAAGTACGGTTGTGTGGGGCGCGGCGCGCCCCACACAACCGTTGCTGTGCTTAATGCGGTTGCACACCGATATATCAAAAAATAGGACTTATACATTTGACATGAAAAGCCAAAGGAGTTTGATGATTTTTGAAGTATAGAGCGCCCCAAAAATCACCAAACTGCGGAATCCTTGCCCTAGTAATAACGGCGGTAGGTAACGCGGGCATCCAAGCCATTGAAGCGCAGCAAAGAAGCCAGGGCTTCTGCATCATCGCGGCTGCTGTAGCCTCCGGCATTGATGAAGGTGCCCTGGCTCGATGTGTCGAGGCGGGCAATCCGCGAAACCTGTCGTGCCCGTTCTAGATCCCGGCGGCTGCCTCCTGGAACGGCAACAATGTAGGGGCCTTGGGTTGAGCTGGCCGTGGGCAAAATGGCCGTCCCTCTGCCAGGGAAATCGCCGCCGCCCGTGGTTCCGTCAAAGGCGAGAAATTCGGTTGCGACCCATCCGCCACCCACGAGTTCTGACCATTGCCGTCCCCCCGCCGATGCGGTGTCTCCCGTCAACTGCACCCGCGTACCATCATCAACGCCAGCCACGGCCACACCATTCGGCTCATCACGGATGTTGACGCCAATACCGCTGAACGTGCTGATTATGGCGGTTGATTCGTCGCCGAAGCCACCGCCACCAACCCCGCCAACGAGATAGTCGAGGTCGAGGGCTCTTAGTGTTTCGGGGCCTGCGACACCATCTACCGCCAGTCCAAGACGCTGCTGGAATTGAATTACAGCACTTTCCGTACCCTCTCTATATACGCCATCGGCAAAGATACCTAATGCTCGCTGGATATCGGCAACGGCAGAACCGGTGTCTCCAAACTCGTAAATCTGGGCGATCGCACTTTCCACCGCAATCAGCAGAGAGGATGCGATCGTCCCTCCCACGACTAACGCAGATCGCCAGAATCTACGCCAAAACTTATCTATTGCGTGCATGGGTAATTTCATGATCCATTCTCTCGATTTGTCTATAAAATGCGTGGGCAGAACATCGTAAGAACGCGGAAATAGCTCTGCACCGAGGATTTTGCCGCTCACAACCTGAGAGGGCAAAGGCACAGGCTAAAGATGCACCCTGCGATCAGAGCAATGGACTCATTGCTCTGCTGCGGGTTCGGACGATGTGACAAAGGGGGCGATTACCCATCGGGCGTGCGAAGCATGATGGGTAAATCGCCGATTTTGCTCTATTTTTCCTGTTTTCAGCATATCATCTGCAATATTCGGCGTAATGCGACCGCTAAATGTGCATCATCTTGCCTGGTTTATTCCTGTTTCGAGCCTATTTGTGGGGGCTAGCCTTGCTTTTCTGATGGGCGCCCTGGAGCATCAATCCCATCTTCCTTCTGCCGAAGCCTCGGGAGAAGACGAGGAGCAAGTGATGTCGGAGGCAGAACTCATTGCGGCTAATGTTCTGCTGCCCAATGGTCGTCCGCAGTTGGCCAATGTGCCGCCGACTGAAGAGGTCTGGGAATGCGAGGTCGCCATCATCGGTGGATCGTTAGGGGGAATTGCGGCAGCAGCAGAGGCAATGGAAGCTGGGGTACAAACCTGTTTGATTGAACTCACGCCCTGGCTGGGCGGGCAGGTCAGCTCGCAAGGGGTATCGGCGATCGATGAATCCCATGAGATGCTGAAGCTGCAAAACTTTTCGCAAAACTGGCAGGGCTTCAAACAATACATTGAGCGCCAGGCACTAGACTTGCCGGACTGGACAGGGGTGGTGGGAGATCCAGCTTCTAGTACCAATAGCTGCTGGGTAGGGCTACTTTGTTTTCCGCCCAACTCTGGAGCCCAAGCGGCTCAGGAGTGGATGGAGTCGGCTCGCCAATATTCCCCGGAGAGCCGCTGGGCGATCGCCACGGCCTTCAAAGGGGCCGAATTTGATGACACCGGACGCATGATTACGGCCATCCACGCTGTCCGCCGTACGCCCCGCGACCCCGCCTATTCCCCGCAAGGGCGGCTCTCGGTGGAATTGAACCCCTGGTATGACTGGGAGTCAGACGATACCTACGAGAAAACCCCCATTCGGATACAACCGCCGCCTGGGCAGTCCATGATGGTGATCGATGCTACCGACACAGGCGAACTGGTGGGCTGGGCACAAGTTCCCTATCGCCTTGGGTCTGACTCTTGGGCCACCACGGGAGAACTCCATGCCTCCGACTGGGATAACCCCGAATGCACTCAGGCTTTCACCCTGCCGTTTGCCCTGGGTGTCTATGATGACGGTGGCGCTAGCAGAACTGCGCTAGAGCATGTGCAATCGTTTTACGGCGAAGACGAGCATACGCAAGTGTTCTCCCTAGAAGGGATGCCCATGTTTGAGGGGCGCAGCTTCTTCAACTATCGCCGTATGGTGAGCACAACCTACAGCGACCCTTTCTATGGGGTGCCAGCCTTTGGCGACATTACCCTGGTGAACTGGACGCGGGGCAACGACTGGAACTGGATGGATCCACCGCTGATTCTGACGCACGAAAAGCTGGTGCAGACGGGGCATTATCAGGACTGGACGGGAGGCATTTCGGCGCTGTCTCTACGCCACGGGGAGACCCATGCGCTGATGTTTGCCCGCTGGCTGCTGGACAATCACGCGACGTCCGATTATCCCCTCACCTATTTGTACGGTGAAGCAGGGCCGATGGGCACCGAATCTGGCTTGAGCATGGTTCCCTACATTCGCGAGGGGCGGCGCATCCTGGGGCAGAGTGCCTACGGGCAAGAGGAATTCATGATCCGCGAACAGGATATTCGCAACGACATGGAGGGGCGAGATTTTCGCGCCACCTCGATCGCCGTGACCCACTACGACATTGACATTCACGGGTGTCGCTATCGGGATTGGAGTCCTACAGGCGAAGCGGCGCGGGCATCGGTCGAAGAATACCTAGTGCGTCCCATCTACATTCCATTGGAGGCGGTGGTTCCCCAGGGGGTCGATAATTTGTTGATTGGCGGCAAATCGATCGCCGCGACCCATATCGCCAACGCGGCGATTCGGGTGCACCACGGCGAATGGCATGTGGGTGCCGCGTCAGGAGCGATCGCCGCTTGGCTAACCCTGTATTACCCTAATCTGCCCCCCGCCGAAGTAGTTCCCAATGGGTTAATGCCCATTTTGCAAGACTATCTCAACAACACCGGCGGGCAAACGGATTGGTAGGGCGATCGCGCTGATATTGACTGGACTATTTTGCGTCCCAGAAGAAGTTTTGTTTCTAGAACTTAAGTCCTGGGAATTAAGGGTTGAATTGTCTGCAATCTGAAGTCCTTATGCATCCCTATCATGCATTATTTCTTGAGGGAAATATTCCTGATCAATGAGTGCAGATGTTTTCCTTTTTTGTCTCGTCAATTAAGAACTCTGAATTCTCGACCTCAAGGTGTCGGTTACTCCGTATCATGGGTGATCTAATGATTCTTCTGAATCACTAGAGTCAACAAATTCCTCAGCTATGCTGAGACCTCAGTACAACTGAGAGCAGGTGTTGCAACGAGTGGAATATCTCTTTTCCGTGCCGAGCCCTTGAAGGCGGCTGAGCCTAGAGCGATCGCCCACTCAAATTGCAGACCCTCCTGTGATGTTGCGTTTGATCGTTTTTTCTGCATTTCTCCCTTCTTGTCCGAGGTATGTTTGCCCAGACTGGAGGATTCGGATAGCAAATGAGAATTGCCTCAAATTACGCAGAATCCCACAGATTGTGTGGATTGGGACAATCCTCCTACGGAGCCGTTAGCGATCGCCCGTTTCACAGGTTCCGTTAACCGATGGCTGCAACAGCCCATCTGCTCAGGTGGGCGGTTTCCGTGGAGTGGTTTTCTGTTTGTCTTCCACTGCTTTCCCTATCCGTTGAGAGATTGCGTATAACAAATGGTTCTTGATCTATCTCGAATGCAGGCGCGCCTCCGTGATACCCTACGGCGCTGGAAAGCCTCAATTTTTAGCCGTATTTTCAGCTTTGCGGTTTTAGGTTTGGCCATCACCTTAGCTTTGGGGTTGCCGAGCCTAACCCAGCAACCAGTCGTGATTAGCTTCCTCATGCTCGCCCCGGAAACACCCTTATTCGAGCCACTGATTGCCGAATTCGAGGAGCAGAATCCGGATATCCGAATTCAGATGGTAGAAGGCCCCAATGCCCCTAACTTAGTCGAGGATTTAAACACGTCAGCCTTGCTGTTGGGGCGATCGCCCTACGACTTGATCAACTTGGATGTGGTGTGGACAGCAAAATTCGCGGCAGCGGGATGGTTGCTGGATTTGAGCGATCGCCTGTCAGATGAACAATTGGCCGCATTTTTGGATTCCACCGTCGAGGCGGGGCGCTATGAGGACAGACTTTACCGCATACCCTGGCGAACCGATGCTGGCTTGCTGTATTACCGCAGCGATTTACTCGATACCATCGGCGCAGCACCGCCCGAAACCTTTGCAGACATGATGGAAGCCGCTCAGACCCTCCAGTCCGAAACGGATGTGAACTGGGGATATCTTTGGCAAGGGCGGCAGTACGAAGGGGTTGCGGCCATGTTTGTGGAAGTGCTGTCGGGCTTTGGCGGGTATTGGATTGACGCGGATACCTTGGAGGTCGGGTTAGATCTGCCCGAATCGATCGAGGCGGTGCGCTTTTTGCTAGACACCGTTGATGCAGGGGTTTCGCCTCCTGGGGTCACCACGTACCAGGAAGAGGAAACCCGTCGCCTGTTTCAGAGCGGTGGGGCCGTCTTCATGCGAAATTGGCCCTATGCGATACCCATTCTTGATGCTGATGCGTCTCCTGTGCAGGGAATGGTAGGCATTCGCCCAATGATTGGCACGCCCGAAGGAGAAGGGGCAGGCTGTCTCGGTGGCTGGGGCTGGGGCATCGTGAGTTCGACGCCGCACCCGGAAGAAGCTTGGCGTGTGGTGGAATTCCTCACCAGTGAAGCGGCGCAGCGACAGAATGCCATGCAAGGCTATATGCCCAGCTTGCGATCGCTCTACTCAGATCCCGAAATTCTCGCCACCCACCCCTATTTCACGGATCTGTTTGAGGTGGCCGACAATACGGTTCTGCGACCCAACATTGCCCAGTATGCGCAAGCATCCGACATCTTGCAACGCTACCTGAGTTCGGCGCTGTCGGGGCGGATGACGCCCGAAGCGGCCATGCAAGCGGCGGCCAACGAAACGCGCAACCTATTGGGACGGTTTGCGGATCGATCCACGGAGGAGGAGCCGATTGAACCCGTTGGATCGATATCTTCTCCAGCGACGCCGCTGGCAGCGTCTAACTTACCAGTGGAGCCAGCGCCGTTGACCGATTCCCCCGACCTATCCGTGACTGTAACCGTGAAGGCAGAGGAACCTACGCCAGCGATCGCCCCGATGCCCGAATTACCCATCGCCCCATCAATCGCCCCATCAATCGCCCCATTCGTGGAGGATGTTGCATGACCTCGAACAGCGCCCCCGCACGCCCTCCCGTCACCCACAAGATAGATGTGATTGTGCAGCGCGATCGCCAGATTGGCTGGATGCTGACCATTCCCGCTCTGCTGTTGCTGATCGCCGTTTTCGCCTATCCCATCGGGCTGGCCGTCTGGCAGAGCTTTATCACCAAAAACCTGGGGACGGAGTTGCAGCCGCAGTTTTCTGGGATTCAGAACTATATCCGGATGGCGCAGGATGGGCGCTTTTGGCAAAGTCTGTGGAATTCCGTTGTCTTTACCACCCTGTCCATCATCATCGAGTTTTTGTTGGGGTTGGGCATTGCCCTGGTCTTGAATCAGGCATTTCGAGGCCGCAACATCGTCCGCACGATCGCCATCCTGCCCTGGGCGTTACCCACCGCTCTGATCGCGCTGGCTTGGACCTGGATTTTTAACGACCAGTTCGGCGTCGTCAATGACCTCCTGCTGCGGCTCAGAATCATTGACAGCGGCATTAACTGGCTGGGCAATCCAACCCTGGCAATGGTGGCGGTCATCATCGCCGATGTATGGAAAACCACGCCCTTCATTAGCATTCTGCTGCTAGCGGGGCTGCAGTCCATTCCCGATGACCTGTACGAAGCGCACCGGATTGATGGAGCCAATGCATGGCAGAGCTTTTGGCAAATCACGCTACCGCTGCTGTTGCCGCAGGTTGTGATTGCCTTGGTCTTCCGCTTTGCCCAAGCCTTTGGCATCTTCGACCTGATTGCGGTCATGACTGGGGGCGGCCCCGGCGGTGCGACCGAGATGGTGTCTCTCTACATCTACTCCACAGTGATGCGCTACCTCGACTTTGGCTATGGCTCAGCGCTGGTGGTCGTCACCTTCCTGCTGCTAGTGCTGGCCGTAGCGATCGCCGCCTATCTCCTCTCCCGCGTCAGGGGGAGCGCCCAAGCAACTGATGCCCGCTAAGCTCCATCGTCCAAACCGCCCATTCGGCTTTTCGCTGCTTAGATCCGAAACGCAAATACCCATCAGACCCATGACCACCCAGCCTCTCGACAGAACCCCATCACCCTCAAAGCCCAGCATCTCCTGGAAGCAGTGGGCTTTGCCTCTGAGCGTTGGGTTGATCGTTGTCTTTTGCCTCGCCCCAGCCCTTTGGCAATTGCTGACCTCGTTCAAAACCAACGAGGCGATCGCCGCCATTCCCACGGTCTATTTCCCCTCCGAATTCACTCTGGAGCATTACCAGGAGTTATTTGAGCGGCGACCCTTCTTCAACTACATGCTGAATAGCTTTGTAGTCGCGACTCTTTCTACCGTGCTGGCGTTGGGGTTAGGCTCCCCTGCTGCCTATGCTTTGGCGCGGTTGCGATTGCAGGGTGAGAGCATCCTCGTCGGGGCCATTTTGGTGGTGACCTTATTTCCCCCGATCCTGCTCTTTCTGGGATTGCTCAATGTGGTGCAGGCCTTGAATCTGGGCAACAACTATCTATCACTGATTCTGCCCTACGCGGCGATCAACCTGCCCCTAACCATTCTGGTCATGCGGAGCTTCTTCCAACAGTTGCCCCGAGACCTGGAAGATTCGGCCAAGGTCGATGGCTACAGCACCGTTGGCCTGCTACTCAATATTGTTTTGCCGCTCACGCTCCCCGCCCTGGCAACCACCGGCATCCTGGCCTTCATTACCGCTTGGAATGAATTTATCTTTGCCCTCACCTTCATTACGGCAGAACCGATGAAAACCATCCCTGTTGCCGCATCTCAACTGGGGGGTGCATCCATTTTTGAAGTTCCCTTTGGGCCGATCGCCGCTGCAACGGTGCTGGGAACACTGCCGCTGGTGCTCTTGGTGCTGTTCTTCCAGCGCCAAATCATTCGCGGGTTGACATCGGGTGCTGTGAAGGGGTGAATCTCATCCCTCAAAGACAGCGCATCCATCACACGACCCCAACCTGTCAAGCTTGATTTTGTTGAATGCACCTTTATCCGCCAATTGAACATAGCCCTTTCAAATCGCAACCCGGCCAACAATCAGCAAACCTCTCAAAAGCCGAAGCCTTCAAACTATTTCCTTTAGAATTTATTATCCAAACGAGCTATGACACGCACAGACCCCACACCCACGATCGCCCCCAGCGAAACGCAACAAGCCATGCTGGAGCTGCGGCACCTCAACAAAACCTTTAGCCCATCGGTGGTTCCCGTCAAAGACCTGAGCTTGAGCGTGAAACGGGGAGAATTTCTTACTCTGCTGGGGCCATCGGGATGTGGTAAGTCGACGGTGTTGCGGATGATTGCTGGATTGGAGCAGCCAACTAAGGGGCAGGTGCTCATTCAAGGGGAAGATGTCACCCACAAGCCGCCGGGCGATCGCAACATTTCGATGGTGTTCCAAAGCTATGCCCTTTACCCCCACATGACCGTTGCCGACAATATTGCCTCGGCGCTGAAGCTGCGCAAAATTCCAGAGGAAGAGGTACGGCAACGATTGCGGGAAGTCAGCCACTTCTTGGGGTTGGAGGCATTGATGGAGCGCAAACCCAGCAAGTTGTCTGGAGGACAGCGCCAGCGGGTAGCAGTGGCGCGGGCATTGGTGCGTCGCCCTTCAGTTTTCCTGCTCGACGAACCCTTGAGTAACCTGGACGCCCTGCTCCGCGAAAACGTCCGTGCGGAACTGAAGCAATTGTTTGAATCGCAGCAAGCGCCTGTGGTCTACGTCACCCACGACCAGACTGAAGCCATGACCCTTTCCACCAAAGTGGCGGTGCTAAATGATGGCAACTTGCAGCAGCTCGATGCCCCTCACCAAATTTATGCGGAACCCGCCAACCAGTTTGTCGCCGGGTTTGTCGGTAGTCCCCAGATGAATTTCCTCACCCTGCCCTGTGAGGCAGGAGCAGCTCGATTGGGCGATCGCTCCTTCCCACTTCCGCCGCCCCTCTCCCATGCTCGGCAGGTCATCCTCGGCATCCGCCCCGAGCATGTCCGACGCGCACAACCTGGCGATACCTACACCTTTGAGGGCAAAATCTTTCTGGTTGAGAATCTGGGGATGCACTACCTAGTGAGCGTTCACATTCAGGCCACCCAGCAAACCACCTATACGCTCCGTTTGCTGTTGCCCTCGGATGCAACCTGGGAAGGCGATTCCCTCCAAATTGCCCTACCGCCCGAAACCATCCACTGGTTCGATGCAGAAACCGGCAGTGCCGTTCGCCAGTGACTGAGCTTTTGCAGATTTTCAAACGATAGATCTTCCTTATCCGCGACGATAAACTTTGCTCTGACGGCGCAAATTTAATCACAAGGAATCGAGCCAAAACACGGATTACGCCGGGTTTCTAGTGATACATGTCAGTAGCAAGTACAGTAAAAAAACTTGCCTATTGTCTATAACCTTCTACGGATTTCGTTGATCCTGTAATCCTTCTTGTCAATTCTCCGGTAATATACAGTTTCGTAGTTCCTAGGCCGTTGGAAAGTAGCTAAACGTTGGAGCCAATGTTGCTTCAATCCGTATTTTCTATCACGCGCTTTTAGCACGTAGCCGGTTCTTCCCCCGTCGCATTTTGCCAAGTTCAGCCCGTCGATGCTGCTTGGGTAGAGGGAATGACGGCTGCGCTGTCCGATGACTTGCGAAAGATTATGAGCCGTATTCCGAAGCGATTTACGATTTTTGTTGCCTGGACGGGCAAAACACCTTTCACCCTCTCCATCCATCCCCTCATTCTGGCGACGATTCTCCTTTCCGCCGTTTCCTTCCCCGTCGTTTCCTTAGCTCGGCTGTTCCATGATGTGAATTCTGAGAACAGCGAATTGACGCAGGAAAACACCTCCCTGAATCGACAAGCCCAGGAGATTTTGGAAGAGGTGCAAGCCCTTGAAGAAGAAATTGACGCCCTGCAGCGCCGCGCGGGGATGCCTGACGAAGATGAGGCCGACCAGCCCTCGCGGTTACAATCATTTTTGCCCCAGGGAGGGGCGATCGCCCGGCGTGACACCGAGTTCTTTCTCAACACAGCCGAGCGGCAACTCCCCGCGCTTTTAGACAGCCTCAAGCGCCAAGTCGAACCCGCTTTAGAGGAAACCCTGGAGCGCGAAAATGCGCGTCCCCGTGGACTACCCGTGGGATTGGCGGCCCGCAAGACGTCGGAGTTTGGCATCCGCCGCAGCCCCTTTGGCGGTGGGCGCGAATTCCATGCCGGTTTAGATTTTGCTGGGCCTCGTGGTACCCCCATCTACGTGACAGCTCCCGGACGAGTCATCAAAGCCGAAATGTCGCGCGGCTACGGCTATCATGTGGTTGTGGATCATGGGTATGGCTACAAAACCCTGTATGCCCATCTATCCAGCATGGCGGTTAGACCCGGAGATACGATCAACCGTCGTGATCTTGTGGGTGCGTTAGGCAATACAGGGCGATCGACAGGACCGCATTTGCATTACGAGGTGCATTACAATGATGAGCCAGTGAATCCAGAAGGGTTTCTTGAGTAGGCACAGAAACAGGGTGTGATGGTAGCCTTGCCGACCTTGCGAAAACGGACTCAATCAACGTTCGGTCTCGTGTCTGGCTCGAACCCATCCGGGTGATCATGCATCAACGACAACAGATAGCGCCAAGCAGGGCTATGGGGGGAACGCTACGGTTCTCTTGGGGTCTTGGTTGGACTATAGTGATGGCGTTGAAGGATGTATCCGGTGGATTGAGCGTTTAATCTGGATTGGCGATCGCAACATACCTAAACGATTAGTCTGGGAGTGACCTTATGTTTGGGCGAAATAGGACAAGCGCACTCACGTACCTTACGGAAAAAAGTGAGTTTCAAGGTACTTTGCATGTTGAGGGAAACCTGCGAGTAGACGGCGTCATTCACGGAACAGTTGAAGTGCGGGGAGATATGGAAGTCTCGCATACGGGGCTCGTCGAAGGCCCAGAGCTCCATACCCACAACTTGGTGATTCAAGGGGAAGTGAAGGCGCGGGTGGTTGCAAAAGGTCGCCTGATCCTGGCGAAAACTGCGCGCCTGGAAGGAGATGTAACGGCGCAATCCATTGATATTGAGGCGGGTGCTTTCTACCTAGGTCACATTACGACCGCAGATGCCGCCGAGCGCGCCCTTCCCGGTACAGGGAACCTGCCAGAGTTGGTTGGACGCGAACCCTAGTTTTTGTTTGCTAAGCCGATTGATTCCTTCATGAAAACGGTAGGATGCTCTAATAGCCTGTTTGAAACGTCGATTTTTCCTATCTAACTCGTAGGAAAAATCAATTCTTTCTGATTCGTTTCAAACAGCTCCTCAGGGCATAGCGATACACAGGTGGCTGCTTTGCTTGTAGAAGGTTTTCTCAAGCGTTTGCAGCAAGCTTGTGCAAAAAGCCATCGGTAGAATCGATGGGAGCGATCGCCCCTCATTGCTACCTCATATTGTCTATTCATTTCCTAGTTTCTGAGCATCATGGGCAGTACCTTTGGACATCTATTTCGGATTACGACCTTTGGCGAGTCCCATGGCGGCGGGGTAGGAGTTGTCATTGATGGTTGTCCTCCGCAGTTGCCCATCACCGCAGAAGAAATTCAGGTGGAGCTGGATCGGCGACGACCGGGGCAGAGCAAGATCACCACCCCCCGCAAAGAAGCCGATCAATGCGAAATTCTTTCCGGCGTCTTTCAAGGCAAAACCCTGGGTACGTCTCTGACTATCCTGGTGCGCAACAAAGACACACGCCCCCAGGACTACAGCGAGATGGCCACCACCTATCGCCCGTCCCATGCCGATGCCACCTACGACGCGAAGTATGGCATTCGCAATTGGCAGGGGGGCGGGCGCTCCTCGGCACGAGAAACCATCGGGCGGGTGGCAGCTGGGGCGATCGCCAAGAAAATTTTGCAGCAGATTGCCGGGGTGGAAGTTGTTGGCTATGTCAAGCGCATCAAGCATTTGGAAGGTAACATCGACCCGGAAACCGTAATGCTGGAGCAGGTCGAGAGCAACATTGTCCGCTGCCCGGATGCTGAAGCCGCCGATCGCATGATCGACCTGATTGAGCAGGTGCGCGACCAGGGGGACTCCATTGGCGGCGTGGTGGAATGTGTGGCACGACAAGTGCCCAAGGGTTTAGGAGAACCCGTTTTTGACAAACTAGAAGCCGATCTGGCTAAAGGGATGATGTCCCTCCCCGCAACCAAGGGGTTTGAGCTGGGGTCTGGTTTTGCAGGCACGTTGCTGACCGGAAGTGAACACAATGATGCCTTCTACACCGATGAGCAGGGCAACATTCGCACCAAAACCAATCGCTCTGGCGGTACCCAGGGTGGCATTTCCAACGGCGAAAATATTCTGATTCGGGTCGCCTTCAAACCCACCGCCACCATCCGCAAAGCGCAGGAAACCGTGACGAGCGAGGGCGAAGCCGCTATCCTCGCCGCAAAAGGTCGCCATGACCCCTGCGTGTTACCCCGCGCAGTGCCGATGGTCGAGGCGATGATGGCGCTGGTGCTATGCGACCACCTCATGCGGCATCATGGTCAGTGCGAGCTACTGTAAGCCACCCAACTCAGCCATAAGGGAGCGCACCATGACAGAGACAACCCTGGAGCAGCGTGCAAATGCTTCTGAGAATTACGCCGACATCTTGCAGCAGACTGCTCTAGCATTTCGCCAGCGGGTGAGCAAAGTCGCCGCGCCGCGCGAAGCCCGTCCGGCACCGGAAAGGGTGACAGCTGCGTTGCTCCAAGCTGAAACTATCGCCAAACGACAACGGCTGACGCTACCCTTTCAAGCCCTACAGGGAGAGTGGCGTTTGTGTTTCACCACAGGCGTTCAAAAGCGTAAGTCGGGTGGCGTGAAACTGCGTTCTGGCTTTTACCTTCCTCCGATAGTACCTGCGTCCATTAGCTTTTTCCCCGAGGACGATAGCAGCGGACTGGGCACTATCCACAATCAAATTGCCCTGGCAGGCACCCGCCTGACGTTGAGCGGACGCTGCCGCTATCAGGGCAAGAAGAATCTGGTTGCCTTTGACTTCATGGAGATGGAGCTGCGGACATTAGGCATGCCGCTCTATCGCGGGTTGCTGCCCGGCGGCGCAGCGAAGCTAGAGGGCTTTGCGGAACGGGCGATCGCCCAGCTTCCCTTCTCCGCCTTCTTTGCGGCCACCCCGGACTATATTGCGGCACGGGGACGAGGCGGCGGGCTAGCCCTCTGGGTCAAGGTGCAACGCACAGAAATAGATGCGGCCACCCAAATAGATGCGGCCACCCAGCCTAAGTGACCGCTTCAATCTGCTGAACCACCGTGCGGGCAGAATAGCTCACACCAGCGGTGCCCTCGCCGGGGTGAGTGGAATCGCCCACCAGCCACAGCCCTTCCACGGGGGTACGATTAGCAAAACCAAAGGGACCAAAGGTCGAAACCCGCTGACCAATGCCTCCGACAATGCCGCGATCGCGCCCTGTAAACCGAGCAAAGGTGCGCGGCGTTGCAGCTTCTTGGTGACGGATGGTATCTGGGGTGAGAGTGAAGTAGTTGGAAAGACGGGCGATCGACTCTTTGGCATACTGCTGTTTCAGGGCATCATAATCTTCGGCTTCTGCCCACATCGCCGCTTCGGTGAAGGAAGACGCGGTGATAGTGGCACAACCTTCGGGCGCACGCCCATCGCCAGGGTGGCTGACGGAGACAAAGAGGGAGTTGTTTTCGCCAATGGGGCCGTCGTAGCTGTAGAGGAATTGCAGATGGGGTGGGCAGTTGGCGGGAATTGCCTCCTGGGTGACGCCGAGGTAAATGACAAATGCACCAGAAGCAGGGGGCAATGTTTCAACTCGCTGGGTATACCCCTTGGGTGCGGCTTCTCCCAACAAAGTCATCAGATTTTGAACCGGGATATTGGTCACGATATGGTCGGCGGTTTCTGTCCAGGTTTCCCCTGTTTTTTGATTGCGAATCGTGAGGGCTGTGGCGCGTCCGTTGGTCACATGAATGCGCTCGACGGTGTGCCGCATGTGCAGGGTGCCGCCCTGTTTCTCCAAGGCTTCCACAAGGCGATCGCTCAACACCTGCATACTGCCCTGCAAGTGAAACAATCCATAGGGCTCCTGTGAAACCCCGAGCGCTGTTGCGGCATACAGCAACGCCGTTTCTTCAGCATTCACCTGGGAGTAGAGCTTGAGCTGCAAGTCGAGAAAGGTGCGGAGGCGATAGTCATCCCCCAAGCCATACCAGCGCAATGCTTGACCAACGGTGGAGAAGAGGTGGGGTACGGTCAGCAGGGTGTCGGGACGGAGGGCTTGGAGCGATCGCCACAAATCCCAAGCATTGCGCGGCGGCACCACCGGATCCCGCGCCTGAAACGCCCAACTATAACGAAAGAGATCGGCCATCAATTGCCAAAAGGCTTCGCTACCCGGAAACTGCTGTTGCCGCTCCCATCGCCACTTTTCGGGATCGCGCCACACAGAAATAGGCTGCGATTCCCCAGGCAAATACACCGCACAGGCTGGGTCGCAAGGCGTTGCCTCCGGAAGCGCGACGCCCAACGCCGTAAAAATCTGATGATGGATGCCATCGGGTTCGAGTCCGGCGACCTGAGTCGCCCCGACATCGAAGGTAAAGCCTCGGCAACGGAAGGTGGATGCGCATCCCCCCGGAACGATCGCCTGGTCAAAGACCCGCACATCATATCCCCGCTGAGCCAGCAGAGCGGCTGTCGTCAGACCCCCAATGCCTGCCCCAACGACCAGCACCGAGGGTACTTGAGATGATTGACCTTTGCCCATGCCTAACTCACTCTATCTGTAACATTTCGCAATATTTCCATCATAAAAGAGTCGTTGCTAGACCTGCACCAACATCTAGCTCTCGTGAGTTTGGGCAACCCTAGGAAATCTGAACGTTTAACCGCTGACTTGGATTCTATTATCGGGGTTTTGAGATGTTTGCTTGAGGCATTGCGATGTATTCTAAGAGATTGGGCGATCGCCCTGTTCTATCTTCCTGGAGTCTGGGAAACCTCATACAATCTGAAGGTTTAGCGTCCTACTTAGGCTCTCAGCACACTTTTTATCCCGAGTAGGATTGTTAAGATAGATGAAATATCCCCCCTCGAATTTTTCATGACCCCAGCTGTTCTTCAATCCTCTTCGTCTTCTCGCCTGAATGCTCCGCAAATCCATCAATTGCCGAATGGTCTAACGATTGTTGCGGAACAGTTGCCAGTCGAGGCCATTAGCTTAAATATTTGGTTGGGCATGGGCTCAGCAGTGGAAACCGACGCTATCAACGGCATGGCGCACTTTTTGGAGCACATGATCTTCAAAGGGACGCAGCGGCTCCAGAGTGGCGAGTTTGAGCGCCAGGTCGAGGAGCGCGGTGCGGTGATGAATGCGGCGACCAGCCAAGATTACACCCATTACTACATCACCACCTCTCCCCAGGAGTTTGCCAAGCTCGCTCCCTATCAGGTTGAAGTTGTGTCCAATGCGCTGATTCCCGACGATGCCTTTGAGCGGGAGCGTATGGTTGTGTTGGAGGAGATTCGGCGATCGCACGATAACCCTCGCCGCCGCACCTTTTCCGAAGCCATGAAGCTAGGGTTTGAGCGTCTCCCCTATTATCGTCAGGTTCTAGGGCCAGCCGAGGTTGTCGAAGGGCTGACAGCCGAGCAGATGCGACAGTTCCATGCCCAGTGGTATCAACCCCGTTCCATGACAACGGCAGTAATTGGCAACTTGCCTGCCGAGGAGCTGGTGCAGATTGTGGCCGATGGTTTTGAAGAGGCGATCGCCCATCGTCCGTTTGAAGTTTCTCCTCTGCCCTTGACGCGTCTCAATCACGAGCCGGAACCGTCCTTCGAGGGCATCGTGCGGCGCGACATGGTAGATGATGGGCTGCAACAGGCGCGACTGGTGATGATGTGGCGCGTTCCAGGGATTGCGGATCTGGAGCAAACCTATCCCTTGGATATCTTGGCATCGATTTTGGGACGCGGACGGACGGCTCGCTTGATTCGAGATCTGCGGGAAGAACGCCAGTTGGTATCGCGCATTGCCGTCAGCAATCTTTCCTACTACCACCAAGGCTTGTTCTACATCTCCGTCGAACTGCCTACTGAAAACCTGGAAACCGTCGAGGAGGCGATCGCCCAGCATATCGCTGATCTCCACAACAACCCTGCAACCGACTCGGAGCTTCAGCGCGTACGAACCCTAGTCGCCAACCGCTTTGTGTTTGCCAATGAGTCGCCGAGCGATCGCTCAGGGCTCTACGGTTTCTATCACGTCATGACCGGGGGGCTAGATGCTGCCATCCGCTATCCCGAACACATTCAATCGGTTCAGGTCAATGACCTCAAAGCAGCCGCCCAAAATTTCCTCTCACCCAATGCCTACGGCGTTCTCACCATGCGCCCCAACTGAAGGTTTGGTGGTTACGGTTATAGTGAGTCGATGACGGACGGTGCCTACTTGCTAGGACGTCTAGACTCATCTGCCTTCATCCATAACAGTGAATCTATGACTTCTCAGTTTTCAAGCTAAAGTGCTGCAGCCTCATGAACTGGCGCGCTTGCTCAAGCGATCGAGTTTTTTAAGGTTCTAACCTGTGAGATAGATGCTCGATAGTATCGGAATTAAGGGTATTATCCAGCAGATTTGATGGATAACACCCCCAAATTCCAGGATTAACCATCAAATCCGCTAGATAACACCCCGCAACGATGGAGGTAATAAGTAATGCTGCGGCATAAACCCTGAAGAAATGGGTGTTATCAATCAAAACCGCTACATAATTTTGGAAATCAAGGGTGTTATCAAGCGGATCTGACGCTGAATATTAGTTAGACAGCAAAAATTTTATTTAATTCCTGAAAAATTAGTTGTTATCCAGTAGAACTGAAATATGACTACGGAATATAAGGAGATTATCCAGCAGATCTGAGTTAAATATGACATGCATAAAAGTGTGATTGATGTTACATTCTAAGCCCTGCTAACTATCAGTATCATGAACGACGATAAAGATAAAAAGGATAAGAGTAATTCATTAGCCAGTAGCCTTGTTGTACCAATTTTGATCGCTCTTATTGCTGGTGGAACAGCACCCTGGTGGATTGATTTATTTCGAGATAATGAAGATGTGAGTGAACCTGTCACCTCCACTGAGACAGAAAGGGATCATGCATCTCAGATGCCCAGAGAATTACAAGACGATGATTCTTTAGAGATTCATGGTACAAATAACACAGTTAACGATAACTCAGTTAATGCTCAAAGCAACGGTAACCAAACTGTTGTGAGTGGAACAGGTAGTAATGTCGTTCAAGGGACGGGTAACAACATAGTTCAAGGGACAGGAAACCAACTTACTGTTCAGCAAGAGTCGGATGCTAGGTCTCGTGGTGAATTTGCAATCCCTGCAATTTCTGGGCTGTCTTATCACGAGGCACGGGAAATCCTAATCAAAGAAGGATGGATACCTCTTACCCAAAGGCATCTTTATCCCCAGGAGGAACCAAGTCTCCAGTACGGGACTGCCAGGATATTTTGGGATCTGGGCTATTGGGAAGTTGTTTCTTGTTCTGGAACTGCAGAAGGATTTTGCAGATTTGAGTTTTCAGATCCCAGTAGTCGTAAACTTGTTGTCGTTACTGCGGGCATGGAAGATCCTAGTATTCCAGCACAAGCGATGGTTAACAGGGTGTTCTTTGATGAAGAGAACTCTCCTTAGTTTTAATTGTTGTCTAAGTTGGCAGGTGCAATTAAACCTAAAACCCTAAAAACCTGTGCCGCCCGCGCTGCGGGCGGCACAGGTTTTTAGAGTCTGGTTTTTCATCGTGCCGAGCTACTTAACAACCCGGCTGGAGCGGACTATTGAGAGATCTTGATGGTGCTGCAAAGGTTGCTTGCAGCCGCTCAGTCGGAATGCTAGTTTGCAATTCTCTTACCTTTAGATTGTATAGATCAGACAATGCCCAAAGAAATAGAACCAGATAAAATAGTTGTTTTTTCTGGTGCAGGTATTAGCGCAGAGAGTGGTCTTCAGACATTTCGTGATGCTGATGGCCTTTGACATGAATATTCAATTGAAGATGTTGCAACACTAGAAGCGTGGGAAAAAGATCCACGCTTAGTTCTTGATTTCTATAACATGATGAGAGCAAAAGTTTGGGATGTAGAGCCGAACCCGGCACATTTAGCAATTGCTCAATTAGAAAGTAAATATAACGTTGTCGTCATTACACAAAATGTTGATAATCTCCATGAGCGAGCTGGCTCAACGAACATTATTCATGTGCATGGTGAGATTACGAAAGCATGTAGTTCTATAGATAGAAGCCTTGTTTATGATTTAGGCGATAAACCAATCAAAATAGGTGACACTTGTGAAAAAGGCAGCCAACTCCGCCCAGCCGTAGTCTGGTTTGGAGAAGATGTTTTAAGTTATGACGTTGCAAGACAACATTTTCAAACTGCGGCGAGAGTTCTTGTCATTGGTACGTCTCTAAGCGTCTATCCTGTTTCACGCCTCGTAACAAAAGCACGTAATCGTGCTGAGAAGATTATCGTCAGCCTTGAAATTGATCAGAAGCCATTCGGATATAGGGTTCTACGTGAGAAAGCAACAACTGCAGTCCCTCGGATTGCAAGGTATTGGTTGAAGTGATTGTGATGTTAAGTTGCAGGGCGATCGCACCATCTCGTAGGCTAGATTAAGACACGAAACCCCACATCTTATCCTCACAACTCTAGCTGTTTCATGAAAAGTGGCGATCGCTGCCTAAAAATTGTGCTGCACCGGAATTTGCCAAACTTATTTGTAGGATTGAGAATAGGTTTTTGCATCCAGAAAGTGCAATCGTTAGCTGTCGAGTAAGGAGATGTATATGCAACTTGGAGCTGTCAATCATATTGCCATCTGCGTATCCGACTTGACACGCTCAATGAGTTTTTATCGGCCAATTCTGGAATTTCTAGGCTATGAAAACAGTGAAAGCTTTCCGGGTGTTGAAATATGGGAATCTCAATCAACTGGCACCGCTATAAACCTATGGCAGGCGAAGGGAGAGCATATTGAATCTAGGCATTACGACTATGCACCAGGACTGCATCATCTCGCGTTTCATGCAGCGGAGCGCAAAGAAGTTGACGAATTCTACCAACTGCTCAGCGAAATTGGCGCTGAGATTGTAGATGAACCCGCAGAGTATGATTATGCACCTGGGTATTATGCGGTATTCTTTCGAGATCCTGATGCAATCAGGATTGAGCTTGCACATATTCCTGCACTGTCAAATCCCCCAGGTGTTGGCTAACACTTCACGCCAGCGGGCGATCGCAAGCTGCTAGTGCAGGATGTTGAAGTTATCTGCCGCCGTTGCGTTTTGTCGTTACTCATCCGTGAAGGGTTGCACTATCCGTTTACTCCTCTACGGTTCGATGAGCTAAGAGTCGCTCCCTCAAGCTAATCAGCAATATCTACTGAAAACTTAAAGATCAAATAGTAGGCTAATGGTAAATATTGCCCTTACTATGCATCTTATGAACTCATCAATAACGAATTCGTGTTAATTGAACTATTGTTGAGCTATTTCTAAGAGATAGAAGACACATAAAGCGAGTCCTATGCAAGTAAGTACTAAGCCCAAATAGCTACTAATAATAGAAAAAGAGCACCATCGAAATATTTCATGGTATCTTCTTCTTGCAATTCGATGCTGAATTAAACCTTGAAATAAGCCTGAGACTGTTGCAGATAAAAAGACAAGAGATAAGATAAACTTCAGGATATCAATACTTTCCATAGAAGGTATTAGTGCTAGAAGCAAGAAGATACAGTTGAAAAAGACTCCAAATAAAGCTAGACCTGCTACGGAACCTTTATATGCGGTATGTAAGGCTTGCTCACTCTGAGGGAGTTTGTTTAGAAGCAATATAGCGTTTCTCAATCTAGTGAGGTACAGTAACAGCAATGCGTAAACCATCCCTTGATGTCGTCTAACGTTACCTGGTCGAAGGCTTCTTCAATGGCTTTATCTAAATTTGGATAACTCCTGG
>JADEXA010000078.1 GCA_015207365.1 Vacuolonema iberomarrocanum LEGE 07170
AACCCCCACCCCGACGCCTCCGAGTCCTTCCGACGGGCAAGCCTTGAGCGATATTCAGGGTCATTGGGCCGAAGCCTTCATTCGAGCGTTGGTGGAACGCAATATTATCAGTGGCTATCCGGATGGCACCTTTCGCCCAGAGGCCACCATCAACCGTGCCCAGTATGCGGCGTTAATTGCTCAGGCGTTTGATCTACCCGATCGCCGTGCAGCATCTGGGTTTGTGGATGTGTCAGCGGAATTTTGGGCAGCAGAGGCGATCGCCCGAGCTGAGCGGATGGGCTTTATCGCTGGATTTCCCGATGGTAGCTTTCGTCCAGCGGAGTCGCTGTCGCGGGTGCAAACGGTGGTGTCATTGGTGAATGGACTGGCCTTGATTGGCGGAACGCCCGAGGTTCTAGCGGTTTATCGCGATCGTGCCGAAATTCCAACCTATGCCTCTGTTCCGGTGGCGATCGCTACCCAGAAGCGCCTTGTCGTCAATCATCCCGATGCCAGTCGCTTCGAGCCCAGCCTGCCCATCTCCCGTGCCGAGATAGCCGTCATGGTCTACCAGAGCCTGGTGGTTACAGGGCAAGCTCGGGCAATCGGCTCGCCCTATATCGTCATGCCGCCCTCAGCGGCTGTGTCGTTTTCGGACATCGGCGGGCACTGGGCCGAAGACTTCATTCGGGCGTTGGCTGGCCAAGAATTCATCAGCGGGTTTATGGATGGGCGCTTTCGTCCCGAAAACCCCATGAACCGTGCTCAGTATGCCGCCCTGTTGGTCAATACCTTCATGCCGCTGCCCAAGCGTCCACCGACGACATTTCAAGATGTGCCGGACAACCACTGGGCTGCCGATGCGATTCAGCGAGCCTATCGGGGTAGATTGCTCTCCGGCAATGTGGACGGTACGTTTCGCCCTGACCAAAACATTTTGCGCATCGAAGTCTTGCTCTCGCTGGTGAATGGTTTGGACTTGCCCCCCGGCGATCCAGAATTGGTGAATCGCTACAGCGATCGCGCCAGCATTCCCTCCGTTGCTCGCCCAGCCGTTGCCAGTGCTACCCTCAATCGCCTGGTGGTGAATCACCCCAATCTGGCGCGCCTCAACTCCGTCGCTCCGGCGACCCGTGCCGATGTCTCTGCCATGGTTTATCAGTCTTTGGTTTACTGGGGGCGATCGTCCGCCATCTCGTCCCCCTATATCGTTAACCCCGACAGCAATCCTACCGACCCCAACCCTGGTGACCCCTCTCCCGATACCGCGCCGCTGATTGTGATTGATCCGGGGCATGGGGGCCGCGATCCTGGAGCTATCGGCATTAACAATCTGAAGGAAACTGATGTGAATCTGGCGATCGCGCTAGAAACAGCTCGTGTATTGGGGAGCCTCAAGCTGCGGGTTGCGCTCACCCGTAACGATGAACGCACCCTGGCTTTGGAAGATCGGGTCGCGATCGCCGAACAGGTCAATGCCGCCGCCTTTGTCAGCATTCATGCCAATTCTGCGGGCTTGGATCGTCCGAACATCAACGGCGCAGAAACCTATCACTATCCAGGGTCCGAAGCGGGGGAGAAAATTGCAACGGCCATCCAAAACAGCATTACTCAATCGCTTCAGGTCGTAGATCGGGGTGTCAAAACAGCCAATTTCTTTGTTCTACGAAACACTTCCATGCCTGCAACCCTGGTGGAGACGGGGTTTGTTACGGGAGCCCAGGACGCTGCTAGATTAGTGAATCCGACGTTTCAGGAGCAAATGGCGCGGGCGATCGCTATGGGTGTATTCCAGTCTGTGAAGCAACCTGTTGGTTAAGGAAAAAAGCTTTCATGGATAATCTTCAGAGGCTTTGGCTTTCAATGCTGAGCCGCGAGTGTCGCGGATCGATCGGCATCTACTCCTCATACTTAAATTTTTTTGTCTGAGGCTCCTCTAGCCGTTGTTTCGTCTATTTCTATTTATCCTTTTAGTGAAATTCCTATGCAACGTTGCCGTCCTCCCCGCCCGCTCCAACCGGGCGATCGCCTGCATGTCGTCGTTCCCAGTGGAGCCTTGCGAGAAGTCGAGCGGTTTCACCAAGGTATTGAATGTTGGCGCTCTCAGGGCTTTGTGGTCGAAGTGCCTAAAACATATGACCAGCGCTGGGGCTACCTGGCCGGGAAGGATGGCGATCGCCGGGCACAACTGCGGGCGGCTTGGGATGACCCCGATAGCCGGGGGATTCTCTGCGCCCGTGGTGGCTATGGTGGAATGCGTTTGCTGGAAGACTGGGACTGGGGCGACAACCCCAACAAGTGGCTGATTGGCTTTTCCGACATCACCAGCCTGCTTTGGAGCCTGAGCCTGCATGGGGTGTCTGGGGTTCATGCCTCTGTCTTGACCACCTTTGCTACTGAGCCAGACTGGTCTCGTCAGCGCCTATTCGACTGGGTGCAGGGCAAATCTCTGCCCCCCTTGCAGGGCAAATCCTGGATTGGCGGACAGGCGCAAGGTCTCTTACTTCCGGCCAACCTCACCCTGGCCACTCACCTGCTACACACCCCCATCCAACCCAGTCTGGAGGGCGTTATCCTGGCGCTTGAAGATGTTACCGAAGCGCCCTATCGCATCGATCGCATGCTGACCCAATGGCGGCTCAGCGGTGCACTGGCCAAGGTTAGAGGCATTGTCCTGGGGCGCTTCAGCCAGTGCGACTCCCCTGAAGGCATTCCCAGCTTCTCAGTCGAAGGTGTGTTGCGCGATCGCCTCGCCGACCTTGGTATTCCCTTGGTTGTTGATGTCCCCTTTGGCCATGACGGTGCCAATGCCGCCCTCCCCGTCGGTATTCCCGCTCTTCTAGATGGCGACACGGGTAGCCTCCACATTGGAGGGTAGGGGCAATTGCTTTTTGTTGATTGTGGATGACGTGCCACACCATCAACAGATTGAGTCAGGATTATGCAGGTTACGTCGTATCAAGCCTGTGGGAGGCAAGACTCGGATCATTTTCTAAAATCCTTGCACAATAGGAGTTTTAGAAAATGATCCAGAATGAGTTTCTGGTGCATGGGTATCGGTTCTGAATAATACCAATTCAACGAAAACCGAACCAGATATTTTTTTGAAAGCCGCGCGCTGCGCGGCTTTCAAAAAAATATCTGTAGTGGATTCTTAGCGAATTAGTATAACTAGAGGCGATTTTCAGAAAAAAAATGATAGGGTTTTGCCAACTGTCCCGTTTTCTACTCCCCCTTATGAATCGTCAACGCGCTTTGGTTCGTTTGGTTTGGCAACGGTTTGCGTCTGCGCTACAGCCGATATTCCGGAAACGTTGGTGGATGGCAAGCGTGATCGGGGCGATCGCCCTCACCGTCATGCTCCTCAGTCCAGCCCAAGCCCAGAATGTCATCATCACTCCCAGTAGCCCGCAGTTAGGCGACACCATTTCCGTCACATTGCAGACCGAAGACGGCAAAGCGCCCAGCATTGAGTATGACGGGGCGACCTACCCGAGCTATGAAGTGGGCGAGAATCGCTACCGTGCCCTGTTGCCGACGACACCGCTGGATCGACCGGGACGTAAGGAGATTGGCTTTACCCTAAATGGCGAAGCTCGCCGATTTGCGGTTGAGTTGCGCAACCGTTCCTTTAGTACCCAGCGCATTCGGGTCGGCAGCGGTACCAGCACCAGCGCTACCGACTATGAGCTCCAACGCCTGCGAGAGTTTCGGGAAATGGCGACTCCAGACAAGTTTTGGAATGGCCCCTTGGCGCGCCCCGCTGATGGCCGCGTAACCTCTGAATATGGCATTCGCCGCTACTACAACGGTGTCTTTGCCGAAAACTATTACCACCGGGGTGTGGACTATGCCGGAGGGACTGGAGCGTCTATCTATTCCCCAGCGGCGGGTCGAGTTGTCGTTGTCGGACGCGTGTCGGATGGATTCCGGGTGAATGGCAACACGGTGGCGATCGACCATGGGCAGGGCGTTGGCAGTGTCTTCATCCACCTCAGCCGCATTGATGTGCAGGAAGGCGATCGCATTCAGCAGGGACAAGTCATTGGTGGCATCGGCGCAACCGGACTGGCAACCGGCCCGAACCTCCACTGGGGACTATTCGTTAATGGGAAAGCGGTTGATCCCGTCCCCTGGCGCAACCAAGGCTTTGAATAATACGTCTTTGACGTCTAACGGCCTTACGCTTTTCGCTGATGGTGTGGCCGCAACGCGGTCACACCATCAGCGAATCCACTCAGCATGACGCAAGTCTTACGCAAGCCCTAATTGAAGAAGATTTCTGCGAGAGATGTACCTGCCGTAAAGTGCGGTTAGTTAGGCGTAACGTCCCCTCAATGGCGCACTCGATTGCTTTTATTCCAAGCGATCGCCTGAGCCGTTAGCGCTGTAGCCGTCAAGGTTAGACCCGCAAGCTTAGGCATTTTCATGGCGATGCGATCCATCGACGGCCTATCGACGGCAATCTCTAATGATCTCATCAAAAGGGTTTGTTCGATCGCCAACGCCTTCGCGCCCGATTCATGACAAACATGGTCGTTCGCCCTCTCCCGCGCTTGTCATGAAATGGCAAGGTGAATCGGCTCTGTCTCAGGATTATACGACCGTTTGTTAAAAAAATTGATTGTTTGGATGGTGGTACAGTCCTGCATTTTGTGGGAAGGCTAAGCTAGGACAATGCAGGCACTACCCTGTGGCTACCTGTGGTGGAGCAAAACTAACCTATGAGTATCGAACGAATTGTAGAACAAGCCCTGCAAGATGGCTATTTGACGCCAGCGATGGAGGCAGAGGTGGGGCGGATCTGTGACACCGCTTCTGAACTTTCCATTGAGGAATACATGGCGTTAGATCGTCTGATGGGCGCTTTGCTAACAGGGGAAGTCGTTGCAGTTCCCCGTAAGCAGTTTATTAACGTTATGGAAGAGTTGGTCTTGACCGAGGCGATCGCCCGTGTGGCTGAGATTGAAGCGACCAGCGACTGCACGCTGGATCTGGGTGATATCGCTGCCTATGCCCTGAACCGTCTGCCTCCCCTCTATGCAACTACAGAAGAAGGGGCGGATTACCAACGGGGCCGTGCTAAAGAAGAACTGAGCAGCTTGATTGCTCAGCAAGTGAGCGAAGGCATTGCTCGCGGCCTGGATCAGCCAGAATTCTTCCCCGATCGCCAAGTATTGGGCAAGAACTCCAACGACGAGGTGTTGAGCCAAGTCAGCACGCTGTTACAAGCCTATGCCCATAAGTTTGAGGCCCATGCCCAATAGCGACAGTTGAAAGATTGCCGCAAGGCTGTGGTATCTGACAACTACGGCCTGCCTGAGATTCTGATTCCATTTGCTTTGACCTGTGTGGATGCGAAAGCTATCCACACAGGTTTTTCTTATTGTTCGATCGCCTCATCCACCCATTGCTTTAGGGTCGAAACGACATCACCCAGGGCAATATCCTGGGAGTCTTTCGTAGCGCGTTTCACCACCTCGATTTTGCCGTCTTTGAGCGATCGCCCAGTCACGACTCGGAAAGGAATGCCCACCAGTTCAGAGTCTTTGAACTTCACCCCGGCGCGTTCATCTCGGTCATCCAGCAACGTCTCGACACCCGCCGCATTTAGCTCGGTGTAGAGTTTCTCCGCTGCGGCCATCTGGTTCTCATCTTTGATATTGGGGACGACAACGATGGCGTGGTAGGGGGCGATCGCCACAGGCCACACAATGCCGTTTGCGTCGTGATTTTGCTCCACCGCTGACTGAGCCAGTCGAGAGACGCCAACGCCGTAGCAGCCCATCACCAGGGGCACTTCCTCACCCTGCTCGTTGGTGTAGGTTGCGCCTAGCTTTTGGGAATACTTGGACCCGAGTTGGAAGATGTGTCCTACCTCGATGCCACGGGCACTTTGCAGCGTTTGGTTGGGATCATGCAGGGAGCGATCGCCCACTTTTGCTGTTCGTACATCCATTACAAGCTTCGGTTTGGGATATTGCACATCCCAATTAGCCCCAACGACGTGGTAACCCGACTCGTTCGACCCGGTCACGAAATTCTGCAAATCCACTGCCGTTTGGTCGACTATGCGCAGAAATTTGGGATGGACCTTATCCACCTTGGCGATGTAGGCGTCTTCGATGCCAGCATTGATGTAGCCTAACGGGAGTGGCTTTGCCGCCCATTTCGCCTGAGCCTCTGCATCGGGAACTGCCAGTGCCAGCACCGTCGTTGCCCCAAAGTCGCTCGCTAGTTTCGTCAGCTCGTTGGTTAGCTTGACATCATTCACATCCTGGTCGCCGCGAATGCTTATTAGCACCAGCACCGTCAGCCCGTTGTCTAACACGGCTTGATACAGCACATTCTTGAGGATTTGCGTTGGCGAACAGTCGAGAAATTTCACCAGAGAGTCGATTGTCGGAGTATTGGGAGTGTCCAGCTTTTCATATTTCGTGTAAGACGAGGGCTCAGCGTCGGGGGGCAGCGATACAGCCTTTTCCACATTGGCAGAATAGTTGCCGTCCTCGGTAAACAGCACCTCATCTTCCCCGGCATCCGCCAGCACCATAAATTCCTGGGAGCCGGACCCGCCGATCGCCCCCGAATCTGCTTCCACAGGCAAGAAGCGCAGCCCGCAGCGCCGAAACATGTTGCGATAGGCCACATCCATATCGGCATAAGTCTCTTTCAAGCTGGCCTCATCCACATGGAACGAGTAGCCATCTTTCATGATGAACTCGCGCCCCCGCATCAGCCCAAACCGGGGGCGGATCTCGTCGCGAAACTTGGTCTGCATCTGGTATAAATGCAGTGGCAACTGACGGTACGAGCGTATCATGTCGCGGGCGATCGCTGTAATCACTTCCTCATGGGTTGGCCCCAACGCCACTTCACGCTGCTGCCGATCCGTCAGGGCAAACATAATGCCTTCGGCTTTGGTGTAGGTCTCCCACCGCCCCGACTCTTGCCACAACTCCGCAGGCTGCATCTGCGGCAACAAACATTCCTGCGCCCCGGTCGCGTTCATTTCTTCGCGCACAATCTGCGAGACCTTTTGCAAGACTCGCCACATAAACGGCAGGTATGCATAGATGCCGCTAGCGATTCGCCGAATGTAACCCGCCCGCAATAACAGCTTATGGCTGGGAATTTCCGCCTCTGCTGGATCTTCGCGCAGGGTAACAAACAACATTTGCGACAATCGCATGACCAGGGATTCCTTCTTGATGAGCAATGAATGTATAGATCTCAGCCATCAGTCTAGACCAATCCTCGACCGTTCTGGCTGTGAGTTTCACTCTAATGGCTGAGCATAGATCCCCAGATGATTGGCAACGGGACGTTCTCGCATGGGAAATTTTGTATGGATAGGTGCGTTGAGCACTTTGGATCCATTGGGAGTTGCCTGTACCAGAGTTGTAGAACCGCCGCCATCTAAGTTCAACGCATCGGTTGCCCCTAAGCTCTGTAGCAGTTCGATGACTTCAGGCAAGGTCATGCCTTCGCTGTAGAAAGGCTGTTTGCCGTCAACCGCAACCAGCCAAAGTTCGGTTCCGGTGGCGTTGGTGGCGGCAACGAGGCGAGCGTAGGATTCAAGGGCATTTCGGCCAAAATCCTCTGGCAAGGCTACTTGCCCATCGCTCAGCAACAGCGGTAACCCAGATACGGCAAATTCAGTGTTTTCAGGGCAGGCGGTTTGACTGGAAATTAGCACTCGCTGAGGGGCTAGGATGCACAAGGGATACCAATCATCTTGGGGGCTGGCATAGGGGATGCCTGACGCGATGGTTTGGCCAAGGACATGGGTGCGATCGCCACTGTGCGGGGAGTAACTCCAGGGAGATTTCTCCTCAAATGGGTAAAAGAAGCTCCCGTTGGTGGCGATTTGAAGCTGAGCGGTTGATAAAAATTCAGTGGTGGTTTGGGCGATCGTTTCTCGGGATGGGCCTGTGGGGTTGGCTGGGCGGTCGTCCACACTGGGCGACACAATCACGCGAATGCCAGGTGCGGTCAGATCTACATGTACGATGTGGATGACGATGGCGCGGGGGGTGTTGCGGATCTGACGCTGATAGGTGATGCCTGCAAACAGTGTTTGGCTCAGCTCTACACGGGGAGGTCGCTGGAACGCTAGCATCGCGTATAGGATCAGCGGTAGCAGGGTTGCGATTAAGATGGCAAGGCTCAGTTTTCGATATCGCTTATGGTGCTGCTGTTTCATCCATTGACCTAATGAAGCGCTCTCCCAATTTACAAAATCGATCGTTTCGCGGCCAAGATTTGACCGGGGCAGATTTTAGCGGTGCCAATCTGCGGGGCTGTGATTTTCAAGGGGCGATTTTGCGCGGAGCAAATTTGCAGGGAGTTGAACTGGGGCGATCGCGCCGCCAATGGCTAATATTGAGTTTGGCGATCGCGATCGCGGTTCTGGTAACGGGCCATGCCGTGACTCGACTCATTTTTTCAGCCCTGGGACAACCGTTTCTTGGTCGGTTTGGGGTTTTGGTGATGGTGCTGCATGTGGTGCTGATGGTGACAGGATTGGGGAGTTTGGCATGGCCGCGATCGCCTCGACTAGCGATTGGCGTGGGCAGTAGCTGCTCGGGGGCATTGCTTGGTTTTTTCTATGGAGGGAGTGCCTTTGGAGAGGCGCTGGTGCCCGCCAGTCTGGGAGCAATCATAGGTGCGGCGATAGGCTATGGGCTGAACCGATGGGGGGCTAATAGCAGTGGGTCGGTTGCGCTGATCACCGCCAGTGTGATGGTTTCGAGCGGAGCAGTGTTTTTGCTAGGGACGACCGCGATCGCGGGAATCACCGGGCAGCACTGGGTCGGGATTGTCTTTAGCGGGTTGACGTTGGGGTACTTGCTCTTGACTTGGCGGTGGAGTCTTTGCTTGGGCGATCGCATCGATACTTTCGGCGGGACATCGTTTCGCAATGCGGATTTGACGGATGTGGTGTTTGCGCCGAGTCATGTAGGACGGGTGACCTTTATGGGGGCGATCGAGCCGCCCATGGAGGCGTAGAACAAAACTCACAATTGGTAGGGCCAGATCAGCGGTCTTTGGGGTTATTGGCAGTCTGGACCACTGCCCCAAAATTTTGTTCAGCTGCTGGTGTCCCTTGAAGGATTCGCTCTGCATTTTTGCCAATCGTTAGACTTCAGCCAGGATTGGGCTCAGCCAAGGTAATCAAGATTGATCCAGTCGTCGCAACCAACGCATTGTCGGCATCATACCCATTGGCAATGATCTGCCGTCGTCCGACCTCTCCGAAATCATAGTCAAAAAACCAGACGCCATTTTCAACCGGTGCGTCTCCAAGCCGTAATTCTGGTTCGGCTGGATCTGGATCGGTCACTTCATAAACATAGGCACCACTGGCTAAGAGTTCGACTCTTACAATATTGCCGTTCGCGATGCCGCAAAATCTGACGGGTTGCTGCAAAAGCCCCATATAAAAGCTTGGGTTGCCTTCTAGCGTTGGGGAAATAATTGCGAGCAATTGATCCGATTGGGATGGATCGACACTATCGGGTTCGTAACCGGGAATTTGCTCGTAGCCGAGAGGCGGGATTGGACACACTGAATGAGCAAGTTCAGAGGATGAAACCTCAACGGCATCAGACACCGGAGCCGTTAGATCTTCTTGAGATCGATCATTGCTTATGCATCCAAATACAGTCGTGACAATACAAACAATGCAAATGACAGTCCACGATCGTTTGAGGAAATTTCCCATATTAGGCTCGCAGCTTCTAGCATAATTTCGTTATGGTCATCGTTTCTTACGGTCACAATTATCATTGTGAAGGCGCAACACAGATGTGTTCAGCCATCGTATTTTCGAGAAATCATTTGAGAAACCATCCAAATGCACCGTCGGCATTTTTTGACCGCTGCGATCGCCACGTCCCTGCTGCCATTACTGCACCCTCGCCCTGGGCAAGCAGCAACGGATGTGGTCAAACCCCCGCGACTGCAGGAGGGCGATCGCGTTGCCATCGTTAGCCCTGCCTCTGCGACGTTTCTTCAAGAGCAGGTGGATATTGTGGTCGATGCGGTGCGGGGCTTAGGGCTAGAGCCTGTGCTGATGCCCCATGCGCAAGCGCGCTACGGATCGCTGGCAGGAACCGATGAGCAACGAGCCGCCGACATCAACCAAAGTTTCGCCGACACCTCGATTGCAGCGCTGCTACCCATTACGGGGGGATGGGGCAGTAGCCGTCTGCTGCCACTGCTCGACTACGACACCATCCGCGCCAATCCCAAAATTCTTGTTGGCTTCAGCGACATTACCTCCCTGTTGCTTGGCATTCATGCGCAGACGGGGCTGGTCACCTTTCACGGGCCGAATGGATTGACCGCATGGCGACCCGACCAGACCGAACCCTTTCGGCAGGTGCTCTTTTCTGGAGAATCCTTGACCTTTCGCAATCAGCAGGCTGGGGATGATGGCGATCGCCTGATGAATACCCGCTTTCGCCTCCAGACCATTATCCCCGGTCGTGCCGAAGGGCGGCTGTTTGGCGGCAACCTCACTGTTCTCTCAGGCATCGTCGGTTCGCCCTACATGCCCAACCTGGAAGGCGCAATCCTCTTCCTCGAAGATGTGGGCGAAGAAACCTACCGCATCGATCGCCTCATGACCCATCTCCGGCTCGCCGGGGTGTTCGACCAATTGGCGGGCTTTGTGTTTGGGCAATGCGTCCGCTGCAATCCTGCCGGAGGATTTGGTTCCCTTACCCTGGAGGAAGTCATCTGGGGGCATATCGAACCCCTCGGCATTCCCGCCTGGTATGGTGCCATGATTGGCCATATCGAGCCGATGCTCACCTTACCGATTGGCACAAGGGTTGCTGTGGAGAGCGATCGCGGCACCATTCAAATGCTAGAATCCGCTGTCATCTGATTGGGTAGTGGTCAATCTCCATTCCCATGACAACCAAAACCAGATTGCTAGAACGCCTCATCGAGATGGATGAATTATGCCAAATTCCAACCCTTTTCTAGCGGCAATCGTGTTGGCCGGGGGCAAAAGTCGTCGCATGGGAACCGACAAAGCGTTGCTGAAGTTGGGGGATGAAACCCTGTTGCAGCGCACTTGCCATATCGCCGCAGCCGTTTGCGAAGCGGTCTCGGTGGTGACGCCGTGGGGCGATCGCTATCGTTCTGAGCTGTCGCCTACCATTACCCTGATTCCAGAACCGACCGTTCCGGGCGAGCAATCCGCTGGGCCGCTGATGGGGTTTCTACATGCGCTCCCACAGCAACAGGCGGAATGGATTTTGCTATTGGCCTGCGACTTGCCTCGGTTACAGCAGTCGGTATTGGAACGCTGGCGTCAGGACTTGGCGACGCTGCCAGATACGGCGCTGGCCTATGTTCCTCATGTGTCCCAGGGCTGGGAACCACTCTGCGGTTTCTATCGACGAGACTGTTTGGAATCGTTGGAAGCGTTTGTGGAAGGGGGCGATCGCAGCTTTCAGAAATGGCTGGAAATATTGCCTGCTCAGCCTATTCCCGTTACTGGGGATGATGTTTTGTTCAACTGCAACACCCCCGAAGATTGGGAGAGCGTGCAAAAAACGCGCTGAACCTGAATGTTACGCCGTGACTTTATCGCCAAGGCTTCAAGGGTGAAGCGCTGCTTTGACCTCTGCGAGTTTAGCTTCGACTGCGCCACTGCTGAGTAGATCTTTGGCTTTGCCAAAGCCTTCTTCGATTGTGTTGCAAACGCCGAAGCGCCACAGGTAGAACCCACCGTTCCAGATGGCTGTTTCCGTTAGTGGGTCGGGTTTGCCAAGCAGCACGGCGGAGAGTTGTTCCAGATAGTCTGTTTCTGTTCCCATCGGCACATCCTTGTTGCCAAACCCATAGTCATTGGGATGCAGCAACAGACGCTCGAAGTGGCCATCGGGTTGCGCCATACCAATGATGGCAGTGCGGCTGAACGGCAGATCACAGCTCCCTTCCATGCCCTTGACCGTGGTGAAACTCGTCTGGTTTTGCAGGGCAAAGGTTTCTCGCGCCAGCACTTCGGTGGGGGGATGGACAAAGCCGCTGACCACATGGGCATTGCCTTCGTAGGGACACCACATGAGTTCGATGGTGGCCAGGGGAGGCCGTTTGCCAATCTCTTCGCGGTAGGCCACTAAGGCATGGGCAGCAGGAAAATGACGGGGTAAATGCACAAAGCCAAAATGGGTGCGCTGGAGCAGGGTATGAACCTGAACTAGATTTAGCTGATCTAGGGGCAATCCCCAGTGCTGCCAGATGTCCACAAAGGGGAGTCCATACTTTGTGGGCATGCGATCGCCCCCATGCAGCAGCGTTGGCACATTCGCCGCCGCCAGCATCAGAGCCGTGATTGGAGTAACGGGAGCGGTGCGCGATCGCCCATCGTAGGGACAACCCAGCACAACCAGCGGGTGGGGATGTTGAATCGGTGGCAAAATCGGCCCCAGGTCGGCATAAGCGTCTAGCAAGCCGGCCAATTCTGCAGGAACCGGGCGTTTGATGCGGTGGGCAATGAGAAAAGCGCCAATCTGCGCGGGGGTTGCGGTCTGGTTCAGCATCAGCCGTCCGGCGATCGCGGCCTCTTCGCGCGTCAGAGGCTTGGAGGTATGACTACCGCTGCCAACTTTTTTAAGGAGATCACGAAATTCTGTACTCATTCTGGATTCATGAATTCAATTCATGACGCAACGGAGGAAATCTGTTGCCTATGGGCGACCTGCATTGAGCGCCATTAAGGGCAGTGGGTCGGGAGATAAGAGTGCCTGTTCTCCCTGGGCCTGTACCAACGAGAAGAAATGCTGAATCGGGGGGATGTTCATGCGATCGCAAGTGGTTGCGACGACTACCCGCCGCGTGATAACGGGGTCTTGGATCGGACGCACGGCGAGGGATGCATCTCCCCGATTTTCCATAAGAGCCGATTTGGGGAGCAGGGCAATCAAATTTCCCTGTCGCACAACCCCCCGAAATGCATCCAGGGTGTTGAGTTCCAGCGCGGCTTGCAGAGTCTGCCCACAGCGGTCGAACTGGTCTTGCACCAGGCGTTGCATGCCATAGCCATCCTTGAACACGACCTGGGGATAACGGGTGAGGGCGTCCCAGGGAACGGTCTCGAATTGGGTGAGGGGGTGATCGGCGGCCATCAATACCTCAACGGGTTCTTCGTAGAGGGTCTGGACATGCATGTCGGTACTGATGGTAAGGCGGGGATTATCCATCACGATAACAATATCGACCAAGCCATCGCGCAATACTTTGAGGGCGCGATCGCTCCCCAATGCCGTTACCCGCATCTGCACCTGGGGATAGTCCTGACAAAACTGTTGGAGCACTGTGGGCAGCAGGTAAGCGCAGACGGAGTGGATAGCGGCCACACAAAGCTCCGGCTGTTTCCCGGCCATTAGGTCAGCGATCTCATTCGTTGCCTGTTGCCAGTCCTGGCTGATGCGACGAGCACGGGGAAGCAATACATCCCCTGCCACCGTCAACTTGATCTGCGCTGTGCGATGGAATAGGACCGCATCCAACTCCGACTCCAGACTTTGCACCTGGCGACTCACGGTCGATTGCGTAACCCCACAGCGCTTTGCTGCTGCCTGAAAGCTGCCCGTCTCTGCGACTGCTAAAAATGCTTCTAGTTGCTCCAGGCGCATGACTCTCCGGTCTAACAAAGGAAAAAGTTTATGGTTAATCCTGACAGAGATAGATAGGTCAGTTCGTATCAAAAGCTGCGAAACAGACTATCGAGCGAGTTGGCGGAGAGCCGCATCGGCATAAATCTGTACGCGTTCATCTGTATCTTGACGAAGGTGTTCCAGGAGTGATTGCGCTCCCTCGACCTGCACTTGCCCCAATGCTAAGGCGAGCGCTTGCTTCAGGTCTGCTGCCTGAGGGGTTTGCAGAAGCGATCGCACCCAATTGCACAGGGCATTGCCTGCCGCTTGCTGCAAGGGTGTCGATGCCATCCGTCCTAGCACGTCGATGATTTCAAGCCGCACCCTCTGAGGGGCATTCTCCCAGGCTGCGATCAGCGCATTCAAACTCGCTGTCTGGGGATGCCACCCGAGTCCTTGTATCAGGGCAATTTGTAGGGGTTCTGGGGTATGAGGCGCGTGCAAGACCTGAGCCATAGCCGCGATCGCTGGTTGTGTTCCCAGCCGCCCCAAGGTTCGAGCGGTTGTCTGACAAACGGGTAGCGACAGATCCCACAGACAGGGCACCAGCGCATGCACCAATTCGGGCGTGTTCTGTTGCTCGGCCCAGCGTCCCAATGCCGTCACGGCTTCCTGGCGTACGGTGGTGTCTGGATCCTGTAGGGCTTGCAAGAGGGCATTGACCACGGCATCGGATTGGTGGGAGCTTTGCAGGTTGCCTAAGGTGGCGATCGCCATAGCTCGTACGGCTACATGGGTATCGGTCACGGCGGCCAGGAGCGGAGGCAGGATATCGGGATGGCGGATGCTCGCTAGGGTTTTTATCGCCAGCAAGCGCTGACCGGGTTGCTGCATCAACTGTGTCAATGGGTCAATACCAGCCGCTCCAAATTGCCCCAAGGCGGCGGCGGCGGTTGCCTGCAATTCCTCATCCGAGGTTGTGGTCAGCAGGTTGAGCAAGGCTTCCAAGACATGGGGTTGCTGAAAGTGCCCCAGCGCACGCGCCGCAAACCAGCGCACTTCCCAGTCCATTTCCTCGTCTTGCAAGAGGTCGAGTAGAGGCGCGATCGCCGCCTCGCCAACGTCAGGAAGCTGCTTGACCGCCTGCCAGCGATGCTGAAAATCTCCATTGATCAAGCCGTTGAGAGCTGTTGTTAGTTGGCTTTCTGATGCGGTTCGCGGGGGGCTTGGCGATCGCTGGCCGTCATTAGAATCGGGCTTGAGCGGAATGGAGTGCTGTGGCATAAGGGTGGGGGTGCAAGAACAAAGACCGTTCCGGTGTTTTCTATAGCTACCCCAAAGCTAGGACTACAGTAGGTTCGTAGTGGACATATTCTGTCAGTTGATGCAGATAGTGCATGGAATTTCGCTATTTCTGCATAAGTGGGCATTCAGTAATAGGGGTGGCTCAAATCTACTGCCCCTCAGCACCAATAGATTCCATCAGTAAGCCAAAACCTTTAGCGCTTCCCCAACGCTCTACAATGCTGGAAAGGATATAAATCAAGCAGTTGGAGGCAACAAGAAGGCAATGGCTGTGAAGAAAGGCGATTTGGTGCGAGTCGTGCGCGAGAAGTACGAAGGAAGCGTGGAAGCATCGGCTAGCGATGCTCGTTTGCCCGCCTATGTGTTTGATACAAAAGGCGAAATACTGGATACAAAAGGCGACTACATGTTCGTAAAGTTTGGGCATGTTCCCACCCCAGCATTTTGGCTGCGGGCGGATCAACTCGAAAAGTTTGAGTAGGGGCTCAATTTCTCAGAACCAAAGCAATCTGATGATTTTTGGGGTGCACTGCGCCCCAAAAATCATCAGATTGCTTTGGTTCTTCGTAGCAAATGCGTAAGTCCTATTTCTTAAAGAATTTCGGCAGTTGTGGAGGATGAGGGTGCTCGCTCCTTATCGTAGAAAGAGAGGGGAGTGAACGTCTATTCCTCCCGTTTCGTCGCTGTTTTTCTTGGTTCAGAGCTATGAGCCTCACGCCTCCTGCTACGCCGATCTGCAAACCCGTCCAGGTCACGGTTATTGGGGCTGGACATGTGGGTAGCACCCTCGCCCAGCGCATTGCTGAAAAGAATTTAGCCGATGTTGTGCTGCTGGATATTCTGGATGGGTGGTCCCAGGGGGTGGCGCTGGATTTGATGGAGGCACGGGGTCTGGAGTCGCATGATCGCCGCCTGCGAGGCACATCGGATTATGCGGACACTGTCGGATCTGACATTGTGGTGATTACCGCTGGCTTTCCGCGCAAACCCGGCATGAGCCGCGATGACTTGCTGAGGATGAACGGAGGCATTGTATTACAGGCGATCCGACAGGCGATCGCCTATTCCCCCCAAGCCCTCTTCATCGTGGTGACCAATCCGCTGGATGTGATGACCTATCTTGCCTGGAAAGCCTCGGGACTGCCACCCGAGCGCGTCATGGGCATGGCGGGTATTCTTGACTCGGCTCGCTTCCAGACGTTCATTTCGTTAGAACTGGGGGTTTCAACCTCCGATGTCGATGCCATGGTGCTGGGAAGCCACGGCGACTTGATGGTTCCCCTGCCCCACTACTGCACGGTCAACGGCATTCCCATTACCGAACTGCTGGATGCTGCAACCATCGATCGCCTAGTCGAGCGCACGCGTACCGCCGGAGCCGAAATCGTCGAGTTGATGAAGACAGGGGGAGCCTACTATGCCCCAGCCTCGGCCACCTGCTTGATGGTGGAAACCATTTTGCGCAATCGATCGCGCCTTCTCCCCGTCGCGGCCTATCTTACCGGACAGTACTACCTAGAGGATGTGTATATCGGCGTTCCGGCGCGGCTAGGGTGTGGTGGCGTAGAAACCATTCTGGAGCTGCCGTTGAGCGATCGCGACCTAAAGGCGCTGCACAAATCTGCGGAGGCAGTGCGGCGTGGGATTCAGGAAGCGCTGACGCTGCTGTGAGCTTCGGTGGCAGGAGCAGGCGATCGCCCCGGTCGTTGAGTGCCCACCCAATCAAACCATGCCTCTAATCCCTCTCCCGTCTGAGCTGATATCGGGAGGATGGTGCAATGGGGATTCATCTGCCGCACATTGGCTTCAATCCGCTCTAGATCAATCTTCAGGTAGGGAGCTAGATCCATTTTGGTGACGAGCAGGCAGTCGGCTTCTTGAAACATCACGGGATACTTCAGCGGCTTGTCTTCTCCTTCGGTCACGCTGAGCAGTGCCACCTTTGCATGTTCGCCCACCTCAAACTCTGCCGGACAGACCAGATTGCCTACATTTTCCACAATCACCAGGTCAAACTGTGTAGGATCCTGCTCCTCGCTAAAGCGATGGATGCCCCCCGCAACCATCCGCGAGTCCAGGTGGCAGGATCGCCCGGTGTTGATGGCAAAGACTGGAACCCCATACTGGCGCAGGCGATCGGCATCGAGTTCAGTGGTCATGTCCCCTTCAATCACGGCGATGCGGAGGCGATCGCGCAAGGCGGCTAGCGTGCGCTCGATCAACACCGTCTTGCCCGCCCCTGGACTACTCATGATATTGAGGCAAGTGATTCCCCATTCATCAAAGTGCGCCCGATTATGATCAGCGCCTTCCTGATTCGCATGGAGAAGGTTGATTTCGAGAGCTGCGTCAAAGGTTTGGTGCATGGTTTGATAATGAGGTATGAATCGGGAAAGTGATAGATTTTTGTCGCCGACCCGTTGTTTGGGCTGGATACGAGCCATCTAGGACGAGGACAACCCGCTACAGTCTGTGCCTAGCCTTGGATCATCCAAAATCACTGAGCATTTTCCCATGTTTGTTGCTTTGCGGCGAATTGTAAATCCGAGGCGATCGCTCACTCGACCCCATACTCGATGCGACCGATTTTCAACTCTCGGCCTGAGCGGATGTCTTCCATCGGCGATTGGCAGGTCGGGCAGGCATAGCGGATGCCGATATCGGGGAGATATTCTTGCTGGCAGCGGTGGCAAAAGGCAACCAGGGGAATCTCTTCGATTTCCAGGGTGGCCGCTTGCAGAAATGTATTGCGGGTTTGTACCTCAAAGGCAAATTGCAGACTAGCAGGTTCGACGCAGGTGAACTTGCCCACCGTGAGATGGACTTTGGCGATCGCTCGTTTTTCTGGTTGCGACTCCCACCAATCCCGCACCGTCAGAATCAGTGCTTTGGTCATATCCGTTTCATGCATCGGGCAACCTCGAACCTCTCAATCGAATCTTGAATGGGCAAGACTTACGCCGTTTGGTGATGGTGTGGCCGCGTCGCAGCCACACCATCAACGCATTCACTTCGGATGACGCATGTTTTGCGTAAGTCCTAATGGGATGGCTCATCATTAAGAACTACCCCGAAGCCGCCTGATGGTGCCAGGTTTGCAGAGCGGTGCGGTGGATCTCCTGCCAGGGGTGCTGATGTTTTCGAGCCAGAGCCGCACAGTCTTCGTATTCCGGCTGGGCGTTGAGGACGGGCTGGTCAGCTTGGGCGCGGGCAACCTTGACCCTCACGGTGCCGAAGGGGGTTTCGACGGATTCGATTTGCCGCTGTAGGATAGTGCGCTGCTGCTCGCTTTGGCGAATACCGAGGGTGGTAGTTTCCCGAAAGAGAATGGCTTTGCACGTGTTGACCTGCTCTGGGTGGCAGATGACGGTGATCAGCGTGCCTAGCCGTGACTTTTTCATAGCGATCGCCTGACCAAACACATCCAATGCTCCGGCTTCCAGGAGTAATTGCTGGGTGTAGGCGATCGCCTGGGGATTGGTGTCATCCACCTGAGTTTCCAGCACGGTGACGGTTTCTACCTCAGGGCGATCGGACCGCTCCGCTGTTGGTTTTGGATGAGAAGAGTGAGCATGGGAATGGAGTGATCCGGACTCCATCGCCTCACCAAGCCAGAGGCGGAGAATATTGGGAATGGCAAAGTCGCGTGACCCAGCACCTAAGCCCACATGCTGTAATCGCATCGCAGGCGGCGCACCAAAGTCTGCGGCCAGGGTCGTCATCAGGGCGGCTCCCGTGGGGGTTACCATTTCTCGCTCGATGCCGTTGCTGTAAACCGGAACCTGGCGCATTTGCCAAAGCTGCAAGACCGCAGGCGCAGGCACGGGCAAGCGACCATGAGCGGCGCGAATGGTACCGCCTCCAGTGGGGAGCGGCGAACAGTAAAGGCGATCGAGTTGCAGCCAATCGAGCCCCAGGCAGGTTCCGACGATATCGACAATGGCGTCGGTTGCGCCGACTTCGTGGAAGTGGACTTTTTCGGGGGCAATCCCATGCACAGCCCCTTCGGCGACGGCCATTTGGCGAAACACTGCCAGACTCCAGGCTTCGGCACGGGATGGCAAGCCAGCGGCCTGAATTCGCTGCTCAATTTCTGGCAGGTGGCGGTGGTGCTCATGGGCGTGGGCCGGAGGGGTGTTGACGGCGGCAGGAGGAGGCTCATGGCCATGGGAGGCGGCTTCGGCAAAGGTGGCATATTCTGATCCATCTCCTTTGAGCAGATCCACATGCACTTTCGTTGCGGCTTGCCCATTGCGGGTGACGGTTTCAGCCCATAGCTCGAACTCATCCTCAACCCCTAACCGTTTGAGCTGCGATCGCAAGTAGTCTAGCGGTACACCGGCATGAACCAGCGCTCCCAAACACATATCCCCAGCGATTCCGGTTGGACATTCGAAGTAGGCAATTTTTGTCATTCTTAAAGGGCTGTCTTCAGAGGGGTGGCAGGAACAGGGTCTGGAGGGGCGATCGCCGTTCAAAATCAATCGAGTGACCGGAGGCGATCGTTCAGCAAACAATCTTCAAATCCTTTTCAACTATCTCAAATATACGTTTCAAAGCAATGGAGCCGACGGCTCAGACAAGCACCAGACCGTCTTCTGGTAGGCTCGCCCCGCTCGTTATTAGAGGGTCTGATTGGCAGGGGATGGATGGGAAGAAACCCGTTTGCTTGTGTTTCAGTTCCCCTTGCAAGGTTGATATGTCAAGCTGGGTAGGGGTTGAACCGGGTATCTGCCGATGCCTACCCTAGAGAGCTGGGTTAATTGTAGATTTCGGGATCAGCCTGATCTGTGGATAGTGCATGCGGAGGATAAGAATACGCCTAAGTCTATTGGATCTCTTATTGATTCAATCCATGCAATGCGGGTAACCGCTGATCTCCCTATCGCTTATCGGATTGTTTGTTGCGATCGCCTTGTCTGTTGATCGATAAAGCCTGTTCATTCGCCCGTCTCACGGTCTAGCTGCAACAATGCCTAAACCTTTTCCATCTACCACCCCATGGCTACTCATTATGTTATCCATCCCGAAACTCCCCAGGCTCGCAAGGTCGAGCAGGTTCATTTGGCGTTGCAAAATGGGGCCGTAATGCTCTATCCCACGGACACGGTCTATGCCATTGGATGTGATTTGCGGGTCAAAGGCGCGATCGAACGGGTACGACAAATCAAGCGATTGGCCAACGAAAAACCATTGACATTTCTCTGCCCATCGCTTTCAAATATTGCTAGCTATGCCTATGTCAACGACTCAGCCTATAAACTGATTCGTCACTTAATTCCTGGTCCTTACACGTTTCTGTTGCCTGCGACCAAGCTTGTTCCCAAGCTAGTCACCAACCCCAAACGCAAGACAACGGGAATTCGTGTGCCCGACCATGCCATCTGTCAGGCACTGTTGCGATCGCTCGATAATCCGTTCATTTCCACCTCGGCTCCCACGCCGCCGGAGCGCGACCCGCGCCAGGTGAGCAAGCAGGAACTCTTCGACTTCCTGGAAAAATTGGTAGACATCGTCATTGATGATGGTTTGCCGCTGATGGGATACCAAGTTTCATCCGTGTTGGATCTGACCGGCGATGAACCCGTCGTTATCCGTAAGGGGCTGGGCTGGGAGGAAATCGATGATTTGCCGTCGGCGATCGAAGTCGGTTAGCTACCTCCCAGCTAAGCAACTGTCACACTATCTGTCACATTCGCCTGCTCTCGCCTAAACGGGTGAAATGTCGCTTCACCCAGCGTTTTAAGGATTTTTTCCTGTCGTTTCATTCTCTTGCATTCGTCTCCTGGTACAACCACCTGAGAAAGTGCCATAGCCTAATTGAGGTCTGCCCGGAGTCTTTCAGAATTGAAATGTAGACAGTTCTGGCAGCCAAGACAACAGGAACGCGATTTTCCTACACTCTCTGACGGCTCTACCAAGTTCTGTGCATCACCACCTACAAAAGTGCCATGAATGTCGAATCCGCGAATTTCTCCAACCGACCCGAATCTGATCAGCGTCCTACCGAGCAAGACTCTCAGACGCCTTCCCAGGGGGATGCACCTACTTCATCTCTGCCAGAGACAACTCAACCGCCTATCCCTGAGCCCGATCCTGCCTTTGTGAGCAAGCTGCGGGAAGACCTGCAAGCTGCTCTGGGCACCTCCTCCACATCGGACAGCGGCAATGCAATTATGCGGAGGATTGCCATTGAGGTGGAACGGATTTGTGAAAAGAGCGATCGCATCCAAACCTCGGGGGATGTGCAGAGCTGGAAAACGACCCTATCTCAGCACCGTTTGCAAAAGATGGTGGCCTATTACAACCTGGGTGCCCGACGCGGTCGGGTAGAGCTGCATAGCCACCTCTCGGCTATTGTCTACCGCCATATCTCGCGCGGACGTGCCCAATATGGCTTCCAGGCGCGGTACAACATGATCGAAGATTTCTTGCAGGGCTTCTACATCGAAGTACTGAAGGTGTTCCGCAAAGAAAATCGGTTGCCGGCTGACTATTCTCCTCGGACGCGCCTGGAACTGTCGGAATATATGGCATTTACTGAGCAATATGCCAAGCGTCGAATTAATTTACCCGGTCGTCGCAATCAACAGTTGATTGTGCTGCGAGCCCAGGGCTTTGCCAAGCGCCAGCCAGAAGAGACATCGGTGGATATTGAACTGGCGGTGGAAACTGGAAAAGGCGAAGAGGCCGAAGCCCATAGCCGCTCGCCCGTCGTCCATCAAGTCCGTGAACAAATGGTGGCCGATGCGATCGATCTGTCGGATTCAGTGCTGCGCGATCGCGTTGTTGGCGAGCTGGTGCAATATCTCGAAAGCCAAGGTCAGGAAGATTGCATCAACTACCTGACGCTCAAGCTCCAGGATTTGTCGGCTCCCGAAATCGACGAAATTTTGGACTTGACGCCCCGTCAGCGGGACTATTTGCAGCAGCGGTTTAAGTACCATGTCGAAAAGTTTGCGCGATCGCACCGCTGGCAACTGGTGCACCAATGGCTAGGAGCTGACCTCGATCAGAACCTGGGAATGCCACCACAGAAGTGGGGGGCTTTCCTCGAAACCCTCACCCCTGAGCAGCAAAAGCTGGTGCAACTGAAGGGGCGGGATACCAGCGATACGGCGATCGCCAAAGCACTGAAATGTACGCCCAAGCAAGTTCACAAACGCTGGGTCAAGGTGCTGGAGCAGGCATGGCAATTCCGCAACCAGGATTGATATCAAATCCGGTTGAAGAATTCAAATATTGTATACGACCGCTGCAATGCAGCGGTCGTATACAATATTTGGGTTTTACGGCTATTTGACCGGATTTGATATGATTCCTATGGCTGAAGGCCACAAAAATCGGCATGAACGTTAAGGGAGCGCGGCATTGCCACGCTCCCTTAACGCTAGTTGGGTAGGGCTACCGCAAACCCCCATCAGGCACGGGGGGCATTTCTCCGCCCCAGGCTTGCCCATCCATGAAAATTTCTTGAATATCTTCTGGAATCAGGTCTTCCAGTTGGCGATAGGCCGTTCGCAGTTGCAGTTTTACCTCGGCTGGAGAGACATATTCGCCCTCTGCCTGGAGGTAGGCTGCAATGCGTGTTTCGCTCCAGTGAAAAGTTTGCGCCATTAACACCATGAGTCGCTGAGCCGGTTCCAGTTGCGCGAGGGCGCGCTCCACATAGCACCACAGCGGCGGCGGCGCAGCCTGCAGGGAATAGTGAATTGATTCGACGGGAGGTAGCTCTGCTTTGTTGATACAGAGGGCAGTGATGTTGATCAGCCAGGCTTGCAGCGTCTGGTGCTCAGGGGGAAGGGCTGCCAGATCCAGATCACCCAGCTCGTAGAATACATAGCGCCATATCTGCGCAAACAAATAGTCGGCTTGGACGGGCGATCGCGCCGAATGCCGGATCAAGGTCTGCACCAAGGGATGATAGCGGCAGAAAATGGCGGTGAAATATTGCCCCGAATCTGGGTGGCGCTGAAACAATGTCAGCAGCTCTTGATCGCTATAGTGGGCGAGCGATCGGATCAGGGAATGATTGGCAGCAGCAACCGGAGAAACATGCACGGGAATAACCAGTTATCGACAGTAAGTAAACAGGCTGATGTATAAATAAATGGGCTGATTGATTTATGAAGATGCTTGTTCAACAGCAAGGGGCACACCGACAAAGGATGCATGGTCGGCAGGGCTCAACCCATAGGCTGGATGCTTGAGATTTCTAGAATGCAGAGAATCTGTCATTAGGCTTAGAAAAGTTCTGCCGTGGATATCCTGGGCGATCGCTGTAGACCCGCGATTCGATGCAACCCGCAAGCCGTAAAATGCATCCCTGGCGTCATCCCCTACCGAAGCACCCGCGATTTCTGGGACTCGTCCAATCGCCATAGAGGTATAGCACATAATCTTACTCATACCTGCCCTATTCGGATAGTTTTTTTGGGTGAGTGTGGATTGAATTTTCAACAATCGTCATCAGATATTAACCGACACTTATCCTTAGTCCAGGAATTTATCATAGTCAAATCAAGGCATTGCAGCGATCGGACGAACCTCGACTCGGTATACTGGTCAGTAAGAAATCTTAAGGAATACGGAACATGTGCTCCTAGTGATTCAAGGTAGATTGTCAGAGGTTTTGCCAATCGAAATGAATCCGCTTTCCTGGTTGCGTCAATCGGAGTCGGTTTATTTGGATGCGATCGCCCGTCATTCCTTCTATGACACTTTGCTGACTGATTTCTGACTGTTCTTTCAAGTCCGCCGTTCAGCCCTAAAACTTATGACCACAGGGATTGACTTACAAGCCAGCTTTGTCCAAATTCTTGAGCAATTTGGGTTGCCCCACGGAGTCGCCAAGCTCGTCTGGTTGCCGCTGCCAATGGTTCTCATCGTTGCAGCCGTCACCGTTCTGGCCCTCGTTTCGACCTGGCTAGAGCGCAAAGTTTCCGCCGCCGCCCAACAGCGGATTGGCCCTGAATTTATGGGGCCTCAGGGGATGCTCGTTCCCGCTGCCGACGTGCTCAAGCTGCTCACCAAAGAAGATATTGTTCCGGCGAAGACGGATCCCTGGCTCTTTACCATTGCGCCCATCCTGGTATTTGTGCCAGTCTTCCTGTCCTTCCTCATCGTGCCCTTTGGGCAAAACTTGGTGATTACGGATCTGGGCATTGGCATTTTCCTCTGGGTTGCGCTGTCGAGCATCGCGCCCATCGGGTTGCTCATGGCAGGTTATGCCTCCAATAACAAGTATTCCTTGTTAGGAGGGTTGCGAGCTGCCGCCCAGTCCATTAGCTACGAGATCCCGCTGGCGCTCTCGGTACTTGCGATCGTGATGATGTCAAACTCCCTGAGTACCATCGACATTGTGGATCAGCAGTCGGGCTACGGCATTCTGGGGTGGAACATGTGGCGTCAGCCCGTGGGTTTTATCATCTTTTGGATTGCGGCTCTGGCCGAGTGTGAGCGGATGCCCTTCGACTTGCCAGAAGCAGAAGAAGAGCTGGTGGCGGGCTACCAGACTGAGTATGCAGCCGTAAAGTTCATGCTGTTCTATGCGGGCTCCTACGCTAACTTGGTGCTGTCAGCGTTATTGTTTGCCGTGCTGTACATGGGTGGATGGGAATCACCGATTCCGGTGAGCTGGTTGGCCGGCCTGTTGAATGTGAGTGAAACGACGCCCTGGTTCCAAGTTGTGTCCGCCAGTCTGGGTATCGTCATCACCCTGTTCAAAGCCTACCTGCTCTTGTTCCTGGCCGTTTTGCTCCGCTGGACTGTGCCCCGTGTCCGCATCGACCAACTGTTGGATTTGGGCTGGAAGTTCTTGCTTCCCATCGCCCTGGTGAATCTGCTACTCACCGCTGGACTAAAGCTGGTCTTCCCCGGTGCCTTCGGTGGATAAATCTGTTCTTGCTACTCCGTCGTCTCCATTGCAGAGAGAACCCTAACCATGATGAAATTTCTCAAGCAAGTGATTGACTACACCAAAGAAGCGGGACAAGCCGCTAAGTACATTGGTCAAGGCTTGTCTGTCACCTTCGATCACATGTCTCGCCGCCCGGTAACGGTGCAGTACCCCTACGAAAAACTCATTCCGTCTGAGCGATTCCGAGGACGGATCCACTTCGAGTTCGACAAGTGCATTTCCTGTGAAGTGTGCGTCCGGGTATGCCCCATTAACCTACCCGTTGTGGATTGGGAATTCGATCGCGAAACCAAGAAGAAGAAGCTGAACCACTACAGCATCGATTTCGGTGTGTGTATTTTCTGTGGCAACTGCGTCGAATACTGCCCGACCAACTGCCTCTCGATGACCGAAGAATACGAACTGTCGACCTACGATCGCCACGAACTCAACTACGACAACGTGGCGCTGGGACGCTTGCCCTACAAGGTGACGCAAGATCCCATGGTGACACCGATTCGTGAACTGGGATATCTTCCCAAGGGTGTCGTTTCGGGCCATGACTTGCCCGCCGGGTCTCGGGGGGCTGGGAAACTACCCGAAGAGATTCTGGCTCAGATGGAGTCGGACGCACCCAAGGAAGAGGCGAAAGCGGCTGAATAGTCTAAATTTAGGCGCATTCCGCGAGATACTCTAGAAGTGACATTGCATTCAATCAACCGTTTAACAAGGTGGCGAAGCCATGAATCTTGCAGAGGGCGTTCAAATTGTGTCGTTAGGGGTGCTGGCTTTCTTAATGCTGGCCACCTCCCTGGGCGTTGTGCTCCTCGACAATATTGTTTACTCCGCCTTCCTATTGGGTGGCGTGTTTATTAGCATCTCCGGGTTGTATATTCTCCTCAATGCAGGGTTTGTGGCGGCGGCTCAGATTCTGATCTACGTCGGCGCAGTCAACGTCCTGATTTTGTTCGGGATCATGCTAGTCAATAAGCGCCAAGATTTTACTCCGGTTCGCAATGCCTGGTTAGGGAAGGCGGCTACGGCAATCGTTTGCTTCGGCTTATTTGCGTTGCTCTCGACGATGGTGTTGGCCACTGCATGGCCCATTTCCAGCGGCCCGATTGCAGGGGATGCGGCGCTCGTGGAAATTGGTAAGCATTTCTTTAGCGATTATCTATTGCCGTTCGAGTTGGCCTCGGTGCTGCTGTTGATGGCGCTGATTGGGGCGATTGTATTGGCACGGCGCGAATTCTTGCCCGAGGAAATGGTGGATAGCACGGATGAAGTGCTGACCCTGCCCGAGCGGCGGCGTGAGCTGACCTCGACACCCCGTCAATAATCTTGCTTGGCATGGGGCGCGATCGCCCCGCTTATAAAAGCCTCAGCCCATTGAGAGCAATTCCCTCTCGCACTATTGGACGCATCACAGGACACAGGTAGGAGTTATGGAGCTTCAGTATTTTCTACTTTTAGCCGCTGCACTTTTTTGCATTGGCATTTATGGATTGGTGACGAGCCGCAATGCCATTCGGGTGTTGATGTCCATTGAGCTATTGCTGAATGCCGTTACCCTCAACTTAATGGCATTTTCCAATTATTTAGATCCCATGGTTATTCGCGGACAGGTGTTTACTGTGTTCGTCATCACCATTGCGGCAGCGGAATCGGCTGTGGGTTTGGCCATTGTGTTATCTATCTACCGCAACCGCGACACGGTTGATATGGAACAGTTCAATTTGCTGAAGTGGTAGACCCTTTTTTCTTGGCATTTGCTTCAGACATCTTTAATAATCAATCCAACCCCTCCGTCGATATTGCTTCAATATTGGCTGAGGGGTGTAATCTTTTTGATAAATCTCCTAAGCTTGTCAAAAGTAAGAACGACTCGCTGCTACGTAGGTTGAATTTGTGCAACTCAAGCAGGTTATCATCGCGCACAAGTCGGGAGACCCCAATAGCAAACGGTGGGCAGAGCGCTGTGCCCATGAGCTGGAAGCGAGGGGTGTTCACGTTTTGCTCGGCCCCAGTGGGGCAAAGGATAATCCTTACCCGGTTTTTCTGGCATCGGTCACTCAGCCGATTGATCTAGCGATTGTTCTGGGTGGCGATGGAACGGTTTTGGCCGCAGCTCGCCATCTCTCCGAAGATGGTATCCCGATCTTGGCCGTCAATGTCGGTGGACACTTGGGCTTCTTGACCCAGGAACTTGCGCTGTTTCAGGATACCGAGACGGTGTGGGATCGCCTGCTCCAAGACTGCTTTGCCGTTCAGCAACGGATGATGCTACAGGCTTGCACGTTTGAGGGCAATCGCACAAATCTGGAGCCCATGAGCGATCGCTTCCTGGCGCTCAATGAAATGGCGGTCAAGCCGGCCTCCGCCGATCGCATGGTCACCTCGATTCTCGAACTGGAGGTGGATGGCGAAGTGGTCAACCAATACCAGGGCGATGGACTGATTGTGGCAACCCCTACCGGATCTACGTCCTACACAGTGGCCGCCAATGGTCCCATTCTCCATCCTGGGATGGCCGCGATCGCCGTCACGCCCATTTGCCCCCTCAGTTTGTCCAGCCGCCCCATCGTTCTTCCCCCCGGTTCCACCGTTAGCATTTGGCCCCTGGCCGACCATGAAATCAATACACGCTTGTGGATGGATGGGGTGATGGCAACCACCATCTGGCCGGGTCAGCGCGTTGATGTGCGGTTAGCAGAATGTCAGGCACAGTTCATTGTCCTGCGAGAAAACTACTCTTACTACCAAACGCTGCGAGAAAAACTCCAGTGGGCCGGTACGCTAGTGCGCTACAGCAATAATCACCGCAACTGAGGGTCAGCCTTAGAAAAAAGTGGCGTTGCAGAATCCAAGGATGATTTTTTTTGATTTGATTTTGGACAAACAGAGTCGTGCCTGTGTTGAGAACGCAGGCGTAGAGTGCTTCAACACAGAGGGTCAGGCCGACTTTTGAGAGTCTTTGCAAGGGCACAGCTTTTGGGATGGGTGAAA
>JADEXA010000079.1 GCA_015207365.1 Vacuolonema iberomarrocanum LEGE 07170
AGCCAGGAGTTATCCAAATTTAGATAAAGCCATTGAAGAAGCCTTCGACCAGGTAACGTTAGACGACATCAAGGGATGGTTTACGCATTGCTGTTACTGTACCTCACTAGATTGAGAAACGCTATAATACCGAGACTAGGATTATTCAGCAATGCTAACAGTCCCTGCCTTATATTCCGCAGGATCAATGGTGAATCTTGCGGAATAACCTCCTGAAATTATAAGGTTAATCTGTAAACTTGCTGTATATTTCTAAGGCACTGGGTACTATCCACAAAAGCTACAGCATGACTGTGGATAGCTAGGTTATTCTGCAACAAATTTGATGCTGAACTATAGTCTCGGGGGTAGCAATGCTTGCAAAACAACGATAGTGAGGATTATGTCTTGAAAGAACAGACTCCGTAGATTTACTTGATATTGTTCTATTGAAATCTTGATTTTTGAGAAAATTGATAAAATATTCAGACGTATTCTTCATGAGCTTGTACATAAAAATTAATCACTTGAGCAAAAAATAAAGTAGCCATGCCTAATTACAACTTAGAAATTCTTGAAAAAGCAAGAACTTGGTTTAGAGATACTATTGCAGTTAATCACATAATTAACACAAAAAAATTAAAGAGTTCTTCCAAATTCAATATAAATCCTTTTTTAGCAGTCTATTTGGCTAACTTCTTGACAGGAGATTCTTCTGCATTAAGCATTGCGAAAGCATTGATATATCCCAGAGTTTTAGGAACTTCCATCACGACTTCATTTGGCCAAAATATACAGAAATTCACAAGCGACGTACTTGATGCATTTGGCAGCGCAATTCCAGGTGTTGATATCGAATTTATAGATCAAATAGATAGACGCAAAAAATATTGTCAACTTAAAGCAGGACCGAACACAATCAATCATGATGATGTTGAAACCATAGCAGGTCACTTTCTGTCAACAATTAGATTAGCCCAAACAAACAATCTTCCAATCGGCTTTAATGACATGATTGTTGGAATAATTTATGGAGAAAGTGATGCTTTGAGTAGCCATTACTTGCGAATTACTGATCAGTATCACTACCCTGTTCATGTCGGCAAAGATTTCTGGCACAGGCTGACAGGTGACGAAGGATTTTATGAGAAATTAATTATCTCGATAGGTTCTGTTGCCATTGAGGCCGATTACAGCCATGAACTTGAAGACGTAATTAGGCAGCTTGCAGAGCAAGATGAGGTGAGAAATTTATCTCGTTAAGACTTGCCCTACTGGATACATATGTATTACTCTATAGAAATAATCGATTTTTGCATAGACAGTAATGATCCCTGACTACTATTCCGTGGCACAAGTTGCTGACATTTTGGGTGTTTCCAAAGAAACCTTGAAAAGGTGGGACAGAAATGGAAAGCTTATTTCAATATGTCATCCTAAAGGTAACTACCGTTTATATCACCGTTCTCAGTTGGAAGCTTTTGAAGAAGCTCAAATCCTATTTAATAGTTCTTGGGATCAAGAAATTCTCTCAACGCCTCTTAGAGATTTTAAGCTGATTGAGCTGTTTGCTGGTTGTGGTGGACTTGCACTTGGCATGGAAAAGGCTGGCTTTAAATCTACTTTTCTCAACGAAATAGACCATGACGCATGCGCCACTCTACGTGGTAATCGCCCTCATTGGAATATTTTTGAAGGAGATATAAAAAATATAAATTTTTCTGAATATCAAGGAGAAGTCGATTTAATTTCTGGTGGCTTTCCTTGTCAAGCATTTTCGTATGCTGGCAAGAAATTAGGCTTTGAAGATATTCGTGGTACTTTGTTTTTTGAGTTTGCGAGAGCCGTAAAAGAAACTAAGCCTAAAGTCTTTATCGCAGAGAACGTCAGAGGTCTTCTGAAGCATGATGATGGAAAAACTTTGGAAACTATTTCTAATGTCATTCATGAACTTGGATATAAACTACTTCCTCCTAGAGTTCTTAAGGCTATTTTCTATCAAGTACCACAGAAAAGGGAACGCCTTTTCCTAGTTTGCATACGTGAGGACTTGGCAAAAGATATAGCATTTCAGTGGCCTTCCCCTTATAAACGTATTATGACCTTGAGAGATGCGTTGAAAGCAGGTGAGCTTTATCCAAAAGATGTACCTAACTCAGAAGGGCAGAAGTATCCTAAGCGCAAAGCAGAGATAATGGCCTACGTGCCTGCTGGGGGGTATTGGCGTGATTTACCCGACGAGTTACAACGTGAATACATGAAGAAGAGCTATTTTCTGAGCGGAGGAAAAACAGGCATAGCTCGCCGCTTGGCTTGGGATGAGCCAAGTTTAACGTTGACTTGTGCTCCTGCTCAGAAACAAACAGAAAGATGTCATCCTGAAGAGACAAGACCATTAACTGTTAGAGAGTATGCAAGGATACAAACATTTCCAGACACTTGGTTTTTTTCCGGATCGCTCTCATCGCAGTATAAGCAAATTGGTAATGCTGTCCCTGTTAACCTTGCATTTGCTATGGGTAGAGCCTTAGTAAGGCTACTCAACAATATTGAAGAGCCATCTGCTTCCTTGGAGAGAGCAGTTCCTGAGAAGGAGTTGATTGCTTCATCTATTTACTCTATTCGGGCTTGAAGCAGGAACGTTAGCGATCATTGTCGAACCAGCAGTGCTGTTTCAGAAATGATTTGAATTGGTTCAGGACTTTGTTTCTAAGCTGCACTGACTGTGCTCGATGTTGCTTTGGATGCGATATTCAGGTGTCTTTTAGCACGTTACATAACATTGCTAAATAAAGATAGCATTGCTTAGACCTGTGATGCCTTCGATGACCGCGAGCTGTTCGTTGGTCGCTGTTTGAACCAGGGTATTGCCGTTGGCTTCCGACAACTGGATGGCGTCAGGGTGCAAGCGGCTGCCGAGGGAGATGCGATCGCTCCCCATTTCAAAATCCGTAATCGTGTCGACGCCCTGTCCTGCATTGAGCACAAACACATCAGCGCCTGCACCTCCGGTGTAGATATCATCGCCATAGCCACCGTCAAGGGTGTCGTCGCCATCGCCGCCTCGGAGGGTGTCGTTGCCGCTGCGCCCTGCCAGAGTATCGTTGCCGCCCAGACCATTGATCACATCGTCAGAGCTGCCAAATCCGTGAACGGTGTTGTCCAGGTCGTTGAGGAAGGTGACGCTATTTAGATTCCAGATGCGGGTTCGGGTGGAGTCGGCATCGAAGACATCAAAGCTATCAGCAAAGTCAGACTCATCACTGAAGAGGATGTTGCCGCGATCGACGGTGCCGCCTGTGGCGGTCAGTAAGTTATCGAGTTGGTCGAGGGCAAAGTCTTGCAGCACCAGTTGCGTGCCCGTTTCGTCGCCGAGGAAAGTGATTTCTAGATCGTCTCCATTTTGGGTGAGCTGCATTGTCTCTGCCGTTAGCCCATCGCCGATGAACTGCACTGTATCCAGCTCATCAATGGTGTCTTGGGAAATCTTGGCTCCCTGCCCGACACCGCCAAATCCAGAGAGGGTAATTTGCTCACCCGCTGCGACCTCAACCTGCACTTGTCCCGCTAGGTCGGGACTTGTGCGATCGCCTTGGGGAACCACCTCAAACTGGCTGATGATTGTTGGGGTCAGGTTTAGTACTGCATCAGGATCAGCCAGGACATCAGCTTCGCTGTAGGCGTCGATACCCCAGGTGGTTACCGTAAGCGCTTGGGTAACCGGGTCAATGTCGAACTCCGTCCAACTGTAGTTGTGGGCCGCCAGGTAATCGCCCTGGAGCAGGGTGGCGTTGATTTGGCCGTTGGCGATGTCCAGGTTGTTGTCCAAGCCTACGGGGTCGTAACCCAGGAGATCGGTTTGCTGAACGAGCAGTTGCTTAATGAAGTCGTCCCTGTCGTTGATTTCGCTGTCACTATCGGGGGCAACGGGGAGAGAATTGTAGAAGTCGAGTTGCTCTGGGGTGATGAACCCAGCCGCCGCTGAGAGGTTGGCGACATTTGGCCCAAAGCGCCCATCAAAGAAAGCTACGGGGCCGGTCACCACTTCAAATGCATTGGTGGCAATTTGTGCTTGCCCTGGCCCTTCTTGATAGGTCAGGTTGTTGACGATGGTGCCGTGGAAATCCCCAGCCATGAAGACCACGTTGTCAATGTCGTTGTCATCGATAAACTTCAGGATTTCGGTGCGCTCAGCCGCATAGCCTTCGAAGCGATCTTCGGCATTGGCGACACCAAAGTTCTGGATGGGTTCTGGGATGGTGACAAACTTCCAGGTGACGCCGTTTTCTTCAGCGGCCAGCAAGTCTTGTTTCAGCAGATCAACCTGGGCACGTCCCAGCAGGGTGCGTGTGGGGTCAAAAGCATTCACCAAAAATTCCGTGGGGTCGGTCAAGTCGGCTGGCGGGAGTTGAACATCTCGGAAGGAGCGGCTATCCAGCACAAACAAGGCCGCATCCTCACCAAACTCCTGCGACCGATACAGCTTCCGTTCGCCATCGGTACGGGGATCATCCGGGGTGTCATAGAACTGATCTTGAATCGGATGGTATTCCTGATACGCCTGCATCGCATCTTCGTAGGCTTGCGTATCGTTGACGAAATCCACATCGTCCGTGAAGAGCGGATCGGGGGAGGAACCGATGTCCGGGGCATCGGGGGATTCGCCTGGAGCCGCCCCACCCGCAAAGTTATCGACGACTTCGTGGTCATCAATGGTGGCGAAGACAGATGTGGTTTGGTAGAGGTCGGAAACGGCGCTGAGGCCAAACCGGGGACTGAGGACTTCGCTGTGCTTGGCGCGGAACTGCTCCAGGGTACGGGCTTGGGAAACGCCTGGCGTCGCGGGGGTTTCCAGGTCGGCATAGACGGTGTCACCTAACTTGACGAAGAAGTCGAGGGAGCGATCGCCCACCGACTGTAGGATGGGGTACGGCGGTGCTTGCTGCCAATCCCCGGCGATGCCAAAGGTCAAGCCCACCTGCTCGCCTGCCACCGCTGCGGTTTGGAAGCGTCCCGTTTCGCTGTCGCCTGCAGCATCGGTCACGCGGTAGAAGTATTCGGTATTGGAATCTAAGCCAGTGATATCCACCTTCACGGGCTGATTGATGTCGGTGACCGTAGCCGTCGTGGTTCCGGCGATCGCCCCGAAGTTCGGATCGGTGGAATAGTCAAAAGTGACCGTGCCAGGGAAAGTGCTGCGCGCCCAGAGCACGACCGAGTCTTGGGAGACATCGCCACTGGCGACGCCGTTCACCAGGGATTGGGGCTGTGGATCGCGAGGGTCGAAGCTGGCGGAATCCACCAGTAGCGGATTGTCGAAGGATTCAGCAACCGAATCCCAGGGGACAAACTTGAAGTTGGTGCTGTTATTTTCCAGCTCCTCGTCATCCTCCACGGCGTTTTGCGGGTCGTTTGCGCCATCTTGCAATACCAGCAAGCCATTGGGGAAGTCGGGGCCGAGGGGCATGTTAATCACATCCAGCCCATCGGACTCATTCACCTGATCGATGTCGCCGTTGCCGCCCACCACAAAGCTACCGAGATATTCGTTCGTGCCCTCTCGGCTGAACACGGCATAGGAGGAGTCGCCCTGGCTATTGGCAATCAGATAGCCCGTGCCATCGGGACCGTAGTAGATGTTCAAGCCTTCGATGTCGGGCACCAGGTAGTCGGCATCGATGGGTTGCACCAGGGTGAAGTCGTCGCCCCCATCGGGTTCTGCCGACGCGCGGAGAATGCCCACCTCGTCTTCCAGCGACACGTAGAGCAGTCCCGTTTCCTGATCAATCACCAGCCCTTCAGATTGGGAATCGGTTGGGTCGCCCGTGGGAACAGGAAGTTCCAGGGTACGAACCACTTCAGCGGTGACAAAGACCTCATCCGCTGGGCCGATTTGGGGAATCAGTTCCAGTTGCGCCACCAGGTTGCCATCGGCCTGGGTAACAAAGGCATAGGATGTGCCCGTGACGGGACTGGTGTAGGTGGCCAAGCCATAGGCGGTCGCCTCGCCATCATCTACGCCGAAGATGGTTTCGGGAATATCAGGTGAGGTGACATCGGCGATCGCTCCCGTTTCGGGATCGATTTGTAGGATAACAAGGGTGCCGTTTTCGCGATCGCTCACCACCGCCAGATCGGTCTGAAATTCGCCCACCATGCCGAGGCCAGTGAAGTCATAAATCAGATCCACATTGTTGTAGCGAATATCGCCAAAGTCCGCAGGCCGATAGGTTTCCAGAATATTGCCCTGGAGGTCGAAGCTCACCAACCCGCCATCCTTGAGGGTGGCAAACACTACACTCGCGGCAGGATCAGTGGGATGTACCCAAATGGCCGGGTCATCCGAATCGCCCAGCAGCGGTGTGGTGCCCTCTTCGTCATCAACCGTTGCGGGCGTTTCCACAACGGGCTGCGCCGCAGGGGTCGTTTCCAAATCCAGTGCCAGGGCAATAAACTGCGTCTCTTGGGTGTCGCTAAAGTTGTTGTCACTTACCAAAATCAACGATTGACGACCATCGGGCAGCACAGGCCCCAGGGCAATCCCTTCCAGGTTGTCCGGTTCGATGCCGAGATCGGCTTCGATATCCAGCAGCTCCGTTTTGACCACCGCCGGGTCGATCACAAAGGGGCCAGGGGGCAGAATTTCATCGTCCACTTCCACGGCGTCTTCCCGGAAGAGATCGGATGCATCCGATACATCCAGCGCCCCCTGAGCATTGACTTGATACAGCTTTACCGTGTTACCGACTCCAACGGAAAACGCCCGCTCCAATGCCAGAAACGTCCCGTTGTTGTCGAGGGCCAGCAGTTCGACCAAACCATTGGTGGCAAATCCATCCGCAGGAACCGGGGCATCGGGGATAGCATCCACTTCGTACACGAACTCGCCCACGGGTTGTCCGGTGCTGAGGTCGTACTGAAGAATGCGGCTCAGACTGGGATCCTCCAAAGTGGCGGATGAACCATCTTGAAACAGGGCATTCTCGGTCGCCGTGTAGAGATAGCGCTGATCCGGTGTGAGGGTGAGGCTTTCAAACGCCAGGTTGTTGCGAATTCCACTGCTTTGATCGGCGGTCGGCAGATACTTGTCGGGAACAGGTAGCTCACTAATTTGCTGTCCGGTGAGGGAGAACTGCCGCACAAAGGGATCAATCTGTTGATTGGCATCGCCTTCGGAGGAAATATAGAGCGAACCAATGCCCGTCAGAGCGATCCCTTCTGGATCGAGCACACCATCGGCAAAGGGATTCCCCGATTCGTCGAAGAGTTGAGTCACCGACTGGAACACAATGTCTCCATCGTCCAGGCTGCCATCCCCCAGGTTGATCCCTAGAGTGTAGAACCGCGCCTCGGAGCTGCGATCGTCTGCCAAGGCATAGTAGACACCACGGGTGCTGTCGTAAGCGATGCCCGACAGTCCGCCAATTTCCGTCCCATCGAGTTCGGTTCCAGTGGCAAAGGAAACCTCGCCGAGGAGTTCGATATCGGCGATCGCCACCCGATCCTGACTGGCCCCCTCGCGAGTGGGTTCCACATCGGCAAACACTAAGCGGTGATCCGAGCTAGGGAAGGGAAAATCGCCCACCAAATCAAAGTTCTCGCTATCCGCCTCCGGCCAGAAAACTCCAGCATCCGCAATGTCTAAATTGGCAGAGGGCAAAACATAGTCCACGCGTAAGTTACCTGGCCCGCCAAACTCGGCTTCCCCAAAGTCTGCCGTATCATAGGCCGGGTCGCCGAGCTGTGTTAGGTTATTGCTGCCCTGGCGCTCTGCCGCATCGGGACCACCCAGGCTACCGGGGGACACCGTTGCATTCACCAGTGGGTCATTCAAAAGCTGCTGAATCGCACCGGGGATACTGTCACCATCGAAGGGATCAGCGTTTTGGTCGCCCATGATGACAAATCGGGAACCCGGTTCTAATCCGCCGCGATCGCCCGCATCGTCATAGATATAGTCCGCTCCATTGACATAGTCAGCCCAAAAGCGAATTTCATCGAAGTTTCGGGTTCCATTGCGATCTTCGGGGCCATCAAACACGGGAGGCGTTGGGTGGCTTACCAACGTATGAATCGTTTCGCCATCAACATTAATCGGAACATCCCAATGGCTTTTAGACGATAGACGAAACGCCTCTAATTCTTCAGCCGAATACCAGTCATTGGGTTCTGGGGTTTCGGGATCATCGGGCAGTAAGGCTTCAGGCATATCCTGCCAGAGAAATGTTTGAAACGTGCGAATATTCTCTGTCTCAATTGGATATTTAGAAAAAAGCGCCATACCAAATTGCCCAGGGAAATTGCCAAACCCAAAGGCATCATTTCCATAACCGGGCTCACCCGGAGTCGATACAATAACACCATCATTATTTAGATCAAATCCAGACGCAATTCCTGTATTGGAAGGCGCAACATAAACATAAGGATAATCAACAGGATCTACACCATTTTGACTAACGGAAAGATAATTTTCTTGAAATAATTTTGCTGCACGACCCTCAGCATCATAGTCAAATTCATTAACAAGCAGAATATCCGGATTATTCCGTTGGATGATCTCAGCAACGGCCTGAGCTTGCTCATTATTTGGAGACGATAAATCTTGGATCAGCTCGCCTTCCATGGTGCGATTTAGGGAAGCATTAAAAGCAGAAAAGCGAATAGACATAGAACCTGAATCAGTGTTTCAACACTGAGATGAGGGGTGTTCTTTGGACAGACAATGCTCAGAGGAAAATACTTAGGATGAGATTATCAACCCCAAAATCGAAGCTCAGGCAATGGGGGAACTCAGTCCTTTCTGTCCATGATGATATATACCGCTCACAGGTATAAATTCCATGTTATCCATAACACTTGCCACGAAGACGTAAGCCTAAAACAAAAATAGATTAAAAAATAAATTTATATCGATACACAATAATATCTACAGAGTAAATGCCTAATCAATTTTTTGACAATCCTCCGGAATCCTCTCGTAGCAAAAGATTTACGTCTCAAGAATATATTTTCATCAAAAAAAGTAATGCATTCTATAGCTATCCTTGGCCAGATTAGCGACCGTCTCATCAAGGGTTTTACCTAATCTTAATCAGATCCTTTAATGCTGTTAATTTTCCTACCCCATTCTATATAGTGGACTGGCCGAGAGGTCTCATTTTTATTGGCAACATCATTCACAAACATAGCCAATCAAGATAAGTGCTATCTTCCCTACATTTTTTGCAGCCAGTCTAAAATTCGTCACATTTCAACAATCTGATCAGTAAAAATCTCAGGTTCGCGCTTTGTCTGAATAGCTGGTCAACAAGTTCCACAAGAGACCAGTTTGCCCATAGATAGTGAAAAGAAAATGAGCTGAAAATTCTAGAGCATTTTGCTTCTAGAGTTCTCGGCAAACGTTTGCTGCGACGCGGATTGTCACGCTCAATCTTAGTTGTTTCTCAATCTTGATTCGGTTTTACCGTGGCAGGCGTCCTATCCGACTGCCCGTCTGGTTGTGTGCATATGCATAGACGTTGTGTGAATTAACAATGGGTGCCTCGTAGAACGAAATGATTGCTGTCCTGCAAAAGGTAGGGGGTGGAAAGACATGTTCCTTCCATCAATTTCAGGCAGTTTTTCTAATAGCTTCGGATGAACGGATACGGCTGTTTTTGTATTACAGGTGAACAGAAAAATGTCTGGAAATCACGTTATCTTTATCCATCCTGACGGTTCTAGCCCTTCCGACTTTGGCTTTGCTCGTTTTGTCACCGAAGGCCCAGATGGACGGCTGAACTGGGACAACCTGGAGGAAGCACGGGTCTATCTCGGTCATATGGAAGACCAGCTCACGGGTACCTCAAATGGTGGTGCGGTGACCCATGCCACTGGCGTTAAGGTTTATGCGGAGTCGTTTGGTTTTGAGGTTGCTCGCGACGCAGACGGAAACGCCATTGTTGATGAAGAGACGGGACGGTTCGTTGAGGAAGAGCTAACGGCGCTCTCTGGCACGAACCAAACCATCATGCAAGAAGCCGTTGCCGCCGGTAAAGTCACGGCGTTGATTAACTCAGGGGTGATTGCGGAGCCTGGAACGGGTGCCTTCGCAGCCGAAGTGGGTCAAGCCGATGTACCGGCTGATGCCACAGGCTTTGCAGCGTTCCCCCGTGGACAATTTGCGGACATCACCCGCCAAGTCGTTGAGTCGGGCGTCGATATCATCCTTGGGGGTGGCCTGGTCAACTATCTCCCTGCTGGCACCGAGCCTCCCGCAGGCGCAATCTACGCGGAGTCCGCTGAGCAGTTGGATAGCATCTCTACTGAAGCCAACATTCGCCCCGACACCAATCTGATTGAACTAGCCGAAAGCCTAGGTTATACCGTTGTCTACACGGCTGAGGAACTCGAGGCTGTCGCCGCCGATGAGAGCATCACGAAGGTGCTGGGCATCTTTGCCAATGAAGATACCTTCAACGACACGATTCGCGATCCCGAGGGCGATCTGCGGGGGTATGACGAAAATTTGGCCAATACGAATACGCCTCCCTTTATCCCCTCTGCTCCTACGGTCGGCGAAATGCTGGAGGCGTCCCAAACCATCATGGAGCGCCACCCCAATTTTGAAAATGGCTCCTACACAGTGCTCGAAGAAGAAGGGGTCGACAACTTTGGGAACATCAACAGCGCCTCCGGTAAGTTGGAATCGTTGATCCGCACGGACGAGGCGATCGGCGTTGCCCTCGACTTTTATGAGCGGAATCCCGATACACTGATCATCACCGCCGCCGACAGTGAAGCAGGCGGCTTGCAATTGGATGACACCGACGAGACCGCCGGAACCTCTCGCACCAACCCAACTGGGCTGAATCTGACAGCGGCTCCTGACTTCGAGAACCCGGCAGATGGCCAGCAAGGCGTCGGAACCGACGCGTTTGTGGCCGAGCCTGCCGACAATGGCAATGTCTACAACTTTGACGTTACCTGGGCCGGAACACCGGACTTCGCTGGAGCCGTGGTCACCAAGGCCCATGGTTTGAATGCTGATATGCTGCCCGCGACGGTCGATAACACCGACATCTACCGGGCGATGTACGAAACGCTGTTCGAAGAAGATCTGCCCGATCGCGAGGTTCCCGAATTCGTCCCCGCGCCCGAACCCACGGAGGAAACGGGCAACGTCATCTTCTTCCACCCGGATGGCACCAGCCCGACGATGTATGGGTTTGGCCGCTTCGTTAGCCAGGGGCCGGATGGTCGGTTGAATTACGATCTCATGTCGGATTCGGGGGTTTACCTGGGTCATATGGAAGATCGCCTCGTCGGTACCTCGAACGGGGGTGCAGTGACTCACGCGACAGGGGTGAAAGTTCCCTCCGGGTCGTTTGGGTTGGATGAGAATGGTGATCCCGTTGTCTCCGCATCGGGTCGGGCGGGTGTGACTATCCTGGAAGAGGCGATCGCCGCCGGAAAAGCCACCGCTGTGATCAACTCCGGCTTTATCGCAGAGCCAGGAACCGGAGCTTTCTTAGCCGAAGTGGAAAGCCGTGGCGATGTTGAGACCATTACATTGCAGGTGCTTGAGTCTGGGGTTGACGTCATCCTGGGTGGGGGCGAAATTCACTACTTGCCCGAAGGAACCGTCGGTCGTTTTGGGGAAGAAGGGACGCGTGAAGATGGCCGCAACCTGATTGAAGAGGCCGAGGCTGATGGCTTCACGATTGTGTACGACCTGGACGAACTCCAGAGCATTCCAGACGGCACAACCAAGCTTCTGGGTATCTTTGCTGCCGAAGACACCTACAATGACAACCCCGAAGAGCAAAACCAGTCCTTAGGGTTAGACAACTACGGTCAGTTCTTGCCGGATGGCAGCCCGACCAATGCACCAACCGTGGCTCAAATGCTAGACGTGGCGCTGCCCATTCTCTCAGAAGATCCGGATGGCTTCATGGTCGTCGCCGAGGAAGAAGCCACCGATAACTTGGGCAACGACAACAACTCTCGGGGGGTTCTAGAAGCGGTGCTCCGGGCCGATGAAACCCTTGGCGTGGCTAAGGACTTCATTCAAAATGACGATCCAAACACCCTGCTGGTGACGGCGGCGGATAGTGAAGCGGGCGGCATCCAGGTCTGGCAGCCCACCCCCTTTGGCCCACCGCTGCCGGAAATCATCGACTCTGTTGCGGCATTGCCCGTCAACCCAACGGACACCGACACCGCCCAGAATCCCGTAGATGGTGCAGAAGGTCGGTTAGTTCCCCTAACAACCTTTGAAGCACAGCCTAGCTTGGATGGCGACATGGGAAACTTTGTGACCACCTGGGCAGGGACACCTGACTTTGCGGGGAACGTCGTGGCCAAAGCCTATGGTATGAATGCTGACCTGTTGTCTTCAACAATCGACAACACCTTCATCTACGAGATGATGTATCGCACGCTGTTTGGTGACGATGCATTGAATGGGGAAGCAACCGCTGAACTGATTGACCTGACAGGCTTCGATAGCGATGTCTCTGTCGGTGTCTCGGTCATGCGGGAATCGGCGTTCGACAACGTGCTGAAGTTCTACGAAACCGATATCGATGGCCGTGTGGATGGCCTGTTGCCGGGAGACACGGGTTACGAGGAAGCGGCGGCCGCCAATCTTCTGGATGCAGAACTCTCGGTTGATAACGTCGGTTCGATGGACGCCCATCTGGTGCTGGCCGGAGGCACGTACTACGCACCTGCCTTGCTGATTAATGGTAATGAAAATAACCTGGCGACGATCGCAGATGCGGCTCTGGGTAGCTCGCGGATCCAGCGTACCGACAATGTCTGGAGTTTCGAAGACGCAGGGGATAACGATTTCAACGATTTCGTATTGACACTCAATTCCGTTGAGCCTGTCATCTAGTCTGAATGATCGTGTAACCTAGATGAACGTCTAACCTTCTGTTTTTCAGCCTCTGCTTGTTCTGTCAAGCAGAGGCTCTCCCGCTCAAAGGGGTGCTTCCTTCAAACTATCTTCGTCAGCTCGGGTTAAGATGACCCTTTGCCCTTCGTTGTCTGAGCACTGATCATGGCAGACCCTTTGCATACTCCAGCATTGAACGAGGGCGATCGCCCCTTACTCCAGCCTTTCGTCACGAATCTGGATCAGCCAATCTTTGGATTGCGGAATCTGCCAGAGGTGGTAAAAGGGGCGTTGTTTTCCCGCTATAGCCGCAGCGAGAAGGGATTGCGGCAAATTTTGCTAGACGAGTTTATTAAAGAACCCGAATCCGGTTTCTCTGAAATTGTTGGAGACGCGTCGGCGTCGACGGAGCAACTGATTGCGATTCAGAAGGCAGAAGCCTTTTACGATCGCGTCCTGGTGGGCTATGGTGACGATTCCGTGGCGGAATTGGGAGGAGCACATCTGGCGTGCGAAGGCATTAGCAACATTGCCGCCAAGGCAATCGAAGATGCCCGGATCGGCCTATCGCCCTTAGAGAAATCGACGCGCTACGTCTTTTTCAACCGCAAAGTAAAGGGGCGCTATCTCTACTGCCGGGAGCCTGCAATCATGGCGTCTCAATATGCAGCGTTGTATGAAACGACGCTCGATCGCCTGTTCGACACCTATTCCAGCCTGATCGACCCGGTGCTGGAATGGGTGCGATCGCAAACGCCGCGCGACGACGATACTTCCGAGCGCGCCTACAATAGCGCAACGAAAGCCAAAGCCCTCGACCTGCTGCGGGGGCTGCTGCCAATGGCAACCCTCACCAATGTAGGATTGTTCGGCAATGGGCGGGCATTTGAGTATCTATTAGTGAAGCTAGCGGCATCGCCCCACGGCGAAGTGCAATCCATTGGCTCCGCCATGCAGGGTGAACTCGACCAGTTGATTCCCTCTTTCGTCAAGCGCGCTAAGTCGGAGCGGGGGGCGGAGTATGCCGCCTACATTTCCAACAACCGACAAAACACAGCGGCGATCGCCCAAGAGAAGCTAAACGGGATGGAACCGATTCTGACCGAGGATGTAGAGCTTGTGGATTTCGACCTGGATGCCGAAGGGAAGGTGGTCACCGCCATCCTTTACACCCAGAGCGATCTGCCGTTGGAGCAGGTAAAAGCCTATAGCGCCACCCTCGACGCTGACGAACGCCAGACCATTATTGATACCTATGTAGGCGAACGTGCCTCTCGCTTCCACCGCCCCGGTCGAGCCTTTGAAGAGGTCTACTATACCTTTGATGTGTTGGCTGACATCGGTGCCTATCGGGATCTGCATCGCCATCGGGTGTTGACCCAAGAGCGGCAACGCTTCACCGTGCGCCATGGCTATGTCGTGCCGCCAGAACTCGAAGCCTCTGGCTTTGCCGACCCTTTCCGAGAAGCGCTGGAAGCCGCCGCAGAGGCAACGCAACAAATTGAGCAAGAGTTGCCCGACGCCGCACAGTACCTCGTGCCCTTTGCGTACCGGGTGCGGTGGCGCATGACCCTAAACTTGCGGGAAATCTACCATCTGGCCGAGCTCCGCAGCGGACGACAGGGGCATCCGACCTATCGAGCGATCGCCCAAGCGATGTATCGTCAGGTGCACCGGGTTCATCCGTCGCTGGCTACCAACATGCACTTTGTGGATTTGCAAGACTATTCCTTAGAACGCCTTGCCGCCGAACAACGCCTCGACCAAAAGCTGAGCGATCGCCAACCCGCCACATAAGCCCCTTGTTTCATGCATGCCTTTCTTTAAAGTCGAATCCTGGCTAGAACCCTTGATTTTGTATAGTGCGGGCGACGCTCACGCTACACAAAATCAACGAATTCACTCAGGATTATGCGCAATCTGTGTACGCCTGATGGCTATACATTTCGTTTCGTTATCCAGAAACCATGAGGTTTTTTCCGTTCGGTCGAGCTTTCCGATATGATGCGAAAGAACAAGAACCTTTGAACAGAGCAGGTTACGGGGATCCTCCCTGATGACTGGGCTGAGGCATAGACCCATTATGAAAAATGCAATGCTAGAGTTCGGTGTTGGTCTTCCTGATTTGGATCTTAAGGCTCTGAATCAGGCTCACGGTGAGAACAGCGCCCAGGAGATCGTTCAGTGGGGTTTTGAAACCTTTGGCCAAAGCATGGTGCTGAGCACCAGCTTTGGCATCCAGTCGGCAGTCATGCTGCATCTGGTGACACAAGTGGTTCCCAACATTCCAGTGGTTTGGGTAGATACGGGCTACCTACCCGCCGAAACCTACCGCTTTGCAGATCAACTCACGTCTCGGTTGCAAATCAACCTGAAAGTCTACCAATCTGTTATCAGTCCTGCTCGCATGGAAGCACTCTATGGAAAGCTCTGGGAGCAACAGGATGTAGACGCACTCAACCGCTACGACTACATTCGCAAGGTGGAGCCGATGCAACGGGCGCTGCGCGAGTTGAAAGCCAAGGCATGGCTGGCAGGACTACGCTCTGGGCAAACCGACCATCGCAAGAGCCTCAACCGGATTGAGCGCCAGAATGGCCTGTACAAGCTGCTACCGATCCTGTCCTGGAGTTCAAAAAATATCTATGACTATTTAATGGCCAATGACTTGCCCTACCATCCACTGTTTGACCAGGGCTATGTCACAGTCGGCGACTGGCATTCGAGCCGCCCGCTGACCGCCGATGATACCCATGAGCGCAATACCCGCTTTCAAGGGATGAAGCAGGAATGTGGGCTGCACTTACCCCAAACCCCCGAGGAGGCCGAAAGCCTCAATTCCAGCTCACTTTAGTAGCTAGGGTCAAGGAATTCCATCGGTAGGGTGGGCATCACCCACCTCACGGAAAATTTATGCCAATTCTGCGAAAACCAAAGCCAGATCATTGTTTGAAAACCTGGCGCTGCCAGGTTTTCAAACCCAGGTTTTCGAACAATCATCTGTAGTGCAATGGCACTGAATTAAGCCCGGTGGGCAGTGCCCACCTTACGGCTACTCAACCCAACAACCCAACGCAAACAATTTCAATTGGACTTACGCAGTTTGTTGATTTTGTGGTCGCGACGCGGCCACAAAATCAACAAATTTACTCAGGATTACGCAAGCTTTGCGTCAGTCCTGTTCAAGCTACCGAAGTGCAGTGAGATCCAACTCTGCAAATGTCTCAAAGAACCCTAGCAGCCGTTGTTTGATCTGCGGCACACCGCCTTCGCAGTTGGATTCGATGTTGAGTGGCAGAACAGGATCATGGAGAGAGAGGCGTAGGAGGAACCAGCCCTCTTCCTGCGGAGATGTGCAAGACACCCGAACCCCTTCATAGTTTTTGGGTACTACGATCCAGCCAGACTGTTCTGCCGCAAACGCCTGCAACTTCTCAATAACGGTGCTGCCATAGGCTTTAAAGTCAGGGGTTTGGATGGTGAGGCGGAACTCCTCGCTTTCTGCGGGTTCTTTGAGAGAGGCAATCAGGTCAGTGAGCGATCGCCCCATTTGCCGCGATCGCGCCAGCTCCACCAGCAACTTGCTCACCAGATAGGCTCCATCATCCAAGAAATAGTTCTCCTTCATCGCCCCATGGCCAGAGGTTTCGATCGCCAGCCAGGATTCCTGCCCTTCGTTGTTCAGGCGCATGGCTTCGTTGATGACGTTTTTGTAGCCCCGTCGAAAGCGATGATGAATGCCCTCTAGTTCGCCTTCAATAAACTGGGTTAGCCCTTCCGAGGTGATGGAGTCGGTCACAACAGCAGAACCCGGATGCTCCCGTAGCACGATCGCCGAAATTAGCGCGATCAATCGGTTGCGGTTCAGTTCCTTGCCGGCTGCATCAACCGCCGCGCCCCGGTCGACATCCGTATCAAAAATGATGCCAAAATCCGCTTGCTGCGCCACCACCGCTTCACAGATAGAGGCCATTGCCACTTTGTTTTCTGGGTTGGGGATGTGGTTAGGGAAGGTGCCATCAGGGTCAAGAAACTGGCTACCCGTGATGTCGGCTCCCAACGGAACCAGCACCTTGTGGGCATAGAAGCCACCCGCCCCATTCCCCGCATCCACAATAATTTTGAGGCATCTCAGGGGTTGATCAAAGGCATCAGGATGGTTCACCGCCTGCCGGATCGTCTGCACAAGATAGGCGGCATAGGCCGAGATCAAATCACGGGATTGGATGGTGCCAGGGGAAGCAGATTCAGGCAAATCACCGCTTTCCGCCAGCGCCAGCAGTTCGGTAATGTCTGGCTTCCCCAACCCTCCCTGGGCCGTGAAAAACTTAAGACCGTTGCGGTTGAAGGGCAGGTGGCTGGCAGTGAGCATGATGGCACCATCGCACTGCCATTCCGGCAAGACCGTGCTCATGAACATGGCCGGAGTCGACGCCATCGCGCAGTCATAGACCTGGCAGCCCATTGCCGACAGGCCATCCATGACAGCTTGCATCAGGTCGGGTCCCGATAAGCGACTGTCTCGGCCAATGGCAAGGCTCAGCTCGGCGGCAGGTTTGTCGAGTTTAGCCGCCAGCCAGCTCGCAAATGCTTTGCCCAGGGTGTGGGCGATCGCCCCTGTCAAATTCACGGGTTCCCCCGGAACACCCTCCAGCGCCACCCCACGAATGTCCGAGCCATTTTGCAGTGCTTTCCAGTCAAACCCTTCCATAGCCAATCTCCCTCTCTTTGCACCTGAATTCTGACAATAGTCCGGCCACAGTTTGGCAACAGCTTATAGGCAACCGACTGGGGCAATCGTTCGCCTGTAATCCAGGAAAATTCCTAGATTTAACCTGCCATAGCCCCAGAACGGTTGCAATGGAATCAGGCTATCCCAGCAATTCATCGTTCTGGCTGAAGCTTTAGCCTTTCTCCAATTTCTTGGTGGTGTCTGTCATTAAGAGGCGGTGTTGCTGTAAGGGTCATGAGCAGTAATCATCCCAATTCGCGAAGAACCTGCCTCGATCACGTTGTGCAACTCTCGCTTGTCAGGGTTGCACAACATTTGGACTGACGCATCAGCTGTTCTATGCGCGGACTTCGCCTAAGAAACCCCAGCCATTTCCTTTCTTGACGGCAGCGCGATCGCCATGGAACGGGGATGCATCCTCAAACTGGGGCTTGACTAAAAAATCGCCTAGGGGATTGATGTAGCCCCAGCTCTTCTCCAGTTTGACGGCAGCCAACCCAGAGGAGAAAGGGAACGCATCCTCAAACTGAAGCGGAATGACCAGAAAGCCAGCGGTGTTGATAAACCCATAGCGGTTATCATTCCGCACCAGCGCCAATCCTTCCGTAAATCTGAAGGTGTCATCAAATGCCGGCGAGATGATAACCTTGCCCGTGTTATCGATGTAGCCATACTTGCCGTCGATGCGAACCCGCGCCAAGCCCTGGCTGAAGCTATGCGCGACATCAAAGTTGGCGGGGATGACAATCTCGCCCGCTTTGTTGATGAATCCATATTTGTCCCGCAAGGTAATGCGCGCCAGTCCCTCATGGAAACTGTCGGCACTGTCGAACTGGGGCGAAATCACCACCTGCCCCTGGCGGTTGATGAAGCCATACTTGTGGTCAATTTCCACCCCTGCCAGACCTTCGCTGAAATAACGGGCCGCACTTTCATATTGAGGGGCGATCGCAAACCGACCGCGTTTGTTGATGTACCCATACTGGTTGTCCATCTCAACCCGCGCCAGCCCGTCAGCAAAGTTGTCGGCCCCGTCAAACTGCGGCGGAATCACATACTTCCCTTCGGTATTGATATAGCCCCAGCGATGATCGACCATCATCCGCGCCAACCCTTCCACAAACTGATAGGTACCTTCCCGATAAAGGCTGAGGGGATCGATTTCGATCAGCGGTGGAATCACAAATTTGCCATTGCTATCGATGTAGCCCAGCCGATCTTCAAAGGTGACAGCGGCCAACCCTTCAGAAAAGTCGCGCACAAAGGCAAAGTGGGGATCGATCACCATCTCGTAGACAGGCGGTGGCGGCTCGCCCAAAAAATCTGCCATCTCTTCGGCAGAGATCCCGCGCGATCGCTTCACCGGCAAGGCTTCTAGTGCGTCCATTGCACTCGCAAAGCGCTGGTTTACATCTGGATGCACCATGCGGTCAAGGATCCCCATCAGCTCTGGGCTCACGGTCGCCTGGTCGGACCATTCGACGGCTTTGGTGTCCGGATTGCGGGGCAACTGGTTGGGCAAATATCCCGTCAATGCCTGAATTCCCAGCATCCCAACCGCATAGACATCGCTAGCAGGGCTAGGCGAACCGTCGACTTGCTCCTTCGGCATGTAGCCGGGTGTGCCCACGGGTTTGGTGAATTGTGTCACACCATCAGCGCCCACAGTCAAGTGGCGAATCGTTTTGATGCCGCCAAAGTCGAGCAACATCAGCTTTTTGTCTTGCCAACGCCGGATTAAATTTTCGGGCTTAATGTCCTGGTGTGCTAAATCCAGCTCGTGGAGGGGCACAAGCAGTTCCAAGATTTCTCGGAGCTGGTTGATGACCGTCTTTTCATCCGAGCGATCGCCCAACATAAACGATTGCCGCAGGTCATGCCCATCAATCAACTCCTGCACCAGGTAGAAATCTCCCCCTTGCTCCAGGTGTTCATAAATCTTGGGGACTACGTCCTGCTTGCCCAGGTCATAGATGGCATCCACCTGGGATTCAAACACTTGTCGTGCTTTGTCCAAAATGGTCGGTAGTTTCATCATCGGCTGCAGCCGCTTGACGACACATTTTGGATTGCCGCGTCGGTACGTGTCTTCTGCTAAATAAGTCTTACCAGAGCCACCCCGACCTAACTCCCGAATTGTTTCGTAGCGCCCACCGATTAGCATTGATGCCCTCTTTGCTGCTGTTTTACCATCAACGGTCGAGTCACAGACAACGTTACGGTTCCGTCGATGTCACCCAATGTTCTCAATCCGCTTCTAGTTCGGTTACCTGGCCCTACGTTTTCCACCGATAAACAATACACGAAAAATGGTAGGAGCCCGGCAAATCACTCGCTTAGCTCACGCCCTGCATTTTCCAGAATTCCCACCTTGATTCACGAAATCTCCGGCCAAGCCAGGTTTTGTATGCGCTTTACAAAAAGTTTTGCGAAGCCAAATTGTCAACCGTTTTTCAACCGTTGTCGCCAAGTTTCTACTATCTCTATCACAGTGAATGCCACTTCCAGATATCCGATGCCCCCTGATAGGTGGATCGCTCTCATTGGCAAGCAATCGGCGATCGCGCCACTGCGGCTAACAGCTTGCTTTCTGACACCGAGCAAGCCGCAACCAATCCCTCAACTCCATCAACAGAATCAATCGGAACACCCAAAGCCTGTGCCACATCGGCCACTGTCGTATCGTCCAAAAACCGCGCATCATCATGCTTGAGCATCACCGAGGGCAGCAAGATGCCATCCCCTAGATCCCGATCCGCCAGTTTTTGAATTAAGTCAGTCCCCGTCAGCACTCCCGTTACCGTAATGGCTTGTCCCCAATAATCGCTGTTCAGAGCGGCCATCTCTACGGTTAAATTTTCGACCTGATTCAGCCGTTGTACGATCGGCTGAAAGGCTTGTTCTACAGCATTTCCAACGACCCAGGTCAGACGACGCGGTCTGTCGAGACGGACGGGTAATGTGGCAGCGGCCTCATGAAATGCTCTGAGAAACTGCCGAATCGACCCCACCCCATTGCCAATTTGGGGATAGGACTCGTAATGCGCCTCGGGCGGCAACTCCGTTCCAGCCATCAAAAACCACTCATCGGACAACCAGGCCACGGTTGAGCCAAGCGATCGCCGGAACTGCTTCTGGAGCGCCTGCACTTGAGCAATCACCTCCGCAGCCTTTTCAGGGGTAACGGGGATCAGTTCATCCTCAACGGGGCGAAAGCGGGTCAGCCCCACGGGTACCACAGCGATCGAGGCCACCGCTGGCACCTCCCCCTGGTGAAACTGCGCCAAATCTCGCAACGTTTGCTCTAGGTGTGCGCCATCGTTGATACCGGGACACACCACAACCTGAGCATGGATTTGCAACCGATGCTCCTGGAACCAGGCAAGTTGTTCCAGAATTTTGCCTGCACGCGGATTCTTGAGGAGCTGACTGCGAATCTCCGGCTCCGTTGCATGAACGGAGACATAAAGTGGCGACAACCGCATCTGGGCAATCCGCCCCCATTCGGGTACCGTCAGGTTTGTCAGGGTCAGGTAGCTGCCGTAGAGAAAGCTAAGGCGATAGTCGTCGTCTTTCAGATAGAGACTATCGCGCTTTCCGGGCGGTTGCTGGTCAATGAAGCAGAAAGGGCAGCGGTTGTTGCACTGGATCAACCCATCAAACAGGGCAGACTCGAATTCCAGCCCCAAATCTTCGTCATAGTCCTTTTCGAGTTCGACTTGGTGCAGCGTCCCTCGGCTATCCAATACCTCGAGTTCGAGAAATTCATCGGCGCAAAGAAAGCGATAGTCGATCAGGTCGCGGGGCGCTTCTCCATTGATGCGGGAGAGGCGATCGCCTACCTCAAACCCCAGCTCCTCTGCAATGGAGCCGGGCAACACACGGGTAACAAGAGCTGGACGAATAGACGTTTCACGCATAGCTGAATGGCAAACCCACAGCCCAAAACATAATCAAGTCAACAATTCTAGTGTATCGTTGGCGCTGGACAAATTTGGTGTGCTCCTGACGAAACTTGCCATAGAAACCGCTCCTATTAACGAGCACTAATCCAGTTCATTGCAATGCCTAATAGGATGACAACGCCAAATCCCAGGCGATACCAAACAAACACCCAGGTGTTGCGAGTCTTGAGGTAGCGTAGGAGTCCGGCGATCGCTAAATAGGAAAACAATGCCGACGATAGGATAGCCACAACCAAAGGCAATGCACCGATCTCTCCAAACCCGCTCTCCAACAAGGATTGCAATTCCACCAACCCCGCAAGGGTAATGGCTGGAATCCCCAGCAAGAACGAGAATCGGGCGGCTGTTGCCCGCTCCAATCCCATAAACAGTCCAGCCGTCAGGGTAGACCCCGAGCGCGAGACACCAGGAATCAGCGCCAGCGTTTGCGCCAAGCCCATGAGAATGCCATCCCGCGTTTCCAAGTCATCGAACTGGCGCTTGCGCCGCCCAACCTTTTCGGACAGCCCCAACAACAGCGCCATCACAATCGAGACGATGGCGATGGTCGACATCCAGCGCATCGGGGAGTTGTCGTAGTCGGGGATGAAAATCTTGATGCCCAGACCAAACACCACGATGGGAATCGTTCCTAGAGCAATGCCCACCGCCATCCGAAAGTCTTGGGCCTGGTAGTTCTTTTGGGCAATGGCGGCGATCGCCCCCCGCGTAATTTGCGTCAGGTCGTCCCAGAAATACCACAACACCGCTGCGATGCTACCCAACTGGATAACGGCGGTATAAGTAACCCCAGGATCGCCCCAACCCAAGGCTACCGGAACCACCTTGAGGTGAGCGGTGCTACTGATGGGCAAAAATTCCGTCATCCCCTGCACAAAGCCCAAAACAATGGCCCGGAAGAGATTCTCCAGCAACCCTACTGGGGCATCGGCAGCCTCCGCTGTGGCAATCAGCGGTATGGTTTGCCCGACCCAATCGCCGCCCATTGGCGCGATCCAACCATTGATTCCATCCGCCCAGCCGTACAAATTGCCTTGTAGAAATAGCATCATCCCAAAGACCTGGAGGTTATAGATTCGCTAAGCGACCGAGCAACTTGACACCTGCAACAGCAGACACCCTCGCCCGCCCGCAGCATTTACGAGTTACCCAAAAGTCTCAACCGAGTCTAGCCCATGCGCTTCTAGGAATAGGGAAGGAAACGATTATTTCAGTCAGCTTCGCCAAAGGTTCACAAGCAGATTAACCTTTCTTAAAAAATGGATGGCGATCGCAAAAATGACCGGCTTCCTCTGCACGACTCAACCCCATCCACACAGTGGCAGGACGTACGCTTTGCGCAATTCTGAGGGAATTCGTTGATATTGCGGTCGCGACGCGGCCACACCATCAACAAAATGCATAAGTTCTGAGTGAACCTGGAGGGAATTCGATGAGTCAAGGCAATCGATGCAGCGAATGTCGATCAAAGACCAGTCAGTCGTTGACGTCATTCTCAGCAGAGAAAGCCTGTGAGATCTGCGACTTACCTCTGGGTGAGCCAGCAGACTAAGGGCATCCGAAATTTTGTATAGACTTCATCTTGCTCAAAGAGGGAACAATGATACAAAATGTTGAGATTATAAGAATTCAGATACATCAAAGGCCAATTTACAGCTCATTTGATCCGCGATCGCCGATCAAAAATCTGAAGGTCAACACCTCAAAATAGCCGTCCCCCCAACCATCCTAGGCGAGAATTCCAACTATCTTTACGTTTGGGCAGTATCCCCCCAAGGGGTATCTCTGCTAGCCTATAACTGTTAAATAAAGTAAACTAAATCAGACTCATCAGTCTTCCTTTAGGTTTACCGTCTAGATTCGTTCAGAGAAAGCTTTGTTAACCTTGCCTGCCTCGACCACATCTTCAACCCCGTCATCGCCTTCCCTAGACTCCACGACGGATTCTCATACTGCCGTTGCTGACTCTCAGATTGCGATCGCCACTGCATCTTCGAGTGTAGGTCGGCGAGGAATATTTTTGGTATCGGCCTTTTTGGTATCGGTTCCGGTGTTCTTCCAGGCCCCTTTGGTGCGTTCGTTGCCTATGCTCAGTCTCCTGCTCACAGGGGTGCTGTTTTTGTTTGTGCAATCGCTCTACCGCAAAGAAGACTCGCGGTGCCTGGGAGATTTGATGGCAGGGTTTACCCTGACCTGGTTAGCGGGTTCCATTTACTGGGGGTGGTTCCGCTGGCAGCCGTTGCTGCACCTGCCCATCGAGGCGCTGGCCTTGCCCTTGGCTCTATGGGGCATCTCACGGGTCAAAAACCCGATCGCTCATTGGTTTTATTTGGGCTCTCTTCTAGGAACAGCTCTGACTGACTTATATTTCTATTTGGTTCATCTCATTCCCCACTGGCGTCAACTCATGTTTACCCAGCCAGAGGATGCCCCCATGATTTTGAATGCAGCCTTGCTGAAGATGCAGACTCCTTGGGGAATTGGTTGTGCCATCACCGTCGTCGGACTGCTCATAATCCTGGGTAGCCTGCCATTACGATCGGATAAATTGCATCACTGGGCATTCAGCGGTGCCGTCTTCAGTACCGTTCTGGTGGATGGTTTGTTTCTTGCTGCGGCCATCCTTGCGTAAGTTTGTGCAGAACCTCACGTTGTCTCAATCTCTTAGCCTCATCGCCAAAACCACCGAAGCTTGCATGCAGCATACAAGGGTTTTCCCATTGTTTCTATGAATTTCCGCTGGCATTCGACTAGGGAAGTTATGATTTGGGTATCCTGAACTTACATCGCCATTGGGTTGTTCACCCTTAAGGTACGAATGTAACCTATTTGCATCTAATCATCAGGATGATTACCTAACCTCGCCCGGTTACGTTTCGCTCTTGGGGCGGATCATTTTTTCCGGTTGACTAATAAAAACAGTATGAATGATAGTTGAGGGGTTGCCCCTTTGCTAACGCTCAAGTGCTCTACTGTCTGCTATCCAAAGGATGCATTTGTTGTACAGCTATAACTAGCGATTTCATGGTTCGCAGTGGTTTCACAACCTGTTCCTCATCTAATTTTAAGAACTGAGTCGGGAAATCGTTATCTCTCCTTGACAAGCAACAATTGCTGGACAGTTGGTCGAGGCGATGACAACAACTTCGTTTTACCCGATCGGTGGATCTCCCGTAACCATGCAATGCTGCAGCGCATGGAGACGGGGGAGTTTTATCTCATCGATCTGGGTAGCCGGAATGGTTCTTTCGTGAACGGGCGACGCGTGAGTGTGCCTGTTACGCTGCACAATGGCGATCGCCTCACCTTTGGGCAAACCGAGCTAGAGTTCTACTCCCCCGAGATACCAACCGGCGGCACTGATTCCTCTCTAGGTGGCATCGACTCTCAGGAATTCACAGCCACCGCAACGCTGCATGTGCGCCGACTGATTTCCGTCTTGGTGGTCGACATTCGCGACTTTACAGTCATGACGCGACAAATCGACGAAAAGGTTCTGTCAGAAGCGATTGGTACCTGGTTTCGCTGCGCCGGAGACATTATCCGGGAATATGGCAGCTGGGTGGACAAATACATCGGCGATGCCATCATGGCTGTGTGGATCCATGGTGCCCAGGGCGTTGATCAAGAAGAAATGATCCAGATTGCCCGTGCCCTCAGCGATTTGCACAAGATGACCAGCAAGCTACATGAGCGCTATCCACTTCCCTTTCCGCTACGCGTGGGTGCTGGGCTCAATACGGGCTATGCCATGGTGGGCAATACCGGAACAGGCGATCGCCCTGACTACACAGCCTTGGGTGATACCGTTAATGCGGCTTTCCGGCTTGAATCGGCCACCAAGCAAATTGGTGTCGATGTAGCGTTGGGCGAAACCACCTACGAATATTTAATGACCACGCTGTCCAATCCCAACCTTTTTGACCAGCACACGGTCAATCTCAAAGGATATGACACACCAACGGTGACCTATGCAGGGTCTTTTACCGATCTAGACACGTTTCTGCAAATCAGTGTGGTTTAGCGGTCGGCTGATGGGTCGATTACAGCTCACTGACGGGAATATCAGCCAGGGCCAGAGCTTACGCAGTTTGTTGATTTTGTGGCCGCGGCGCGGCCACAAAATCAACAAACTCACTTGGAATGACGCAAGTTTTGCGTAGGTCCTAAGAGCCTTTAAACAGGCTGAAGGTCATGGGGGACAAGGCGATCGCCCCGCAGCCCTCGCGATTAGCATAAGTCAAAACCTATGAAGCAAAGCTTATGCATAGACAAATGAATTAAAATAGCTCTCTGACAGACTTCTCCAACAGAAGTCCACATAATCCTTCATAATCAAGGGTAGGGATTGTTCCTGGGTTGCATGAGATAGCATGCCCCATTCTGCTGACTGCCTCAGAACTGTTCCCCATTCGTTGCCGAAGAAGCTTTGCAGATAGGAGAACCGACCTTATGCCGATGCTCGAAACCAAGACCGAACCGATGGTCATCAATATGGGACCGCATCACCCCTCAATGCACGGGGTTTTGCGGTTGATTGTGACCCTCGACGGGGAGAACGTCGTCGATTGTGAGCCCGTCATCGGTTATCTGCATCGGGGGATGGAGAAAATTGCCGAGAATCGCACGCCTGTTATGTACATTCCCTACGTTAGCCGTTGGGACTATGCAGCAGGCATGTTCAATGAGGCGGTTGTGGTCAATGCGATCGAGCAGCTCGGAGACATTCCCGTACCCAAGCGAGCCAGCTACATCCGCGTCATCATGCTGGAGCTCAACCGCATTGCAAACCACCTCCTATGGCTTGGCCCCTTCTTGGCCGATGTTGGCGCACAAACACCCTTCTTCTATATTTTCCGTGAGCGGGAAATGATCTACGATCTGTGGGAAGCCGCAACGGGCTACCGCATGGTCAACAATAACTACTGGCGCATGGGTGGCGTTGCCGTCGATCTGCCCTACGGCTGGGTTGATAAGTGTGAAGATTTCTGCGACTACTTCGAGACCAAGGTCGATGAGTACGAAAAGCTGATTACCAATAACCCCATCTTCCGGCGGCGGGTCGAAGGCGTGGGGACGATCACCCGCGATCAGGCCCTCAATTGGGCATTGTCAGGCCCCATGTTGCGAGCCTCTGGCGTAAAGTGGGATCTGCGCAAAGTTGATCACTACGAGTGCTACGACGACTTTGACTGGGATGTGCAGTGGGAAACCGCTGGCGACTGCTATGCCCGTTACCTGGTTCGGATTCGGGAAATGCGTGAGTCGGTCAAGATTCTTCGCCAGGCTCTTAAGGGCTTGCCCGGTGGTCCTTACGAAAACCTGGAAGCCCAGCGAATGGCCGGTGGTCCCAAATCAGAATGGAATGAGTTTGAGTACCAGTTCATTGGCAAGAAGATGGCACCCACTTTCAAGATTCCCGAAGGCGAAAACTACGTCCGAGTGGAAAGCGGTAAGGGTGAACTGGGTATTTATGTGATTGGCGACAACAATTCCTTCCCCTGGCGGTTCAAAATTCGGGCGGCAGATTTCAACAATCTGCAAATCTTGCCCCACCTCCTCAAAGGGGTGAAGGTAGCCGACATCGTCGCTATTTTGGGCAGCATCGACATCATTATGGGGTCAGTGGATCGGTAGCCTAGTCAATTTTGGATATGGCTGAGGAGCGATCGCCCCTCCCATATTCTGCAGTTAGTAACTCAATGGAAGGCGGGGCAGAATTCTGCCCCGCCTTTTCCACGTTTAACCATCAAAGCATCAGATTTGATTTTGGACAAACAGAGTCGTGCCTGTGTTGAGAACGCAGGCGTAGAGTGCTTCAACACAGAGGGTCAGGCCGACTTTTGAGAGTCTTTGCAAGGGCACAGCTTTTGGGATGGGTGAAACT
>JADEXA010000007.1 GCA_015207365.1 Vacuolonema iberomarrocanum LEGE 07170
CCCCCGCCTCCGCCATTGCCCCCCTCGGATGCCAGTCTCTAAACTTGCTGCTTGAGGGAATGATTTTTTTCTGATAAGGGATGCACTGCACCCCTTATCAGAAAAAAATTATCTTGGGATTCTGTGCCCCCTAGTCTCTAGCATCAGTGGAGCGATCGCCCATCCAACAATCCCACCCAGGACTTATACCAATTCGCTAAGAATCCACTACAGATATTTTTTTGAAAGCCGCGCACTGCGCGGCTTTCAAAAAAATATCTGGTTTTGGTTTTTGTTGAAGTGGTATGACTCAAAACTTGCGTCATCCTGAGCGAGTTTTGCCATCCAACATTCCAAACTGGTCAATTCGCTGCCTTAGGTAGAAAACCTATCGCTACAATAGGATGAACTTTTTTGTGGTGATGTGGGAGTTCACATATGTGTGGGATTGTTGGCTACATCGGAACGCAAGCAGCAAGCCAGATTTTGCTAGAGGGCCTGCAGAAGTTAGAGTACCGGGGCTATGACTCGGCAGGCATGGCCACCATCCTGGAGGGTGACATTCAGTGTGTCCGGGCAAAAGGAAAGCTACTAAATCTGCAGGAAAAGCTGGCGGGGCAAGAAAATCCGGCACAGGTTGGCATTGGCCATACCCGCTGGGCCACCCATGGCAAGCCAGAAGAGTACAACGCCCATCCCCACACGGATACGGCGCGGCGCATTGCCGTCGTGCAAAACGGCATCATCGAAAACTATCGCGAGCTACGTGCTGAGCTGAAAGCGAAGGGACATGAGTTCCGCTCAGACACCGATACCGAAGTCATTCCGCACCTGATAGCGGAGTATTGCAAGCAATTGAAAGCGGGCACGCTGGCTGTGGAAATGCCAACCTCCTCGCTGTTTTTTGAGGCGGCACGGCGGGCAGTGAATGACCTGGAAGGAGCCTTTGCCCTTGCCATCATCTCGGCAGATTTTCCCGATGAGTTGATCGCAGTGCGGCAACAAGCTCCGCTGGTACTGGGCTTTGGGCAGGGTGAGTTCTTCTGCGCCTCGGATACCCCTGCGCTCGTCACCCATACGCGGGTGGTACTGCCTATGGAGAACGGCGAATTGGCTCGGCTGACGCCGATGGGTATTGAGGTCTATGGCTTTGAGGGCGATCGCCTACGCAAGCATCCCCAAACTCTGAACTGGAACCCCATCCAGGTCGAAAAGCAGGGCTTCAAGCACTTCATGCTGAAGGAAATCTATGAGCAGCCAGGGGTCGTGCGCGCCAGCCTAGAAGCCTATCTTGATTCAGAATGGACACCGGATTCGCCAAGCAATCCGGTGCGTCTGGGCTTACCCGATCGGTTCTACGAAGAGCTGGAGCATATCCAAATCGTGGCCTGTGGCACCAGTTGGCATGCCGGGCTGGTGGGGTGCTACTTGCTGGAACAACTGGCAGAAATTCCCACCCAGGTTCACTATGCGTCTGAATTCCGCTATGCTCCCACACCGCTGATGCCCAACACCCTCACCATTGGCGTGACGCAATCAGGGGAAACCGCCGACACCCTTTCGGCACTGGAAATGGAGAAGCGGCGACGGCTCGATCGCGAACCCAAATTTGCAGCACGAATGTTGGGCATCACCAACCGTACTGACAGCACCCTGGGGCATATGGTGTCTGACTTGATCGATACGCGCGCAGGGATTGAAATTGGGGTCGCGGCAACGAAAACCTTTAGTGCGCAGTTGGTGGCCTTCTATTGTCTGGCGTTGGATCTGGCGGTGCGCCGTCGCACCCTAACGCCAGAAAGATTGGGGGCGATCGTCGAAGGGTTGCGTCAACTGCCTGCTCAGATAGAAGCCATTCTGGAGGTGCAGGAGCGCTACATTGGCGAACTCTCTCATCAGTTTGCTGAAACTCAGGACTTTATCTTTTTAGGGCGGGGCATCAACTACCCCATTGCTCTGGAGGGGGCGCTGAAGCTAAAAGAAATTAGCTATATCCACGCCGAAGGCTATCCTGCCGGAGAAATGAAGCATGGCCCGATCGCCCTGCTGGATGCAAAAGTGCCCGTGGTGGCGATCGCCGTTCCCGGTTTGGTGTACGAAAAGGTGCTCTCCAATGCCCAGGAAGCCAAAGCACGAGATGCCCAACTCATCGGCGTTACAGCCATGAACGATGATCATGCCGCCGAGGTCTTCGATGACCAGTTACCCATCCCCACCGTGGATGAGCTACTATCGCCCTTACTCACGGTCATCCCCGTCCAGTTCCTTGCCTATCACATCGCCGCCCATCGGGGGCTGGATGTGGATCAACCCCGCAACCTGGCAAAATCGGTCACAGTGGAATAACAGACAAGGAACGCCATCTTCCATCAGTCGGCTGATAGAAGATGGCGTGGATATCAACCTACGATGCGGTTTTGCTCAGCATGGGACTGAGTTCCCGGCTGGCTCTTGAGTATGCAGGCATGGCGGTTTCCTCGCGCCACCAGCTCTCATGCTCGAGCGCCCAATCGATGTATTGGCGCAGGCCTTCTCGAATGGACAGAGCTTTGGGTAGGTGGGAATAGAGCGAATTGAACTTATCGTTGTTCGCCTTTCTGCCGCGTTCCCCTTCATCAGGAACGGGAATGTAATTGATCTGAGTATCGAGCTCAAGCAAGTTGAGAATATGTCGAGCTACCTCACCGATGGAGGTATTGACCCCAGAACCCCGTTGCAACGGCTCGGTGCAAAACTGATTCGTTCCTGGTAGCCAGAGATTGACGAGCCAATGGGTAATGTCAGCCACATGAATGAAGTCACGCCCCTGTCGCCCACTACCCCACACTTCGAGATCCCGCTCGGGATGGTTCAAAGCTCTGGAAATTAACGCTTGAATAACTTGCGCATTTCTTCCCTTCATAATGCTGCGAGGCCCATAAACATTATGAAAACGGACGATCGCTGTGTTGGTGGTGCTCAGCCCCTGCATGTGCATCTGAATGGCTTTCTCACCCAGCAGCTTTTGCGCACCATAGAGAGTGTGCATTTCTCCCTGCCAGGCTTGGCTTTCTTTCAGCCCCCGACGTGGCGACGAAAGGCGCAGCGGGTAAACGCAAGATGAACTGGCATACACCAGGTTGGGCACTTTGTAATCCAGCACCGCATCAAACACGTTGGCATCAATCAGGGTGTTGTTTTTCCAGATTTGGACGCCCTTGCTGAGGGCATAGGCTATGCCCCCGACATCGGCAGCCAAATGGTACACCGTGTGAAAGCCCTCGAAATACTTTTGGCTGTCAGGGTCGCGCAGATCGACATTGAAATAGTTTTTGTTGACGCGAATATCAAATCCTACATCTTCGAGATTCGCTTTCGATCCTCGCGACTCGTTGTCGATGACCACAACGTCCGCACCTACAGCCATTAGATCGCTGACCAACTGAGAGCCGATGAATCCAGCACCACCGGTAACGAGAACCGGTTTCCCTTCTAATACATGCGTAACCATACGTAGATTCCTCCTTTCCTCATAAATGGACTGCGTCATTGCACTTAGGCTCGCCCCAAAGGTAAGAGAGAAATCTATGGAAAACCATGAGTAGCATCACGTATATTTAAATTTTTATTAAGCACAATTACATTTAGTTAACTTTACGGATTTTTATACGATTAGATGAAGACGAGAGGGTATTTATTCTGCCTAGAGCTTAGCCTGCCTTACTTAGGATTTATGTCAACCCGGAAAGACCGTATTTTTTATGCCAGTATAATTACTGATGCGCCGAATGAAAAGTCCGTACAATCCCTAGGCGTGTAAATACTGTTTACGGTGCACTTTTGGGAAAGCCTCTAACCTGCAGTAGCTCGCTTTATCGCTTCTTTATCAAGCGATTCTGTTCTGTCTTAAATTCATAGGGCTGGCTGTATCATTGCTAAGCCAATGCATCTAGGCGAACGAGCCGAGGCTATCAATCAGGGCTCGTCAGGTTGCTTTGCTCGAGGGGCGTTAAGATACTTCGCCGATCGCATCTCAGCTTTGGCGAACGGCTACATGGGCACAATCGGTGTGCGATCGCCCGAAATTTCATAGTTCCTGGCGATTCATCCTCTGGGGTAAGCGTCCCAGAGCTTGCTGGATGAGGGGCGGCATCAGAGCGATCGCAAGGCGCTGAGTGATCCGTTCGTGCGCCTCACCTGTTTTTTGACGATGTAGTCCTGAAAGAGATACAGACTATGGGATGTGCTCACTTCAGCCAGGACAAATACACCGGGTTCGTGTCTTTCATGTCTTCATAAATCCAGACCATGCGATCGACAAACCATGCCTTTGGCAGCACGGTTCTCGAGCCCCCTGAAACGGTTGCCCAGAAATCCAAGGCATAGAGTCCGTAAATCCAAATCAACGCTCCTAAAAACGACAGCATGGTCAAGATATTGACAACGCGCCGATTATGTGAGGGAACGTTAATTTTTTCTTGGAGGGAAATACGCTCACCGAACGTCCCTTTTGCTGACTAGTGGTTTGTTGAATTCGGCGGTGGAAAAGCTTGTGGGTTGTACCACGCCCAACCAAGAGGCAACTCAACCGAGCCACGCTCTACTCCAGATCGCCAAACTAATTAGAGGCACGACCGTTAAAAAAACGAGTCCATACGATCCAGGGACTAGCGTGACGCATCTAGGTTTCATCAGCCATGTGCATTAAGCGTTCGGCTGTGGCAAAAATGTCCATGCATCCTCCTGACGGTGGATAGTGAGATGAACTGATGGTCTTTAAGTAGATGCGATAATTACAATTTCAACTACTCTATTGCCGTAAAACCAATACGTTTTGCTAAAAGCATGGGCAGTGGATTGCTTTCACTAATACGCGCGTACACATGTGTTTGTCCAGCATCGATCATGCTAAAAATGCTAGCTTGAAAAACAGTAGAACTGATGCTCCTACTTCTCCAATTCTTTCTTACAGCAATGCAGTCTAGAAGAGGGCCTCGGTACTCTTTCCAGTCGCTCAATAGACAAGCACCAACCAGTATTTCGTCTTTCCAGCAACCCCATGAACAGGACAACAAAGGGGTATAAACTGTTTCTCTGAAGTAGCTGGTCAGATCTTTTTCCAACGCCAATCTAGCGTGTTCATCTTGTGCATGATAATCACTAAATGAATCAAAGAATAAATCGACAAGAGCATTTTTGTTGTCTATCACGATCGAGCGAATCGCTTTAGAATACGTTCGAGTACAAATGGCCCTTTTTTGATAATTTATCAAGTCCAGTTCAAATAAATGAATTGAATTCATACACCGATACTCTTGTATGTCTTTTCTGAGTTTGAGGGGCGATTTAAGTAGCTTGAGGCGTCAAATGTTGTGCCCAGTGCTTTACCACTAAGTGAGGAATTTTAATTTCTCGGAGGATGTGTTGGCGATCGCGCAACGTATCAAAGCACTGCTGAAGGGTGTGTTACGGCTTCGCCTAACAACACCCTACGCCAGAGTTTATTTGTGGCTACCTATTCTTATTTGAGTTAATGGTGAGGCGTTTGATATCCGAAAGCGTTGCAGAATTGAGGTACGAAGCGGAGGGGCTTCTGGTCACTGCTTTTAGTACTTAATGGAGCAGAAAACTCTAAAACAGTGTTTTGCCAGGAAGATAGATAACCTAGACTCCCTATAATGAGCAGTGTTGAGCCGCATCTTGTGCGTAGTCAAGAGTGCGCTCCTTCGCTTGATTGATCTGACTGATTCATCGTTTTCCACGATTATCACCTCTTTTTTCATTAATCCCTACACTCAATACATGAACGTCTGCCATGAGTAAGCCCGTAATCCTCACTGTTGACGATGACCCTGAAGTTTTGCAGGCGATCGCCCGTGACCTGCGACAACAGTATGGCGATCGCTACCGCATCATGCGAGCCAATTCGGGGCAAGCTGCCCTAGAAGTCGTGCAGCAACTTACCCTCCGCAACGACACCGTCGCCTTGTTTCTGGTTGATCAGCGAATGCCGCAGATGACCGGAGTGGAGTTTTTAGAACAAGCCGTCCCGATTTTTCCTGAAGCCAAGCGGGTATTGCTAACGGCCTATGCCGATACTGAAGCCGCCATTCGTTCCATCAATGCGGCCCATTTGGACTATTACCTGCTGAAGCCCTGGGATCCACCAGAAGAAAAGCTCTATCCCATCCTGGACGATTTGCTGAATGACTGGCTGGCCCATTTCCATCCCGAATTTCAAGGTATTCGAGTGATTGGCGATCGCTGGTCTGCCGATTCCCACCGGGTTAAAGACTTCCTCGCGCGTAACCAGATTCCCTACCGCTGGCTCGACATTGAGCGCGATGCCAATGCCCAAAAGCTGATGGACTATGCCAAGGCTGATGGCCCCTGCTTGCCGCTAGTGCTGTTTGCCGATGGGTCGCACCAACGCCGCCCCGACAATCGCCAGATTGCCGAAAAAATTGGGCTACAAACCCAAGCGACCAATCCCTTTTACGACCTGATTATCATTGGCGGTGGGCCTGCTGGGCTGGCGGCAGCGGTTTATGGTGCCTCTGAAGGGCTACGGACGGTGATGATCGAACGAGAAGCACCGGGTGGGCAGGCGGGAACTAGCTCTCGCATCGAAAACTATCTCGGTTTCCCTGTCGGGTTGAGCGGGAGTGACTTGGCTCGACGGGCTGTGACCCAGGCCAAACGGTTTGGGGTCGAAATCCTGACGCCCCAAGAAGCCACGAGCATTCACCTAAAGGATGACTACCGAGTCGTGACGTTATCCGACGGGAGCGAACTCATAGGTCATGCCGTAATTTTGGCAATGGGGGTAGCCTGGAGACGGCTTAAGGTTCCTGGTGTTGACCGTTTGGCTGGCGCTGGCGTTTATTACGGGGCAGCGCAGACTGAAGCCCTAGCCTGTGCTGGAGAAGATGTCTTTGTTGTCGGCGGAGCCAACTCTGCCGGACAAGCAGCTATGTATTTCGCTCGTTTTGCACGTAAGGTAACGATGCTAGTACGCGGCGAATCTCTGACCAAAAGCATGTCTCAGTACCTTATCGATCAAATCGATGCTACCGATAACATTGAGGTGTGGCCCCATTCCAGCGTGATTGAGGCCAAGGGCAACGATCACCTTGAAGCGCTGGTCATTGAGAATTCTCAAACGGGTGAAACCCAAACCTTGCCTGCCAAGTCATTGTTTATCTTCATTGGGGCGGTGCCCAGCACTGAATGGCTAGGGGAGCTCGTCAAACGCGATGAGCGAGGCTTCATCGTGACGGGGGGAGACATGAACGGTGCAGGTAACGGCAGCCAACAAGCGCCTATCCTCCCATGGGGACTGGAGCGAGATCCGTTTCTGCTAGAAACCAATGTTCCTGGCATCTTCGCAGTTGGTGACGTACGCCACGGCTCCATCAAACGCGTGGCATCTGGGGTGGGTGAAGGCAGCATTTGTGTGCAGTTTGTGCATCGCTATCTCAGCAACCTTTAGCGCTTGTTTGAAACGTTTTGATTTCTTAGTTTTGAGTGTTGAATTTAACTCAAAATTCAACACTCATTATTCAAACCTTGCCCATCCATCTACTCATCTACTCATCCACTTCTTAATTCCTCACTATGCTTTGTATTGACGAAATTCTGACCCTAGAACCGTTTCAGCAATTGCCCAAAGAACAACTGGAATGGGCTTGCGATCGCGCTAAAGAACTGACGTTACCCGCCGGGACTCAGCTTATTGAAGAAGGAAGTGACCCCAACGGCTTTTTCATTTTGCTCAAAGGGCGGGTGAGCATTACCCGCCGGAGTGATGGAGTGGAAATGCCCATTGGCCAGCATGACGCTCCAGCCTTTTTTGGGGAAATCCCGGTGCTAACGGACGGCCCTGTGTTGGTGTCGATGCATACCCTCACCGACTGCTATCTTTACCAGCTCAACTGTTGCGACTTTCTGACGTTGCTACATGAATGTCGAGGCTTTGAGCGCAGCATTTTTCGAGAGGTGTCTCGCCGGCTGCGGGGACTAGAATCTTTTATTCGGAGCCGGGAGAAGATGGCGGCGTTGGGCACCCTCTCGGCTGGCTTGGCTCACGAGCTGAACAACCCAGCAGCGGCGTTGGTGCGGGCATTGCGGGATGTGGTGCCCGCTATGCGCGAGCTGGAGCGGATGAATTTGCTCTATGGCTTGGAAAATCCAGATCCGGAGCAGACGCAGAAATGGCAATCGGTGCGCGATCGCGGCTATGAGGCGATTCTACATTCCACCACTGATGCCATGACCTTGAGCGATCGCGAAGAGGAACTGCTCGATTGGTTGGAGGACTATGGCGTAAAAGATGCCTGGAAGTTGACCGAACCGCTAGCCGCTGCTGGCATTGAGGCGGCAACCCTGGAAAAGTTGATGCATGGCTGGCGCGATCGCACTGATGAGCTGCGAGACCAGGGCATTCGCTGGCTAGCGTTGTCGTTCGATGCCATGTCGATGATCAAAAATGGATTGCGAGGAGCCGAGCGCATTTCAGAGCTTGTGCATTCCATGAAGTCCTATTCTCATTTGGATCAGGGGGCTCAGCAATTTGTCGATGTTCATGAGGGATTGGAAGATACGATCAAGCTCCTATCCTATAAGCTCAAGTCTGGGGTTACGGTTTGTCGGCAATACGATCGCAGCCTGCCGCAAATCTGTGCCTATGGCAGTGAATTGAATCAGGTGTGGACGAATCTCATTGACAATGCAATTGATGCGATGGATGGCAAGGGAACTTTGGAAATCGCCACCAGCCGGGATGGGGACTATGCTTGCGTCCAAATTATTGATTCTGGTACGGGTATTGACCCCAGCATTCAGTCCCGCATTTTTGAGCCATTTTTCACAACCAAAGAGATGGGTAAAGGGTCGGGACTGGGTCTAGAAACGGTCAATCGCATTGTGGAAAATCGCCACCATGGAGTGATGACGCTGACGTCTGAACCCGGACGTACTTGTTTTACCGTCAGCTTACCCGTGGCAAAGGGAGCGAGTTGTTCAGCCTCTTGAAATAACGGCTGATTTCGTTCTGAGAAGTGACCTCAAAGCTTCAACTCTGCCTTTTTCTGTCTTTTATTGCCTCATTCAATCAACGGCAAGCCTTACGCAGAAATTGTGTAATCCTCAGTGAACTCGTTGATGTTGTGGCCGCGTCGTGGCCACAACATCAACAAAATGCATAAGGGTGTAGTGAATGAAGAATCAACATTCTAAGCAAGCTGCAAATTATTGATGGATTTATGCCACTGACTATGTATATCAAATCCGGTTAAATAGTCGTAAAACCCAACTATCGTTTGTGGCCGCTGCAATGCAGCGGCCACAAACGATAGTTGGGTTCTTCAACCGGATTTGGATATTACTACACATAGCTTCATCAAAGCTAATCCTTTATATGTAAGGCTTTATATGTAAGGCTTTAGAGGGATTTTTTGGCTCTCCGTATCGCGTATTTAGCCTAAGTTTAGGTTAAGAAATGAGATGAATTTCTCTGACAATGGATGAATAACATTTTCTTTCACACGCTCTCAAACTATTGAGTCCCTGGGGCTTGAGACAGGTGGACTTCGTGTTTATAACCATGAAAGTAATTATCAGAGCTGTATCCAATGAATTGCTCGAACAGGCTAATGATGAAGCGACATCGTATAAATGATTAAGTTTGTCGTGGCTACAAAAATAAAAAAAACATAAATGGAGTAGCTTCATCCACAAGTTCAAGCTACTTTAAAGAGCAAATATCTATCATTAGCGATCGCCTACTTAGCATCGGCGTGCGATCGATTTTTATGAGTGAAGCCATACATTCTTCATTGGAAGTATCGCTTTGTCTTCCCCACCTTGATAGATAGATGGCTCGCGTTTGGTACATTGATTCGTAAGTTGAGTGTTACCCGCTTCAGTTGCTCCGCTTCGGCCTTTTCTACAATACTTTTTCTCATTTAATAGCTCTGTCTTTAATAGCTCTACCTTAGCTTTACGCGTTTTGCGTAAGGCGACAGTATCAGTTGAGAAAACCCGGGTCTTGGCTGATTTTATTCGAAATTGCTTTCATCAAAATTGCTTTCAGAAGAGGATACTATGTCGCATTCAACAGAACATAATCGCCACGAATCTGACGCTTCGCAAGGTACATCCACATCTAGCAAGAGGGACCATGCCCATCTCTCCAGCCGTGAGCAGAGCCACCCTCCAGAACACCACTACCCAGCGCCAAAACAGGGCGGGGGTGCCCTAAAAGGATTTTTGGCTGGCATGGTGTTTATGGTTGTGCTGGGGTTGGTAGGAGCTGGCTGGTTTTTCCTTCGGCGTCCGGCTCAAGAGGCAACTGTGACGGCACCTGACAGTTCCGCAGCCCCCGAGGCCGTCGAAGCCGACCCCGTTACCGCTGATCCTGTGACTGCTGATCCCTCAGAAGCAACGGATACGCCTCAAAGTACGCTGAGCACCGATGCAGCAAGCAACCAAGCGGCAGCGGGTAATTTGCCTCCAGCTCAAACACTTGATATGCAAATCAATCATCCCAACGGCTCGACCGCTCGGCTCACATCTATATCCTTTACCGAGAGCAGCATCGTTGCTGACCTTACCGTCACCAATGGCTTTGATAGAGCAATTACTCTCAACCGGAGTGACGGCATGGTGATTATTGATAGTGCTGGCAACCAATATAATTTGGCGGCACCACCGAGCAACGAAACGATTCAAGTGGATCCTGGTACGACGTTGGAGGGGCAATTTGTGTTTATGGGTCGTCTGGCTCCGGGCGTTTCGTCCTTAAGCGTAATCACCAACAACAGATTTGGTGGGAATCAAGACTTCTCGACGAATCCGAAGCTTGTGTTTCAGGTGGAGTTATAGGGAGAGCCACCATGCAACGACTCCGAACGGTTTTGCTGATGTTTGGGCTAATAATGGTCGGGGTTGCTTGTCAGAGCAACTCGCCAGGGGGTGAGGTAACCTCTACAACCGAGGCACTGCCCACGGTAACGGAGCTGCAAGAACCGCAGATGGTTGCCCAAACACGCACCGAAGTGACACAAAATGCCCCGACGGCTTCTACCGAACTCAACATGTCTGCAACGCAAACGACCACCGCTATTGTCGAGCAAACCCTGACAGAACTGGGTGCCCAGCAAACAAGTGAGGGCATCGAAATTACCCTGCCAGAGGACATTTTATTTGACTTTGATCAAGCAGATATCCGCCCTAGTGCGCAGGAGGCTCTGGCCAATCTGAATCTGCTACTCGAAAACTATGCGGAGGCACCTGTACTTATTTCAGGGCATACCGACAGCAAAGGCAGCGATCAATATAATCAAGACCTCTCTCAACGGCGAGCGGAGGCAGTCAAAAGCTATCTTGTGCAAACCTTTGGGGTGAATGGCGATCGCCTTCAAACTGAAGGTCTCGGCGAATCCGACCCGGTGGTTCCCAACACCCACCCCGATGGTACCGACCACCCCGAAAACCGCCAGCAAAATCGCCGGGTCGAGGTGTTGATTCAAACCGCTCAGTAGTTGACTCCATGGTTTTAATCGGCAGGTCGAGTTCTTCGGTCACAATTTCCACAAACTGGCCAATGAGGCCGCTGGAATTTTCATGCGGTTCGAGAGGCGTCGTAATTTCGAGCTGACCGTGGTAATAGCTCAAGTGAGCCGACCGCGTTTCGGGTAGGGCGTTAACGATAGTTTGAAAGGCATCCCAATCAACACGCAACGTCACTCGCTTTTCTGCAAGGGCGGGTTGGAGCGGTGAAGTGAGTTGGGGTGGCTTTGCAACCATCGTTTGTGCCTTAAACGATTGGCTTTATGGTGACGCGATCGCCCACCACATTGGCAAAGCATCGACGACTATTTCCTACCTCTAAAGGTAGTCGTTGAACATTCCATGAATTTCGTTGGAAAACCAAATTCTAAACGCTGCATTTACTGTCCCATGGGGTCAACAATATTCGAGTTTTGGGGCAAAATCTGGTTATCTTTCAGAAAGCTGAACCGATTCTTTTTATCGAATGAGTCATCTTCCCCCCGAGTCCCCCGATGCTACGCCAAAACGCTCCCCCATTTTTCTGCTGATTCCCATCTTGTTGGCGATTACTTTTCTGAGTTTGTCGCTGTGGACGATTCACGGCCAACTCCAGCAGTATCCTCTGGCTGATGTGACGCAGAGCTTTGCCGCGATTCCGGGGCGATCGCTCGGGTTGGCGATTGCCCTTACAGGGTTGAACTACATTATTCTTCCCCTCTGCGATGCGTTGGCGGTGCGCCTGCTGCGGCATCCTCTTCCGGTGCATAAGACCACTCTTGCCGGGGCAGTGAGCTATGGCATTAGCAACACCATTGGGTTTGCGGTTTTGAGTGACAGTGCGATTCGCTATCGGTTTTATTCCCGATGGTCGTTTTCAGCGAAGGAAGTAGCTCAAATCGTTGCGTTTGCTCACCTCAGCTTCTGGCTGGGGTTATTTATGATCGGCGGCAGCATCTTCTTGACCAAGCCCTTAGAAATTCCCAGTTTGCTGAATTTGCCGTTTGATTCGGCTCATGTTGCGGGACGGGTTTTTCTGACGCTGGCTCTGGCCTATCTGGCCTGGAATGGGTTGGGGCATCGGTCGCTCCGCCTTGGCCAATGGACGCTGCCCTATGTTCCGTTTCCCATGGCACTGCTGCAAGTGGCGATCGCCTCCATTAACTGGCTCTTGTCAGCAGGGATTCTCTACGTCTTGTTGCCCGCTAGCGATTCGGTCTCCTATTTCAGCTTTTTTGGCATCTTTGCCCTGGCACAACTCGCGAGTGTTCTGAGTTCGGTGCCTGGAGGCGTGGGGGTTTTTGAATCGGTCATGTTGCTGTTTCTTTCACCGCCTATTCACTCGGCAACGCTGCTAGGTATCTTGCTGGCCTATCGAGGTATTAACTACTTCCTGCCTTTGATTACATCTGTTTTACTTTTTGGCGTTTATGAAGTTGGCTATCGCTTCAAGCTGACAAAAATTCCTTAGTTTTTCATGTTGGAAATAGCTTTTTTGGACTTCATTCGAATGCTTAGGTGCAGACGGTTGAACCTGCAACTCTTGGATGAATCCAGAGTCCCCGCCGCGCCCGCAATTTATAGCGGTGTGCAACCGCATCAAGCACAGAAATGGTTGTGTGTGGGCGCGACGCGCCCACACACAACCGTACTTACCTAACGCGCACAGCGCTTTATTTGCGGGTAGGCAATGGTTAGAGTCAGGGATAAGCATCATTCCGGCCTCGCGCTACGAAAAATGTTGAAAGCTGCGATCGCGCTGCAACAATTCAGTTTCCACTGTTGGATCATCGGACTGCAGCCAAACATTGTTTCCCGCAACGATTTCACCAATAACGTGAAGCTCTGGAAGTTGGGTTTTTAGAGCTTCGGCTTTGGCCTTTGGAAGACACAGAACTAGCTCAAAGTCTTCGCCACCATAAAGTGCCCAGTCCATGGCTTGGGATGAAGAAAGCCAGGAGTTGAAAGCAACTGGGATAGGGATACGCGATCGCGCCAGCACCGCTCCCACCTGACTGGCTTCGCAGAGTTGCAGTGCGGCATCGGCTAGGCCGTCGCTACTATCCATTCCGGCCACTCGAAACGGTGCGCCATCGGGGAAGAGGGCAGCGAGGGAGGGGATGGCATCGAGTCGAGGGGTGGGGCGCTGGTGGGCATGGATGAGGAATTGGCGATCGCTCTCTGACAATGCAGCGCCCCGTGCTGGATGCAGCAGCAGTTCTAGCCCAGCCCGCGAAGCACCATGCACTCCCGTTGCGACGATAGCATCTCCCACTTGGGCAGCGGAGCGCCGGATGACCCGTTGGGGCGATACCGCACCGAAAGCGGCGATCGCCACCGTCAGCACGGGCGATCGGCAAATATCTCCACCCACAATTGGGGTATTGGAAGGGGCGAGGCAGGCCAACATGCCCTGATACATGTCCTCCAGCCAGGCCACTGGCAGATCTCCGGGAATGCCCAGCCCAACGGTGATTCCCAGGGGTGAGGCTCCCATCGCTGCCAGATCCGACAAATTTGCCGCTGCCGCTCGCCAGCCTGCATCCTGGGGCGAGGTGGTATGCAGATCCGGGGAGGCCAGCCCAATGCTGAAATGCACCCCATCAACCAGGACATCTTCGGTGACGACGAGCGATCGCCCCTCTGGAACCTGTACCAGCGCTGCATCATCCCCCACGACCTGAGCAGGGCAAAACCGCAACAAGCGCTCCAGCAAGCCCTGCTCTCCCAAGTCTCGAACGGTGGGTGATGGGCGATCGGTCATGAACGAAAACAATAAACCATGGCCTTACACCCTAAGCCGTCGGCTCAACCAAGTTCTCTAGGCCATTGATGACTTTGGCCGATCGGATTTTGTCACCGACTTTAAGCTTGCTTAAGGTTTCCGTACCATCAATGACATAGCCAAAGACCGCGTAGCGCCCATCCAGCAGATTGGCTCCTGCCGGGGTCAGGTTGGGTTCAAACAGGAAGAAGAAGAACTGTGAGGAGCCTCCATCTGGTTCATCACCGGGGCGTGCCATGGCGACTGCGCCATAGGCCGAGAAGGGCAGCACAGGTTCTTCCAGGAATCGTCCTGCGTCTTCGAGGGTGATGCCATAGGTGGGGACATCATCCCCTTTCACCATAATTTCTAGGGGAATGGCGCGATATTCATTCGTTTTAGGATCAATGAATCCAGCAGCCTTTCCTGGCGGATCGCCTATCTGAACGACGTAGAACTCTTCCGCACGGTTCACATCCAAACCGTCGTAGAATCCCCGCTGCACCAGATCCACGAAGTTTCCGGCGGTAACTGGAGCATTGTAACCATCCACCACGAGAACCACTGCCCCTTTGTCCGTTTCCATCTCGATGGTGGCGCGGCCTTTCAGTTGGGGCAAGTTGCTATACTCTTCGGGCACCTCGAAGGGAAATCCCTCCACCATCAAGCTTTCCAGAACGCCAACTTCTTCCAGCAATTCGGCGCGCTTAATCCAGACGCCTTCTTTATTGTTGTCTTCGATCGCCGTCCGCATGCCGTTGATGTCCATTCCCATCCGCGTCATGATGAAGCCGGCATCGGCACGGCGTTCGGGTGGAACGCTGGCAAAAATGTCGTCTTGATTGTTCAATAGCCGCTCGACCCGTGTGATGCTGCCGCGAATAGAGCTGAGGCGTTTGCGGGCTCGTAGGGGTTCGGAGATATCTTCCAGGAGTTCCTGAATTTCGCGGATGGGTTCGTTGTCGATGGGTAGTGCATAGCGTAGAAGGGCTTTGCCACTGGTGACGGCATTGCCCTGAGGCAATGCGCTGAGCAGCATGTCTTGGCTGGGAGCGGCCTGAGCCGGAACAATCCCCCAACCGCAGGTGCCCACGAGGAGGAGCAGAATGAGGAGGATAGTTTGCACGCCCTTTCTCAAGCTGCATCTGCAATTTTGCAGCCAGTTTTGTAGCAACGTGTTTGCGATGGGTGCTGAATGTAAGGTTCTAGCCATGATTCTAGACATGAAAGACTGCTCTGGCGGTAAGACGGTCTGAGGAGGTGCGGCAGCAAGCAACATCGATCGCCTTCACCCACCCTTCTCCAAACCTGTGTTCAATCTTGCCATAGTGCGATCGCCCTTCTACGGCAAATCCGTTGCAAATCCGTTGAACTTTCGGTCAATGGGCATAAGGACAAGGAGTGGCACTAATAAATTTGCACTGTTTCATGGTCAAAATCTCCTCACTTTTGCTGACAAATCCTGTAAGTACCCGAAGCTATATTGCTTGAAATTCATCATTTTTTGGCAATTCAGGGCCGTATTAATTTTCTATTTACAGCTTCTTAACGTTTTGTCGGCGGTGTTGATTATCGAGCCTTAACCCAAAAACAGTATTGTCGCATTGGTTCATTACAAAAACTTTAAAGTAGTGCCCTGGAGCATTTTCTATGGTGGCGAATCTAGTGAAGAAAAACCGTTTTGTTGCATTTGTCGGTATCTGTGCGGCAACGGCTGCAACCCTGAGCCTGACTGCAACAAGCGCACTGTCCCAAACCGGTGAAATTCGGGTTGATGGATCCAGCACGGTATTCCCCATTACCGAAGCTGTAGCCGAAGAGTACATGCTTGGCGGTGCCTCTGCCAACGTCACAGTGGGTGTATCTGGTACAGGCGGTGGTTTCCGTAGGTTCTGCGCTGGAGAAACTGAAATTTCCAATGCATCTCGTCCCATCCAGCAGGAAGAAATCGATGCTTGCCGTGAAGCAGGCGTCAGTTTCATTGAGCTGCCTGTCGCCTACGATGCATTAACCGTCGTTGTGCATCCCGAGAATACCTGGGTCAGCGAAATGACTGTGGAGCAGTTGAATACCATCTGGGCTCCCGAAGCTCAAGGTGTCATCACCAACTGGAATCAGGTTGATCCGTCCTTCCCCGATTTGGATTTGGTGCTCTATGGCCCCGGAACAGATTCCGGTACCTTCGACTACTTCACCGAGGCCATCAATGGTGATGGTGGTGAAAGCCGAGCTGACTTCACGGCCAGCGAAGATGACAACGTTTTGGTTCAAGGTGTGGCTAACGACGAAGGCTCTATCGGCTACTTTGGCTTGGCCTACTACATTGAGAACCAAGATCGTCTGAACTCGGTCGCAATTGTGAACCCTGAAACGGGCACACCAGTGCAGCCTAGCGCTGAGGCTGTTGAGGCCAATGAGTATGTGCCTCTGTCTCGTCCGTTGTTCATCTATGTGAATGCGGATGCGGTGGAAAACAACCCAGCCGTTCGTGAGTTTGTTGAGTATTACCTCAGCCGTTCTGATCTGGCACTGGAAGTCGGTTATGTGGCTCTTCCTGCTCCAGCTTATGATGCAGCCCGTGCCAACCTGCGCGATGGCAAGACTGGCACGGTATTTGGCAGTGGCGTTGAGACTATCGGCGTCAGCATCGAAGACTTGCTGGAACTGGAAGGTATCGAATAGTCCGACATCTCATTCCGTGTAGATTCTCAACATCATTGAGATAAAAACGGGTCTCGCTTCCTTGGAGTAGTGGCTTCTCACTGCTCCAAGGATTTTTCGCTGATATACCCCTGATTGCATTTACAGGCCGTTTGAGTCGTCCCTTCCCCTTGCTGTTCACTCCTTTATGACGCATGGAACCTCTATCTCATTACAAGTACGAAAAGTATGAGCCCCGAAATATGTCATGGGTCAAATTCTTTCGCCCCATGCTGTTGATTTCCATCCTGCTGCATGGGCTGGTGTTGATGGTGCCCGTGTCTTCTGAAGAAGTGTTGGAAGAGGAAGAGGTGGAAGAGGATGTAGAACTAGAAGATGAGGAAATGATTGGGCTGTCTGCCTTGCAAGCACCTCCTCCGGCCCCTGAACCTGAGCCTGTTGCGACTCCGACGCCTGCCCCAAATCCGACTCCGGCGTTTACACCCATTCCTCAAGCCAACCCTGCCCCAGCTCCTCAGCCAACCCCCGAACCGGAGCCATCCCCCGAACCTACGCCTGAAGCCACACCAACCCCAGATGAAACAGAATTTGCGGCTGGTGGTGGCGAGGAAGAAGACCCTACAGGATCCCTTGAAGATGTAGGTGAAGAGGTTGCTGCGTCCCGAAACGATCTCGTCTCTAGTTTGGGAGCGATGCCCGGTGTTCTAGCGTTTGGCCCAGATAGCGGATATTTCGTGGAATCGGCTCCCGAGAATTACTTCACCGTTTCAGAATTTGACGATAGCAAAGACGATAGCATCTGGCGACCTGGAGTCATCGGCGTGGATTGGTACAACCAAGGCACCGCCTTGAGGGCAGAGGAGGTCATTTCTCGGCTGGGTAACCAATTTCGCGAGAGTGGCGCTGTGATGGAAGAAATACCCGAAGGGTATGGGGATGTTCCACTATTTCGGATTGCAAAAGATGGTCAGGATTTACTATTTCTGAGCGTCGTGCCTAGTGCGGGGAATTCATCAACTGTGGTTGTGCAGTGGGATCGTAATCCCAATTTGCCGCCAGAAAATCCGGGAGGAGTGTAGACAGGTATTGGTGGATAAGAGAGGCGATCGCTCCGTATAACCCACCACCTATAAGCCTTTGAAAGCTTGTAGGCAATCCTCGCCAGTTCTCTAGTCATTCGATTCCCTTGGCTGCTTTAGACTAGACCTACACCTGCTGTACTTTTGAGCCAAACGGAATTAGCGAAAGTGCGGCGTTTGGGAAGACTTGGGGCGATCGCACGATGGTCAATGCGCGTTTGGATATTGAGCAGCGGCATCAGGAACTTGCAGGCCAGTTGCAGCAGTTACAACGGCGGTTGCGACCGGGGCAGCGATCGCTGGCGGAGTGGAGTGGGGGGCCGTTGGCGGTGTCGGCGGTGCCGGGAGCCGGGAAATCGACGGGGATGGCGATCGCCACGGCCATTCTCTTGGGCAACCGCTACCTCCAAGCCACACCGGGTGCTCCGGTGCCCGATACGCAGATTGTGCTGGTGACCTTTACGCGATCGGCGGCGGCAAACTTGCGCCTCAAGGTACGGCAAACGTTGCAAGAATTAGGGCTCCCCATCAGCGGCTTTGCGGTCTACACCCTACATGGGCTGGCATTGAACATTGCCAGTCGCCATCCCGATTTGTCGGGGTTGACCTTGGAGCGGCTCACGCTCATTTCCCCGAACCAGAGCCATCGCCTGATCCGTACCAGTGTGGAGCAGTGGATTGCAGCCAATCCGTCACTGTATCAGCCGTTGGTCGAAGGCATGAGCTTCGATGGGGAGGAAACGGAGCGGTTGCGGCGACAGTCGGTGTTGCGCACGGAAATTTTGCCAGCCCTGGCCCATACCGCTATTCGGGAAGCCAAAAGTTCGGGCTTGTCGGCGGCGGTGCTGCGGCAGGCGGCAAAGGAACTGGAGGCAGCGGTGGGCGATGGGGAAATGGACTATGACTTGCTGGCGATCGCCGCTGGACTCTACGAAAACTACCAGGAGCTGTTGCAACAGCGGCAGTTCATCGACTATGACGATATGATTTTGGCGGCATTGCGAGTGCTGGACGACGAGGCGGCGCGGCAAATCTGGCAGGGGCAAATCTATGCAGTGTTTGAGGATGAAGCCCAGGACTCGTCGCCACTGCAAACGCGGTTGCTAGAAATTTTGGCGACCCAGCCCACGACCGGAGCGCACAATTTGGTGCGGGTGGGCGACCCCAACCAGGCTATCAACTCCACCTTTACCCCCGCCGACCCCATTTTCTTTCGGGAATTTTGTGCCCAATGTCAGAACCAGGAACGACTGGCGGAGATGGATCAGGCGGGACGGAGTAGTCCCATCATTTTTCAGAGTGCGAACTTTATGCTGGACTGGGTGAACCAGCGCTGTGGTACAGGCGAGGTCGCCACAACGGAGGTGGGTTTGCCCTTTCGCTCACAGCACATCTACCCGGTTCCCAATGACGATCCGCAGAGCGATGCCAACCCTGCCCCCATCGGCGAGGGGGTCGAGGTGCGCTTTCCACCGGATCCCATTCGCTCGGTTACCCTGATTGCGCAGCGGGTCGCGACCCTGTTTCGGCAGGATGCAGAAACGCGCATGGCTGTGCTGGTGCGAGAAAACCGTCAGGGCAAGTTTGTGGCCGATGTGTTGCGATCGCCCCAAACCCATGGCATCGGCATCGATTTGGAAAAGCTGGGGTTGGATCTGTACGAGGTGGGAGAGCGCGATCGCCATTCCCATATTCCAGCGGAAATTTATGCGCTGCTGCAATTCCTTGAGCGCCCCCATTCCCCCGACTATCTCAAGTCCGCTTTGCGGGTGTTGGTCAGCCGGCAACTGGTACCCAGCCAAGACCTAAATCCCTTCACCGCCAGTCCGGAGCAAGTGCTATTTCCGGGTGTCCTCGACCCGCCCCAGGAGGAACCGGTGCAAACTGCCCGCCGCTATTGCAACAATCTCCTGCGGGCTCGTCTGGAGCTGCCACCTTATCAGCTCATTCCGTTTCTGGCACTGACCCTGGGCTATACCCAAACGGAGCTGGCCACCGCTGACAAGCTCGCCGCCCGCATTTCCCGCCAAACCACCTTCGACCAATCCCTCGCCAGCATCCTTGCAGCGCTAGGAGACATCGTCCGAGCCGAACGCTTTGAGCCGGTGCAGACGGATACCGATGCCCGCTACACCCGCCCTGGTCAGCTCACCATCATGACCATGCACAAGGCGAAGGGATTGGATTGGGATGTGGTGTTCCTCCCGTTTTTGCAGGAGGATATGATTCCAGGGAAACCCTGGATTCCTCCCCAGGGAAACTTTCTGGGGGAGTTCAGCCCCGCCGAAGTCGCCCGTGCCCAAATCCGCGCCTTGGTTCACCAACACTATCCGCTTCCGGCGATCGCCGATGCCACTCTGCAAGCCGACTACCTCAAACTAGCCGAGGAATATCGACTGCTCTATGTCGCTATGACCCGCGCCCGACGGCTGCTGTGGATGGCGGCAGAGAAGCAAGCCCCCTTCAGTTGGCAAAACCCCGACAATCTTCAAGGCGCAAACCCCAGCCCGGTTGTGACGGCACTGTATCGCCAGTTGACGGATGTGGGAACGCAAATGAACGCAGATGGACGCAGATAGGTGGATGAGTGGAGTCTTTAGAATTAGTAAGGTGTCGAGGGATATTTCTCTTGCAATCTAATATCTGGAATCAAAATCTAAAATCTAAAATTCCCTAAGGGTTGCTATGGCTGCTATTCCTCAAAAACCTCAGTTGGAGCAGGTCGATCCGCCGCGATCGCCCCGCGAAACGCTGCCCACGATGTATGACCTCCCCAGCGAGTTTCCGGAGGAACCAGGGTTGCCCGATGTATTCCACGATCTCCAGCCTCAGCTCCTCAGCCGCACCTTGCGCTTGCGGGGCTATGGGCGCGATCGCTACTTCACCGCTTCCGACCTCAATATCTACTACGATGTCCATCACCCCATTTGGCATAAGCGCCCAGATTGGTTCCTAGCCGTGAACGTTCCGCCTCTCTATGAAGGGCGAGATCTGCGCAACAGCTATGTGGTCTGGCAAGAAGGCGAGCATCCCTTTGTGATTGTTGAACTCCTCTCTCCGGGTACCCAGGCAGAAGATTTGGGGCGCTTCGGGCAAGCACAAAGTCCTGAAACAACGGAGGCTTCACCCACCACTAGCAACGGTAATGGCTTGATTCCCGCTCCACCGACCAACCGTGCCAATCGTGAGATACCCCCTGGCAAATTGGAAGCCTATGAACAGTATCTGCGGGTGCCGCACTACTTCGTCTACAGCCGCTACACGGGGCAGCTTCGCTACTTCAAGTTGGCGGGTGGGTCGTATCAGGAGCAGGCGCTCAATGATGGCAACCCCATTGCCTGGATCGCTGATTTGGGACTTGGGTTAGGGATTTGGGAGGGCGAGTTTGAGGGAATTCAGGCACGGTGGTTACGCTGGTGCGATCGCGCGGGCAACTGGTTCCTCACCGACACAGAGCAAGCGGAACAGCAAGCGGCTCAGGAGCGCGCCGAACGCGCACAGGTTGAGCAGCAAGTGAACCAGGAGCGACTGGCACGAGAGCAAGCAGAACAGCAAGCCGAGCAGGAACGGCAGGCACGAGAACAAGCCGAAGCGCAATTATTACAGGCAGCTCAGAATCTGCTGGCGACGGGAATGACACTTGAACAAATCGCACAAGTTCTGAATTTATCTGAAGCACAAATCCAGATGCTTCAGTCCTGACCAACAGCAAAATTGGGTGGAGGGGAAAGGGCATGGCTCATTTCCTTTCCTTCGCATTTCTACTTCCGTTTATTGAAATGTTGGATTGGAATCACTGTCCGGTAGGATGGTCTAATGGTTTCAGCCGGAATGGCTGAATTTTGTAAGCGAATCATTCATCTGTGTTTCTAGTTATTTGACTTGTGGTATCGGCAAAAACTAGAATTCAAGCTCTGAAATCCAACATTTGGACATTGGCGATCGCATGGATCGATGGAATAACGCTCTTACCCTATTTTTCAGCTTACTGGTAGAAGCAATGCCCTTTTTGTTATTGGGGGTGTTGTTTTCCAGTGCGTTGCTGTTGTTTGTGGATGAGCGCAAACTGATTGCGGCGGTTCCCAAAAACCCCTTCTTAGGGGCATTGGCGGGAAGCTTGATTGGCTGTTTGTTTCCCGTATGTGAATGTGGCAATGTGCCCGTTGCGCGCCGCCTGATTACCCAGGGGGCACCGGCTTCGATGGCGATCGGTTTTTTGCTGGCTGCACCGACGGTCAACCCCATCGTGTTTTGGGCCACCTGGACTGCCTTTCGCGATCAGCCAGAAATTGTGTTTCTCCGCATCGCCTTTACCTTGGTCATTGCCACCCTCATTGGTTGGGTTTTCAGTGCTCAGGCGGATTTGCGTCCACTATTGCAGCCGGATGTGGCCCGTGCGGTGCCTGCCTCTCGTCCATCACCACGCCTCTCGCGGCGGGAAGCGCGCCGTCTGAAGAAGCAGGCTGATGTTGCCGAAGCTTCACCTCTGCTACAAGGGGGCACGTTCTTGCTCGGCGATAAGGAAAGCCGTGTGCAGTTGGATAATCCCTCGTCCGCCGCATTGCTGATGCCCAACCCGGTGCTGTCGAAGCCCCTCAGCGAGCGTTTCCGGCTGATGCTCGATAATGTGGTGCAGGAGTTGCGAGAACTGGGCGGGGTGCTGATTTTGGGAACGGCGATCGCTGCCCTCGTGCAAGTCCTCATCCCGCGCGAGGTGGTGCTAAGTCTAGGGCAGGGACAAATCAGCTCGATCTTGGCCATGATGGCGCTGGCATGGATTGTGTCCATTTGCTCTACTGTCGATGCCTTTTTTGCGTTGGCGTTTGCCTCGACTTTCACGACGGGCTCTCTGCTTGCCTTTTTGGTCTTCGGGCCAATGGTGGATGTGAAGAACATCGCGCTCATGTTCTCGGTATTTCGAGGACGAGCGATTCTCTATCTCTTTTTGTTGGCTGGGCAGTTGACGTTTTTATTGACGTTGATTGTGAATTTGTATGTGTACTGAAATTGGAACCACAGAGACACAGAGGGCACAGAGGGAGAAGAGTAGATGGCTGTCGAAATCGAGCGCAAATTTTTAGTCATCAACGACGAGTGGCGGGCTTTGGGTCAACCTGTGGTGTATCGGCAGGGGTATTTGCTGGCCGAGCCCCATCGCACTGTGCGAGTAAGAGTGGCGGGCGATCGCGCTTACCTCACCTTCAAGGGAGCAACCTCAGGTATTTCTCGCCAGGAGTTTGAGTACCCGATTCCGCTAGAAGAGGCTGAGACGTTGCTGGGGTGGTGCGATCGCCCCTTAATCGAAAAGACGCGCACCGCTATCACCCTCGGCGATCTGACCTGGGAAGTGGATGAGTTTATGGGCGATAACGCTGGATTGATTTTGGCAGAGGTGGAGCTTCCCGATGCAGGCTATGCGTTCGAGCGACCTGAGTGGATTGGCAAGGAAGTGTCTGATGATCCACGCTACTTTAACGCCAACCTCATTCGCCATCCTTACAGCCAGTGGTGAATAGCTAGTGGTGAACAGCAAAAAAGCGGCGGAGGCCGAATGGCTCCCACCGCTTGCGCTATCGAAATGATTTGGTGTTAAAGGATGGGCGATCGCCTAGGTTCCAATTACACCGCCATCATCCTTGGTAATCACCACCGTTGCAGAGCGGGGGTAGATGTCAGGACTTTGGTTGGGCCAGCGGGAGTTGAGGTTACCTGCCGCAAAATCTGCATCCGCTGCCGTCGCACCGGGGTGCTGCACGTTGATAAACAAGGTGCGCTGATCCGGCGTTGCAATCACTCCAGTGATTTCCTGACCCGTGGGGCCAGTGAGGAAGCGTCGAATTTCGCCTGTCCGGGGGTCAGCCGCCAGCATTTGGTTATTACCAAACTCGGCAAACTCATCGGTGTTCTGAACGCTTTCGCTGATATCCGTCTGGATCCACACGCGACTGTCGGCATCAATCCACAATCCATCGGGGCAGACAAACTTGTTGTCTTCGGTGAGAGCGTTGCCTGCGGGGCTTACGCTGTCAGCACTCGGCCCTGCCAGAACAAACAGATCCCACTCAAAGGTCGTGGCACCCGTCTCGTTCCAGCGGATGATATGACCCCAGCTGTTTTCAGGACGAGGGTTGGCTTCATCCACCTGTTCGGCTGTGCGGCGGGTATTGTTGGTCAGAGTGAAGTACACCTCGCGGGTGTTGGGATCCACGGCTCCCCACTCTGGACGATCCATCTTGGTAGCGCCCACAAAGTCCGCCGCGGTACGCGTATTCACCAGGATGTCCGCTTGATCGGCAAAGCCATTCTCTGGTGTCAGGCCGTTTTCGCCAAAGGCCAGAGCCACCCATTCCCCGGTGCCATCTGCACTGAACTTCGCGACGTAGAGTGTGCCTTCGTCTAGCAAATCGCCACTCGCCGTTGCCGCTTCATATGGCTGAGCCGAAACGAATTTGTAAATGTACTCAAAGCGAGCATCATCCCCGGAGTAGCAGACAACAGGTTCGCCTTCGATCGCGGGCTGGAACACCACCCCTTCATGGGCAAACCGCCCCAGAGCCGTATGCTTTCTGGGAGCGCTGGTGGGATCGAAGGGATCAATCTCCGTCATCCAGCCAAAGGTGTTGGGCTCGTTGCGGTAGTCGTCTGTCGCGCTAGCACCCATGGCCGAGGCATCGAAGCGGGCATATTCTTCCGCACCACTATCGGCTAGATCCCACTGGTAGCGAGACGTATCGGTGGAAACGCCGTAGCGAGCATGTTCGCGAGGGAGGCTGGGTTCAGGCCCCTGGTTACCGGGAAGGGTATCGCCATTGCGGAAGTAACCGGCCCAGTTTTCCTCTGCGGCCATGTAGGTGTTCCAGGGGGTAACGCCGTGGGCACAGTTGTTGAGGGTACCGCGAGTGCGGGTTCCATCGGGGCTATACTTGGTCTTCAGTAAGTCGCTGCCGCTGGCAGGGCCAGTAATTTCGGCGGGGGTAAGAGCGGTCACGCGACGGTTGAGGTCGCTGCGGACGACAGTCCACTCTCTACTCTCCTGTTGCTGAAGGTGGACGATGCTGACCCCATGGGCATTCATCTCTTTCAGGACTTCATCGGCAACGCGCATTTCCCCTTGCATCGGAACCGCACCGGAGTCGAATGTCATGCCAACGGCAGATTGGTGCATGTAGCGAGGTTCGACATATTCGTGGTTGACCACTAGCAAGCCCTCTTCAGAGCTGCCCTCGTAGGGAGACTCCCCTTCGATGGGGAAGAAGTGCATCCCATCGTGGTGGCTACCCACCTGCATGGCTTGCTCTTCACCGGTGTTACTCAAGCTGTAGTCTGGGTAGCTGCCGGTGATGGGCTCACCCCAGGGGATCAATGTGCGAGCCGTGTAGCCTTCGGGAACAACAATGGTATCCGCTTCGCTGATGGGTACGGCGGTGAAGCCTAGCAGGGTTGTATCAGCAGCGGCAGGAGCGGGGCGCAATCCTTTGCTGATGGGGCCCGCAAACATGCTTGTGACGGCAAAGGCCAGTCCACCGCGTAGAACCTGGCGACGCTGCAGGCGACTGCCAAGAATGGAGGCAAAGGTGGGATTGTTGGAATGATTGCACATGGGTTCGTCACCGTGGGGCAACCGTTCCTGGTTCTGAGTATTCGCAGGGATCTCACCTTTCAGAATGCGGGAATACTTTTTCCGCAGACTTCGTTTATCGAGCATTTTAAATTGTTCTCCTCTTGGATAAACCGACCCGACTTACTGCCAGGTCAATGTTTTGAAAGTGTTTGGATCGGTGCATCTAGACCAGCCCCCTCAGCGATCGCCGATGGGGGCATTTGTGACGGTATCGAACAGGGTTTTGAGGCGTTTGAGGCGAGGGGAAATGAAATGCAACTCTGTCACATTCCATGGCAAAACTTCCCGTCGTTCCAGTCTCGTCCTGCAGCTTTAGACCATCCGCCCAAGAGCTGCAGAATCATCATTTCCTCAGTTGTGGTAAAGCAGAAGAATTGCTTGCATACAAATCACAAAACAACAAGTCACTTATAGAAAGAAACTGGTTCAGCCTTGCAAGGTAGATTGGGTTGTTCAAAACCATCACACGCTTAGTAACGTATCGAGATTGGGTTAAGGCTTGTTGATGGTTTGCTTAAGCCCAGGCAATAATTTGCGCTTGGCGATGGTGAATATTTTGTCGGCTCGTGAGATCGAAGTGTTCACGAGCCAAACGGGTGTATGGCTTAGGGGATGAGGAATTGCGGTGGGCGATCGCCCCCATTGCTAACAGCAAAACACGCCAAAAAAAATAAGCCCATGCCCTTAGGCTTGGTTAACCATAGAAAACTGAGATATATAAATTTAGCCCCAAGACCAAATTCAGTAAAAAAATTGGGACAGGCACCCGCGCCCATCCCATTCAGATTGTCCAAACTTACAACTCAAATCAAGCGTGCGTTACTCAGAAAAACCGTCGTTCTCTGTTTCCCTAGGAGGGTGAGTTTCTCCTGAGAGGGAGGATTGATGGATCCATCCTCCCAGCTTTAGACTCGCCTGAACTTACACTAGCTGTTCGCCGTCAATGCGACGAACAGCAACGGTGGCAGGGCGGGGCGGAGCGTTGAGCGTCTTCGCAGGCCAGTTAGACCCAATAGGTACGTCACGCTGCTGCATGAATTCTTCGCCTTCCGTCGTCTGCATCGCGTACATCCGCATCTCAGAGGCCATTTCCATCCGAATGCCATGGGTTTCACCGGGATGCTGTGCGGCCAGGAAGATGGTGCTCTCATCGGAGGTGACGAATGGGCCACACATCTCACACTCCATTGGGCCATAGGCAAAGACATAGCCTTTACCCGCATTGGGGCCCGAAGTGGGGAAATACCAAACGGAGTTGTTGCCAAACAGGCCGCGCAGTTGGGACTGGCTAACGGGATTACCCTCGTCATCGATCCGGCTCGGTACCTCAAAATTATGGCGGCTGGTGGACATGTCGGTCACCATCCAGAGGTTGCCGCTGCTATCGAACTCTAGGTTGTCGGGGTTGGAGAAGCCCATGCCGCCTTCGGCGGGTTCACCCCCCGTTGCAAACAGTTCCCAGGTAAAGGTCATGGCTGCGGGATCGTTGCCATCCTCATCCAGGCGCATAATCCAGCCATGTTCGTAGGGATCTTCGCCGTTTGGCCCCTGGAAGATGCTGGAGTTGGGGCTCCCATCGCCACCGGGACCACCGGAGGTGAAAGCAATGAACACCGAGCCATTGGAGCCAATGTCAGTATCTTCGGGACGGGCAGTGCAGGTGGCACCAACGGCATTACCCGCAAAGTGAGCATCAATGAGGATCGCGCCCTGTACTTCCTCGTCACTGTCGCCTGTGTAAAGGTCAGCCAGCGTGCTGAATTGGGATGTGAACTGAGAGACAACGGCATCTTCTTCGGCTTTGATAATGCCGCCCGCCTGGCGATCGGGGTTGGGCAGGGTGATCATGCCGCCTGCATGGGCGCTGGGCAGGTCGGGGTTGATGGGAGTGCTGGCCTCCAGGGGAATCCAGGAACCCGTGCCATCGGGATTGAACTTCGCCGCGTAGAGCATGCCCGCTTCCAGCAACTCCGAGTTGGATTTGCTGGTGGGATCGCTCACATCGTCGTTGCTCACGAACTTGTAGAGGTGGCCACCCCGGCGATCGCATCCAGAGTAAAAGGCCAGTTTCTGACCCGACTCTGCCCGTACGGCGACGGCTTCGTGGCGATAGCGCCCCAGCCAGGTATGTTTGATGCCGTAGTCATCGGGATTCGCCGGATCTACCTCAACCATCCAGCCATACTTGTTGCCCGCATAGCCAAAAACACTACCCAACCCATTTTCAACGGTGAAGGTAATCGACTCTGGCGCCATCGATGTTCCGTCTGCATAAACGGTTTCGGGAACAAAATTCTGGAAGTTTTCTTCCGCACTGAAAACCGTGCCCCAAGGCGTTGTACCCCCCGCACAGTTGTTAAATGTGCCGATGATCTGGTTGCCCATGCCATCCATGTAGCCCTGGCCACTTTCCTTCGTGAAGACAGCAACAGCCGGGCCTGTCGCCGACAGATACCGCTCATCATCCATACCCGTGATGCCAGTGATCCGGCGATCGGCATCCGAGAAAGTCCGCACCCAGCTCCCATCGGCCTCACGGCGAATGGAAACCACACCAATCCCCAGGTCAATCAGGGCTTCCTTGGCAATTTCCTCAACCTGCGCCTTGAGAGGATCGCCATCGGGTAGGCTGTAAGCGTCGATACCCTCTTCGCCTGTCGCCTCAAGGGCGGCTTGGACTTCTGCAAACGGAAGCGACTGGCCGATGACCTGTTCGTAGGTCTGCATCCAGGTGTCGCCGCTAATGTACTCGAAGTTGATGGTCAGAAACCCTTCACCGGAAGCGGTCTCCACGAAGGAGAGATAGTCGTTGTTGTAGCCAAAGCGGGAATCGCCCACGGGGTCGCCCCAGGCACCGATTACATCGTAGGTATAGCCTTCGGGCAGCACCAAATCATCTTGAACGGCAAAAGTGCTGTAGTTCGCGACCTGTTCTGCCAGAGACACCCCATCGCTTTCTAGCGGCATGGGGGTTTTCACAGGCAGGAAGGGCATGGCGTCTTGGGCAGCAGCGGGTGCACCCTTAAAAGGAGCCGCAATGCGCTGGCCATTTTGCACAATCGGTTGCAGGGCCAGGGAACCCGCACCGGCACCTAGGAACATCAGGAAATGTCTGCGTTTGAGCGTCATAGTGAATTGTGGATGTGTTCTCTCTTCTGTTTAAAATCCAGCTACTGGGTGAAGGCTGGATCATGCGAATGATGTCATTCTTGTGGGAGGGTTGGCAGACCCTCTGATCCACAGCACAGCAATCGACTCCTCTTAACAAAACGTCGGGCAACATCCAGACCGTTTGAAAAGAAGAATCAGCCTGACCACAGACCTGTTAGGCGCAGGCATACAGGTTTAGACAGTACAGGGAGCAGGTTAAGGAAAATTAATCAGATCTTTAAGCCTTTTTTATACTCTCGATGTTCCGCAACATGCGCGAACAAAGGCCCCATCATGCGTAGAGGCGATCGCTCTTCAAAGAACATCACAAAAGAGTATTGCGAGATTGTGAAGCGAATGTCTTGATCGTTCCATTGTTTGCAATCGCCATGGCCTCTCCAATGCGGTGTGGGTTCAAGGTTATTGTATCGAGCATATTGGGATGAACGCCTTTAGGATCGGGCGATCGCCCGTTTCTTGACACGCTACAAAGACGTGTAGATACTCTGATTTTTAGAGGAAAACCTATGGTTACAATCGTTAACTTTTGCGGAACAATTGCGACGATTGAGTGTAGTTTCTTATACTATTGTTAAAGGTATCGTTATAGAAAGGGCGCTGAGTCGTTTAATTGAAGCGCCGTTTTCTCAGAATCCGCCCAACCCTGCCCAATTTCATTGGTGAACGCGTGTTTGCGATCGCATCCATTATGTCAGGCAGGACATGGCAGATGTATGTGACCGAAGACCGTTCCACTGTTATTGGTTGAAGGATTGAAGGCGTGAGTCATCCTTTTTTTGCTCGGCTCAAGCGCTATGACCCGGAGGCGATTGCTCGGCATTATCGTCGCCGCCCATGGCAAGCGCTTTGGCGTTCTATGACCATTGCGTTTGGCTTCCTGTGGTTTGCATTGGGGCTCAAGCTCGACGACTGGTTCGGTCGTGCCGAGGCGAATCGAACCAAACAGGCGACCCAGTTGCGCGAACTTCTGACGAAACTCGGCCCCACGTTTATCAAGATCGGGCAGGCGCTCTCGACCCGCCCAGATTTGATACGTAGAGATTTCCTAGATGAGTTGGTGAAACTGCAAGACCAACTGCCACCGTTTCCCAATGCGATCGCCCACCATATTGTTCACGAAGAACTGGGCCGCCCCATTGACGAAGTCTATCGTGAGGTTTCTCCGTTTCCGGTGGCGGCGGCCAGCTTAGGGCAGGTATATCGCGCTCGACTCTACAGCGGGGAAGAAGTTGCGGTTAAAGTGCAACGTCCAAATCTTCTGCCAACCCTCACCCTTGACCTCTATATCATCCGTTGGGCAGCGGGCTGGCTCGCGCCCTGGCTTCCCCTCAATTTGGGTCATGACCTGACGCTAATTGTGGATGAGTTTGGCATCAAGCTATTCGAAGAAATTGATTACATCAATGAGGGGCGAAACGCTGAGCGATTTGCGAAGAACTTTGCGGATGATCCCTCCGTCAAAGTGCCTTCCATCTACTGGCAATACAGCAGCACCCATGTGCTGACGTTGGAATGGATTGATGGCTGCAAGCTGAATGATACAGACAAGATCCGTGGCGCTAATCTCGATCCTGACAAGCTGATTGAAATTGGGGTTACGTCTGGTTTACGTCAGTTGCTTGAGTTTGGCTTTTTCCATGCTGACCCGCACCCCGGCAATTTGTTTGCTGTGCCTGATGGTCGCATGGCCTATATCGACTTCGGCATGATGGATCAGCTCGACCAGGGAACCAAAGAAACCCTCGTCGATGCACTGGTGCATCTCATCAATAAAGACTATTCCGACCTGGCCGTCGATTTTGTGCGGCTAGGTTTCTTGTCCCCCAATACCGATATTGTGCCGATTATCCCAGCGCTGGAGCGGGTACTCGGCAATGCGGTCGGGCAGAATGTGGGATCCTTCAACTTCAAAACCATTACAGATCAGTTTTCGGAGTTGATGTATGACTATCCCTTCCGGGTTCCGGCTAAATTCGCGCTGATCATTCGGTCGCTCGTTACCCAGGAAGGTTTGGCGCTGTCTCTCAATCCGTCTTTCAAGATTGTAGAAGTCGCTTACCCTTACATCGCGCGGCGCTTGCTCACGGGGGAAACGCCGGAATTGCGGCAACGGTTGTTTGAGTTGCTGTTTAAGAACGGTCGATTCCAGTGGCATCGTCTGGAGAACTTGATTGCGATCGCCCGCTCGGATAACAACTTTGATCTGGTTCCTACAGCCCGTTTGGGTCTCCAATTCCTGCTGTCTGACGAAGGCATGTATTTGCGGCGACAACTATTGCTGGCGCTGATCGAGGATGATCGCCTCCATACCGATGAGGTTCAGCGGCTATGGAATCTGGTGAAGGATGATCTGCAACCGTCGCATCTGGTGGGTGCTGCCCTGGGTGCGTTGACAGGGCTGTCGGGCGATCGCGTTGCGACCCTGCTAAATCAGCCGGCTAATGGCCTGTTTCCCGCCGTTGCATCCTTTATGAACTTGATGGATGATTCGTCGATGAATGTAGCCTCCGGTCAACGCTAGTGGAGCTTTATTGATGGAAGGAAAACTCACCACCCATGTGCTTGATACAGCCCAAGGGCGTCCGGCGGCAGGTATGACTGTCGATCTCTTTCGGGTTGATACATTGGGCGAGCGGCATCATCTGAAAACCCTGACGACAAATGAGGATGGCCGCACAGATGAGCCCATGCTGGAGGGGGCAACGTTCCAACCGGGGGTGTATGAATTGCTGTTTGAGGTCGGGTCGTATTTTCAAAGCAGCCTGTCAACCCCCAACCCACCGTTCCTCGATCGGGTTCCCATCCAGTTTGGCATTGCCGACGAAACCTCCCATTATCATGTCCCTTTGCTCGTGTCGCCCTGGAGCTACAGTACCTATCGCGGCAGTTGAGAGCAATTTTCTGAAAATAAAAAGCTCCAACATGTATGTTGGAGCTTTTTATTTTCAGAATTTTAATAGGGATCCACCGCAGCGCCGTCTTACCTCAGCTTTTGACCTGGAAAATTCCAGGTGGAAATCTCGGCTCCAGTTTTAAGTTTCCGGGTACAAGCCCGGTTTACTGCCACTGGAACATCACGACTCCCGTTTATGTTGATTTGTAGATCATAAAACATTATTGGCAGTCACCAACGCCGTAGCAAATCCTCCCTTATTCTAACGGTTGAGAGTGCGATCGCCAGCCCTTCATCGGATCGGGTCAGTATAGATTTCCGAATCGGCACTTGGATTTCCCCTTTTAAGGGCAACGTAGGTTCCACAATTGGGCTTGCCCAGGACAAATCCCAGGGCAAATCCCAGGACTGATGCAAAACTTGCGTCAGCTTGACTAACTTTGTTGAGGGTGTGGGTACATCGCGCCCATACCCTCAACAAAATACGTAAGTCCTAAATCCTAGGAACTGGCAAGATAGAATGAGTTATTAGTTCGCAACATTAACGTTGCGATGCGAAATATACCCTTCGGTTTATCCTTTTGGAGGATGATCCGGCTGACAAGCGAGGAGCGGGGCAACGCATGGGCAAGGTCGTTGGCATAGATTTGGGAACAACAAATTCTGTCGTTTCGGTGATGGAAGGCGGCAAGCCAATCGTCATTGCCAATTCGGAGGGACCACGGACAACACCGTCTGTCGTTGCGTTCAGCAAAGAAGGCGAGTTACTCGTCGGACAGATGGCGCGCCGTCAAACGGTGCTAAACCCACAAAATACTTTTTTTGGCGTCAAACGATACATTGGTCGGCGCTATAACGAATTGAATTCGGGATCGAAGCGGGTACCGTACACGTTGCGGCGGGATGAGCGGGGCAATGTGAAAATCAAGTGCCCCCGCCTAGAGAAAGATTTTGCGCCGGAAGAAATCTCGGCGATGATTCTGCGGAAGTTGGCGGAGGAGGCTAGCCGCTACCTGGGCGAAGCGGTCACTGGGGCGGTCATCACGGTTCCGGCTTATTTCGATGACTCCCAACGGCAGGCAACTCGCGATGCTGGACGCATTGCTGGTCTGGAAGTACTGCGGATTCTCAACGAGCCGACCGCCGCCTCGCTGGCCTATGGGCTGGAACAGGGGCGGAGCCAGACCATTTTAGTGTTTGACCTGGGGGGTGGCACATTCGACGTGTCCATTCTGGATGTAGGCGATGGCGTGTTTGAGGTGCGCGCCACGGCAGGCGACACCCAACTGGGGGGCACAGATTTCGATAAGAAGATTGTGGATTGGCTGGCGGATCAGTTTTTAGAACAGGAGAAGATTGATCTGCGGCGCGATCGCCAGTCGCTCCAGCGCCTCACTGAAGCGGCGGAGAAGGCCAAGATTGAGCTATCGGGGGTTAGCGTAACGGAGATCAATCTACCGTTTATCACGGCGACCGAAGATGGCCCCAAGCACATCGACACGAAACTGACGCGATCGCAGTTTGAAGGACTTTGCACCGACCTCATCAGCCGTTTGCGGGGGCCGGTCAAGCAAGCCATGCGCGATGCGGGGCTGTATCCAGAAGATATCGATGAAGTGGTATTGGTGGGCGGTGGTACGCGGATGCCCATGGTGAAGGATCTGGTGCGATCGTTCATCAACCGGGAACCCAATGAACATGTGAATCCCGATGAAGTGGTGGCAGTCGGAGCTGCGATTCAGGCAGGGATTCTAACCCAGGAAGTGCGCGATATTTTGTTGCTAGATGTGACGCCCCTTTCCCTGGGGTTGGAAACCATCGGCGGCGTCATGAAAAAGCTGATTCCGCGCAACACCACCATCCCGGTGCGGCGCTCTGATATTTTCTCCACATCGGAGAACAACCAGACAATGGTGGAAGTTCACGCGCTCCAGGGTGAGCGAGAGATGGCTACAGATAACAAATCCCTGGGGCGGTTCAAGCTGATGGGCATTCCCCCGGCTCCCCGTGGGGTACCGCAAGTGCAGGTGTCGTTTGATATCGACGCTAATGGCATTTTGCAGGTGACGGCGGTGGACAAGACCACTGGACGGGAGCAGGGCATCACGATCCAGGGTGCGTCGGTGCTGAGCGAGTCTGAAGTGCAGCGGATGCTGCAGGAAGCAGAGCAGTTTGCCCAGAAAGACCGGGAGCAGCGAGAGCGGGTCGAAAAGCGGACTCGCGCAGAGGCACTGACCTATCAATCGGAACGGCAACTGCGGGAAGTGGCTCTGGACTTTGGGATGCAGTTTGCCAGCGACTATCGCCGTCGGATCGAGAACTTAGTCCAGGAATTGCGGGATGCACTGAGCCAGGACGATGAACGTCGGATTGATGTGGCGGAAGCGGATCTGCGGGATGCGCTCTATGACTTGCAGCAGGAAGTCTACAACATCAACCAGCAGGATGAAGAGGGCGGCATCCTTGGCACGATTAAGCGAACCTTGCTAGGCGATGATGAGGATGACGATTTCTTCTATCGCGGCGGCGACTATTCCCCTCGCTACGAAGACAGTTGGAGCGGTCGAGATAGCTACTCTGATCGCTGGGATGGTCGGAATGATCGCCGCGATGGTTGGAATGATCGGCCTGAACCCCGTCGTTCTAGCCCAGACTATGGACGAAATGGCAATTGGGATGACTGGGGTGATGCACCCGGCGGGCGCGATCGCCGCGATGTCTGGTCTGATCCTTCGCCCAGCCGCAATGGTCGCCGGGATGAGGGGATGGGCTCTCGCCGTCCGCCATCGCGCCAGGAACGCTGGGATGATGCGCCGCGCCCTTCGTCGCGCCAGGATCGTCGAGATCCCCCGCGTCAGACTCCGCGCTCCAACGAGAGCTGGGATGATGGTTGGAACGATGGCTGGGATGTGCCCCAGCGCGATCGCCCTAGCCGCCGTGAGCCCCGGATGGATGATCGCCGCAATGATCGAATGAGCGATCGCCCCTCAGGGCGAACCGATAATCCGTGGGATCAACCCCGCCGCGATCGTTCGCCGTCGCAACAACCCGTCGACGACTGGGAGCGTTCGCCGTATTCAGCGCCGCCACCAGAGGATGACTGGGATGCACCGCGTCCGTCGAAGAAGCCACCAGAGGATAACTGGGATGTGCCGCGTCGTTCCAAAAAGCCACCAGAAGACAGTTGGGATGCCCCACGTTCGTCCCAGAAACCACCAGAGGATGACTGGGATGCCCCACGTCCATCCCAGAAACCACTTGCAGATGACCGGGATGCATCTCGTCCGTCCAAACAGCCACCGGAGCGCTCACGGTACTCATTACCTCCGCTAGAGGATGACTGGGATGCGCCGCTTCCGTCCGAAAAGCCGCCCACGAATGGTGGGGATCTATCTCCTCGGTCGACCAGAAAGCCCTCGACGGATGACGCATCTCGTTCGCGGTATTCGATGCCACCCCTCGCAGATGATTGGGATGCGTCACCCCCATCCAAAAGGCCACCTGCGGATAACCGGAATGCTCCCCGTCCGTCGAGTCGGGGTCAAAGTAATGGACGCGATCGCCCGAACTCGCGTCGCTCCTCCGCCAATGACCCCAATCGCTATATCCAGAGCCGAGGCGAATGGGATGATGAGGACGATTGGATCTAGATTGATTCTGCTTCATTTACTGACGGGGCCGAGGATGGAGCGGATATCCGAATAGATGGGTCGGGGAATGTCGCGTACGCTAAATTGATCGTGACGCTCTAGAATGTCTCTACATTGATAGTGACCTTTTGCATTTCCTTCCCTGCGTTGGCTGGAGGGCTGGTGGCACCACCCAGCAGTAGCGACATCCCACCAACGTTTCTCAGTCAACCGCTTTTCCCAAAAGCGCTTTTCCGTTTCTTCTCCTAATTTCTAAAACGACCGAATGCAAAATTTTCGGAATTACTACCAGATACTAGATGTTGCCAAGGAGGCAACGGCGGATGATATCAAGCGTGCCTATCGACGGTTGGCGCGCCAATATCACCCGGACTTAAACCCTGGAGACAAAGCAGCCGAGGAGACGTTCAAAGATATCGGGGAAGCCTACGAAATTCTTTCGGATCCAGAAAGACGGGCAAAATACGACCAGTTCAGCCGCTACTGGATGCAGGGTAGTTTCAAAAAGAATGGAACGGCGACGAAGGTGCGGCGGGGGGCCAGTGCTCGGAAGTCACCCGATGACATGGAATTTAGCCAGTATCGAGACTTCAATACGTTTATCGATCAGCTACTAAATCGGCGAGATGAACCGACGGTCAGCCGTCCGGCTCCCAGCGATCCCTTCCGTCCGGGAACCAGCAAAAAGAGTTACACCGTTCCGCGTCCTTCGCCCCGCCATGCTGAAGCGCGGTTGACGGTGCCGATTGAGCGCGCTTACCAGGGGGGGCGCGAGCGGATCCGGCTGGAGGATGGGCGATCGCTCGAAGTCAACATGCCGCCGGGGATGCTCTCTGGGCAAAAGGTACGCCTCAAGGGGCAAGGGGTGAATGGTGGCGACCTATTCCTCAAAATTGAACTGGCTCCCCATCCTTTCTTTCGGATGCAGGGAACCGACCTGTACTGTCAGCTTCCGATTACGCCCTGTGAAGCGGTATTGGGCGGGGCGATTGAGGTGCCAACGCTGGATGGCATGGTGAAGATGATGGTGCCTGCGGGGGTACGCAGCGGGCAAAAGCTGCGGATGGCCGGGAAGGGCTACCCGATTAATGGTCAACGGGGCGACCAGATTGTTGAGGTGCTGGTTCTCGTTCCCCGCGACATTAGTGAACCAGAACGCGAGCTGTATGAGAAGCTACGCCAGGTGGAAACCTTTAATCCCCGAGCCGATTTGTTGGTTTGAATGGAACCTGTTTTTGAGCTGGCGTCGGTTTCAGACCTAGAAACGCTCATCCAATTAATGGGTGAGTTCTATGCCTACGAGGCGTTGCCGTTTGATGAACCGGCTGCCCGCTCAGCGTTACAACTCATCTTAGGCAATGACTCCTACGGTTGCGTCTACTTGATTGATATTGATGCGGCGATCGCGGGCTATCTCGTCATAACGTTCGGATTTAGCCTAGAGTATGGTGGGCGGGATGCCTTTGTGGATGAGATCTACCTGCGAGCCGGGTATCGCGGACAGGGGGTTGGAACAAAGAGTTTGCAATTCGCTGAAGCGGTATGCCGAGAGCAGGGTGTCAAAGTTTTGCACCTAGAAGCAGAACGGAAAAACACCAACGCTCAAGCATTCTATCGAAAAGCTGAATTTGTTGACCACGATCGGATTCTCTTTACCAAATGGTTGTAAGCTTGCTGGTCAAAAGCGTTTAACGCTTATGTTTGCGCATTGGCTGTCCCAGGCTCCTGCTGATGTCACTGGGTCGTGATTATTGTTTGGAGTGCGTCGCTCATGACGACTGTGGAACGAACCTTGGGGGTGATTTCCCTAACAACGCTGCTAGTTTCCTCGCACTATGGTTTGGGGTTCTTGCTTGGCACAGCGGAACAGGCCGTGACAGGTGGCGCGAGCGGTAGCCTCTACGGCGTTGCCGTTGGCTTGGGGATGATCGGATTGGCGCTGCTCGCCCGGTTTTATTGGCAGCAGGTAGAGCCCATCTGGACACTGCTGGGCGATCGCTTTGGGTGGCCGTTGAAGCTGGGCAGTGGGCTTATGTCCTGGATTTCGCTCATCGGCATCGAAGCGGTGCAGATCATTGCCGTTGCTGCGATTTTGGGCATTGCCGGGTATCCTCCGATGCCCACGATGATCTCGGTGACAGTCTGCTTTTGCTGCCTGTCGCTGTTGCCCGTGGAGCGGGCGAGCTGGGTCGTTCGTGGGTTGCTCCTGGTGAATATTCTGGTTTTGGCGGCAGCACTTTGGCGTTTAGATCACGGCATGGCCTACAGCACGGCTTTGACCACGTTTGTCCCAACTCTGGAACAAGTACCGCCCACGGCATCCGTAGGCGTTTTGTTATCGACGGTGTTGCTGGTACTCGTCGATATGAAGTGTCAGCAGTTTGTGGTGCGATCGCAAGCGGCCAAAATTGCGGTCTGGAGTTGCCTACTCGCTGGCTTGATCCTGATCGCCCTGGCCTTTTTGCCCAGTGCTCTCGTGTTGGCCGCCCAAACTGCAGGGGTTTTACCGGAATCCGTCACGGGTAAAACGGTGATTCCCTTTATCCTCGGGTGGTTTGGGGGTGGAACTAGGCAACCGTGGGGCATTCTCGCGATCGCGAGCCTGACGCTCCCCGCTCTGGGGTTAGGGAGCAATATCTTACGCATTCAAACCAAAGCGCTGACAGACTTGGCTGGATTAGAGCAGACCTTCTACAGACGGTTGGGTTTCACCCTTCTGAATGGGGCATTTGCCTTGGGTATCGCTCTCAAAGGTGGCGAAATTGTTGGGTTAATCGTGTGCTTTTATGCGGCCTATCTGTCATCTGTGGGTACGCCGTTTATCGCCTACCTACTGGAACAAACCCAGCGCCTTTCATTTTCTGTCGCGAGTGTTCAACTCTCCTTGGTTACGGGAGGTGTCGCCGCCATTTCCACATTGGGAATCAGCATCTTCTATCCAGATGCGCTCTGGTTTGATAGCCCTGAACTCACCATTCTGGGGTTCAGCTTCGGGGTGAGTAGCTTCAGTCTCTTGAGTGCCTATGCGCTAGAGAACCGTCCTGAGTGGTTAAAACTGACCCCAGAAGATATGAGCTAGGCGTGATAGTTGTAGCGATTGTGGAAGCTGGTAAGACCTGATTTGCATTGGGTCTGGCGTTGTTCTGGTTTTTGTAGGGTTAGTTTCTAGGAAGTTTGGGTAACTTTTGGGGGGTTTGCCGTAAGCAGGTCGGCAGCGCAAAGTGGATAATTGGATTTCTGAAACCCGTCATTTTTTGAAGGCGAACCGTCTTCGGATCGAGTAATGAACAACCCACAATTTCAGGGACTACGAGGGGCGATCGCCCGTTTTACTGCGTTTGGTCAGCGGAATGGTTTGCGACACTTGGGGCGAAATGTTGGGCAAAACGTTGGACGAACCGTTGGACGAAGGGCTGGATGGCGACGGTTTAGCATCTTGTTGCTAGGGCTGGGGCTAGCGTTGGGGCTGGGGCAGTCGTCTTGTATGCAGATGTCAGGGGCACAGGTGGAGGCTGTTGCGGATGCAGCGCCCCGCACGGTGTTTGTGCATTTGTTTGAGTGGTCGTGGGAGGATGTGGGAGCGGAATGCGAAGCAGTGCTGGGGCCACAGGGCTATGCCGCGGTGCAAATTTCGCCGCCCCAGGAGCATGTGGTGTTGCCAGAAGCTAAGTTCCCCTGGTGGCAACGCTATCAACCCGTGAGCTATCAACTGGAGAGCCGGAGTGGCGATCGCACCCAATTGCGCGAGATGATTCGTCGCTGCCACGCCGCTGGTGTGGCGGTTTATGCGGATGCCGTCATCAACCACATGGCGGGCGTTGAGGGGGGTGTGGGTAGCGCGGGGACATCCTTTACCAAATATGACTATCCGGGGTTGTACAGCGATCGCGACTTCAACACCTGCCGCCGCAATATTGATACCTATCAGGATCGCGATACTGTGACCCAGTGCGAACTGGTGGGGCTGGCGGATCTGAATACAGCCTCACCCCAGGTGCAGGAGCGGATTGTCAATTACCTGAGTGATCTGGTGGAATTGGGGATTGATGGGTTCCGCATCGATGCGGCGAAGCATATGCGGGCGGAGGAGCTGGGCGAAATTTTGACACAACTCCGTTCCCGGGTGGAGGAGGATCCCTACATTTACCAGGAAGTGATTGATCCAGGGACGGAAGCCATCACGAAAACCGAGTTCTATGACATGGGTGATGTGCATGAGTTTGAGTATGGCCGCATCGTCAGCGAAAGCTTTTTGGGGATCAATGACCGGGCGATCGCCCAACTAGAAACCCTGGGCGAATCTTGGGGATTGATGCCAGCCGACAAAGCGGTAGTGTTTATCGACAATCACGACAAGCAACGGGGGCATGGCGGGGGCGGCAATTACCTTACCCACAAAGACCGAGAGCTCTACGAACTCGCGAATGTGTTTATGCTGGCGTATCCCTACGGCTATCCACAAGTAATGTCGAGTTATCCATTTACAGATACTGAAGCCGGGCCGCCATCGACAGAGACGGGCAAGACGCTACCCGTATTTGACGATGAAGGGGTAACCTGTGGCGATCGCTGGGTCTGTGAGCATCGCTGGGACACAATTGCCCCGATGGTGACCTGGCGCAATGATGCGGATGGGACGCCGCTGAACCACTGGTGGAGTAATGGGGCGGATCAAATTGCCTTTGGGCGGGGCGATCGGGGCTTCGTCATCATCAATCGCAATGACCAGCCGCTGACACAAACCTTCCAGACAGCACTTCCTCCAGGGCGCTACTGCAATCTACTGACCGAAGAGCGCTGCACCGAGGTTCTCATGGTGGATGATGTCGGTTCTCTGACAGCAGCGGTAGAGGGAATGGGGGCGATCGCTCTTTCTCAGGTTGCGATCCCAAATCCCTGATGGATTCCTGCCACCCAAACTGCCGAAAATCGGGGGATTCCTTCACATAAATTTAAGCCAAATTTTTGCGACATCCTCCGGTCATTCCATCCTGAATTTCGCAAAAAGTCATAGGATAAGGAGTAATTCAGCAATTTTACGGGGAAATGGGGGAACCTTCTTTAGAGGAGCAATCGCCCCTAGTTTGTCGTCTTATTGCTGTAAGCGGGATGACGGGCAATACGCATCTGCCATTGGTGTGTAGCGGGTAGGCAGACCCATGACGAAGAAAAACAAGTTAGCTCTCGATACGGCTGGGACGGGCGATACGCTTGCTCTGGAAGATTCGTCGGTCGGTTCCCTTAACAAGGGGCAGGGTACCCCCTGGAAGTTGTGGCTGGTTGGGCTGAATGCCTGTGCTTTGTTGAGTGGAATTGCTGGAGCCGCTTTAATTTGGCTTCTGTCTCTCCCTCCTGCACCGGAATGTGACAAGTTGACGAACTTTTCGTCGGAGCGGATGCAGTTGCACTGCATTGAAGCGGCGGCAGAGTCGGGCGAGTTACGCGATTTGTTGGTGGGGCTAGATGCGCTGGAAGCCTGGACTCCCAATCGCCCCCTCTACAGTGTGGCCCAGACTCTGACAGATGATTGGTCAGAGCAGATTTTCTACGCAGCACAGCAGCGCGTTCAGGAGAATGACGTGGACGGGGCGCTGCGGATGCTTGCCAAAATCCCCACAAACAGCTCCGTCTACATGGAAGCTCAGGACTTTGCAGCCCAGTGGACGGGAATTGCCCAGCAAGGCGCGGTGATCGTCCAGCAGGCGGAAGCGGCGATGCAAGCCCAGGACTGGCTCACAGCGTCGGAAAAGATTCAAGAATTGGAGCGAATGCCGCAGGATTATTGGCGGACGGAGCAGGCGATGGTCTTGTCGCAGCGGGTGTGGCAGGAGCGCCAGGGGCGGAAGGTGCAGCAGGAGGCATTGCAAGCGCAGTCTGGGGCGCTGGCGGATGTGGTGAAAGCCGTGGAAATGGTCAGCACGATAGGAGCCACAACCTACGCATATCAAGATTTACAGCCCATCCTCAATCAATGGGGGAGCCTGTTGTTGGATGCCGGACGAATCCATTGGCAAGCCGCAGAATTTGAAGCGGCGATCGCCCTGGCTGACCAAGCTAAAACGATTCCATCGCTGACCCATGAAGCTACGCATTTGCAGCAGTTGGTGGAAGCGCGACAGTTGGCCGTTCTTACCGATAGTAAGTGGCAAACATCCCCACAGGATGTCGTTCGGTTGATGGAAGCGATCGCCGCAGTCGAAGCGATTCCATCAGACAGTCGCTTCTTTGCCCAGGCGGAAGATAGTCGTCTCAGTTGGTCGCAACAACTCGACGATTTGCAGCGGCTCCAAATGGCACAGGCATTGGCCAATCTAGGGGTAGAAGAAACCTATCGAGTGGCGATCGCCCAGGCCCAGCAAATTTCCCCCAATCGCCTCCGGCGACAACAGGCCCAAACGCTGATTGCCCATTGGCGGAGTGAAATCGAGCGGTTGGAAGATGCGCCGCTGTTGGTGCAAGCGCGGCAAGCCGCCGCAGGGGGTGACATTCCTCAGCTGCGGCAGGCGATCGTCCAGGCTCGGCAAATTCCCCTGGGTCGTGCCCTGCGTGGCGAAGCCCAGGCTGCTATCTACGAATGGGTGGCACAAATTCAGCGGATTGAGGATGCACCCTTACTCAATCTGGCTCGCACCCAAGCTCAGCAAGGCAACTTGCAGCAAGCGATTCAAACAGCGTCGGCTATTCAGTCGGGGCGTGCATCGCATATCGAGGCGCAGGCATCGGTTCAGCAATGGCGTAATCGCATTCGGCAAGCCGAGCAGGCACGGCAGCGCCAGGCGGAACAACGCCGTCGAGAGGCGATCGCGACCGCTGAAGCCGCTGCTAAACCCGAGCCATCTGTGGCCGTAGAAACGCCAGCTCCAGCCGCTCGTCGTCCGGCTCCAGCCCCTCGTCCAGTCGCTCCGGTTGCACCAGCCCCAGCCCCGGTCGCCCCCCCGCCAGTTGCTGCTCCATCCCCTGCAACCCCAGCAGAGCCGTTGCAGGAAGCCGTGGAGCCTCAATATGCCCCGATGCAGCCCGCATCTCGGCGAGAGGTACCAGCCCCGGTCGCCCCCCCTGCGCCCGTGCAGGCGGAGCCGGTGAGTCCGGCGGTGCCGACAACATCTCAACCGCTCTCTCAAACGGGTGCAACAGGCGCGGAACTGCTGTAAGCAAACGCATTTGGTATCTCGCAATACGGAGCTGACGCTCTAGAATAGAACGCGGATAGTCTGTTCGCGAACCTATTGAACGTATTGATATGAATTCCACCTTGAGAAATGCGTCTGGAACTGTTTTTGGGGCGATCGCCCTGGCCTTGCTAGTGCTGGGACTCAACGCTTTTGTTGTGATCAACCCCGGTCAGGCCGGCGTATTGAGCATCCTTGGAAAAGCCCAGGATGCACCCTTGTTTGAAGGCATTCACCTAAAGCCACCTCTGATTTCCCGCCTCGATTTGTACGACGTGACGGTACAAAAGTTCGAGGTGCCTGCCCAAAGCTCCACCAACGACCTGCAATATCTCTCTGGCCGCTTTGCGATCAACTTTCGGCTCGACCCTAGCCGAGTGGTGAATATTCGGCGAGAGCAGGGCACGCTGGAAAATGTCGTGACCAAAATTGTGGCTCCTCAAACCCAGGAAGCCTTCAAAATTGCAGCGGCTCTCCGCACCGCCGAAGAATCCATCACCCAACGGGACTTGCTAAAGCGTGACTTTGACATCGCTTTGCAAAAACGTCTGGAAAAATATGGCATCAGCATCCTAGATACCAGTGTGGTTGACCTCCAGTTCTCGACGGAGTTTGCCCGAGCGGTTGAAGAAAAGCAGATTGCTGAGCAGCGGGCACGGCGAGCGGTGTTTGTCGCCCAGGAAGCCCAGCAGGAAGCCCAGGCAGAAATCAACCGGGCACAGGGTAAAGCCGAAGCCCAGCGATTGCTAGCCGAAACGCTGAAAGCGGCTGGGGGCGAACTCGTCCTCCAGAAAGAGGCGATCGAAGCGTGGCGAGAAGGGGGCGCACAAATGCCTAAAGTGCTTGTCATGGGACAGGAGGGCGGCAGCGTACCGTTCTTGTTCAACCTCGAAAGCGTGGGCGATTCCTGACGTTTATAGGATGAATCCGCTAATCATGCGATCGCTCTTGAGGGGGCGATCGCATTGTTTTTTTCCCGACAAGCGCGAGGGTTTCAAACAATGATTATTTGGCTGAATGGAGCCTTTGGTGTTGGCAAAACCCAGACAGCCTTTGAACTACACAGCCGCATTCCTGGTAGTTTTGTGTTCGACCCTGAGCAGATCGGCTTTTTTCTCCGCAAATTTTTACCGTCAGACGCATTTGCAGGGGATTTTCAGCAGCATCGCATCTGGCGTGAGTTTACTTATCAAGGGTTGCACTATGCCGCTGCCAACGTTGTAGGCCCCATCATCGTGCCAATGACTATCGTGGATCCGCTCTACTACGACCAAACGGTGGGGGCATTGCAGCGCAAGAACTTGCAGGTGCATCACTTCACGTTGCTGGCGTCTCGCGATACGATTCTGCGGCGACTGCGGCGGCGGGGCGATGGCCGCAATTCTTGGAATGCACACCAATTGGATCGATGCCTAGAATCTTTGTCAGACGAAATGTTTGCTGTTCATCTCAACACAGACGGAAAAACGATTGAGGCCGTTGCCGAGGAAATTGCTCGCTCTGTAGGGCTTGACCTCAACCCGCCAACCTGGCATCCGATGTTACGTCCACTCAAACGAATGGTTATACAAATCCGCCATATCCGGTTCTAATTAGCGTTCGGGGTTGCAGAATCTCAGGATGATTTTGGGTGCAGGATGCCCAAAATCATCCTGAGATTCTGCAATGCCTTACGTCCTTTCACGCAGCGATTTATAGCGGTATCAGAGCGATCAATTCGGCTAAGGTGGTATCGCTATCCGCTGCCATTAATCCATTGGAGTGGTTTTCTACAAGAAATTCTTGTTTCTTTTATTCTCTGCCCATAAGGGATACGGCGCTATGCACTCAGGCAGAAGCCCATCATTTTTTGAAAGCCTCCGCGGTGTAGAGCTTTCAAAAAATGATGGGGTTTGAATCTCAATGCGTAAGACCATAGCTCTGGTCTAGAACGACTCACAGGCTTTGAGCGGAAATAGTCAATGGGTTCGTTCGTGCAGACAACTCAATCAATCGAGCGTCCTGCTCGAATAGGCGATGGTGACTGAAGTAAACACCGCACAGGTTCTCACATAACTGCCGAAAGATCTCAAGTGGGCTCCCTACACTAAGCGTGGTGCAAAGCAAGGATGAGAATTTAGCCCTTTCATCCTAAAAGCGTTTGCCCCTTTCTAGTCCTAGATCACATTGTAGTAAGGAGTGACTCTTTATGTCTGTTCTTAATGCTTCTACCCTTGATGGTAGTAATGGTTTCGTTATTAATGGCGTGGCCGAAGATGATTTTTCGGGTCGTTCTGTCAGTGGCGCGGGGGACATCAACGGCGATGGCATTGATGATGTCATCATCGGGGCGTTTGGTGCCGACCCCAATGGGAATAACTTCGCCGGAACCAGTTATGTGGTGTTTGGCCGTCAAACGGGTTTTAGTCCGAGCCTTGACTTGGCCGCGCTCGATGGTAGCGATGGCTTTGCGATCAATGGTTTAGCCGAATTGGATCTATTGGGTCGTTCTGTCAGCGGAGCGGGGGATATTAATGGCGATGGTATCGACGATCTCATCATCGGGGCCTATGGTGCCGACCCCAATGGGAATAACTTCGCCGGAACCAGTTATGTAGTGTTTGGTCGTCAGACGGGCTTTGGAGCCAACTTCGACCTGTCCACGCTCAACGGTAGCAATGGCTTCGCCATCAACGGTGTAGCCGAATTGGGCCAATCGGGTCGTTCTGTCAGTGGAGCGGGGGACATCAATGGCGATGGCATTGATGATCTAATTATTGGAGCGCCGTTTGCTGACCCAAATGGTCAGAGTTATGTGGTGTTTGGTCGCCAGATGGGATTTGAAGCCAACTTCGATCTGTCCACACTCAACGGTAGTAATGGCTTTGCGATCAATGGCGTAGCTAGCGATGATTCGTCAGGGTATTCGGTCAGTGGAGTGGGGGACATCAATGGCGATGGTATCAACGACCTCATCATCGGGGCAGACCGCGCCGACCCCAATGGCAATAGTGAGGCCGGAACCAGTTATGTGGTGTTCGGTCGCCAGACGGGCTTTGGCACTAGCCTTGACCTGTCCACGCTCAACGGTAGCAATGGCTTTGCAATCAACGGCGTAGCTAGCGGTGATCTTTCGGGATTTTCGGCGAGTGAGGCGGGGGACATCAACGGTGATGGTATCAACGACCTCATCATCGGGGCAGTGGGTACCGACCCCAATGGCACCAATAATGCTGGAACTAGTTATGTGGTGTTTGGTCGCCAGACGGGTTTTGACGCTAGCCTTGACCTGTCTATACTCGACGGTAGCAATGGCTTTGCAATCAATGGTGCAGCCGAATTGGAGCAATTTGTTCGTGCTGTCGGTGGGGCGGGGGATATCAATGGCGATGATATCGACGACCTCATCATCGGGGCAAGTGGTACCGACCCCAATGGCAATCTTAATGTTGGAGCCAGTTATGTGGTGTTTGGTCGCCAGACGGGCTTTGAGGCAAGTCTCGACCTAGCCATGCTCGACAGTAGCAATAGCTTGACGATCAATGGCGTGGCTGCAGGGGACTTCTTTGGTGGCTCTGTGGCTGGAGCCGGGGATATCAATGGTGATGGCATTGATGACGTGATCATTGGAGCAAGTGGTGCCGATCCTGATGGGAATAGTTCTGCTGGAAGCAGTTACGTGGTGTTTGGCCGTCGCGATGCTGACCACTCCGGTCCCACTCCCGGTGACGATAACTTGACGGGTACCAACGGGCGCGATGTGATCTTTGCTCTGGCGGGCAACGACATTGTGCAAGGGTTGGGGGGTGCCGATCGCCTTGGAGGAGATGAGGGGAACGATATCCTCCTCGGGGGTGAAGGGAACGATCGCCTGTTTGGCGGCGATGGCAACGACAACCTCATCGGTGGTGCGGGGCGCGATCGCAGCCTTGGGGGTGAAGGGAACGATCGCTTGACGGGCGGTGCTGACAATGATCGCCTGGTTGGTGGTAATGGCGACGACAACCTGATTGGTGGCGTCGGTGATGACACATTGATTGGGGGTGCCGATGACGATCGCCTCCTGGGTGCAGGGGGCAACGACCTGATGCGCGGCAACCTAGGCGATGACGTTCTCAATGGCGGCGCTGGTAACGATCGCCAATTTGGTGGTGCAGGGCGCGATCGCCTCAACGGGCAAGGGGGCAATGATGTGCTGCGCGGTGGAGCCGACCGAGATGTGTTGCGCGGCGGTGCAGGTAATGACCGCTTAATAGGCGAAGCGGGCAACGACCTGATTGCCACCGGAACAGGGAGCGATCGCATTGTCATCCGCTCGGGTCAGGGCTTTGACCGGGTGACAGATTTTGCCGATGGACAAGATTTGATTGTTCTAGGGGGTATCCAATTTGGGCAACTCACGCTCCAGCAACAGGGTAGCGATGTACGCGTGTCGTTAGGGAATGAGAGCTTGCTGCTGTTGCAAAACCTGAATGTGGGACAACTTTCGCAGGCCGATTTCGTTTAGGACTCTGAGTTATAGCGCTATGCGCGTTAGTTAAACAGGGTTGTGTGTGGGCATGCTGCGCCTACACACAACCATTTCTGTGCCTGATGCGGTTGCACATCGCTATCAACAAAATCTGGATTTGATAGTACGCTCCTCAGACTATTTGTTGAAACATTGGGTGGCGCGCACCCAATGTTTATGAGCGGAAATTTTATGCGTGGAAATAGTCAATGGTTTGTGCAGACAACTCAATCAATCGAGCGTCCTGCTCGAATAGGCGATGGTTACTGAAGTAAACACCGCACAGGTTCTCACATAACTGCCGAAAGATCTCAAGTGGGCTCCCTACACTAAGCGTGGTGCAAAGCAAGGATGAGAATTTAGCCCTTTCATCCTAAAAGCGTTTGCCCTTTCTAGTCCTAAATCACATTGTAGTAAGGAGTGACTCTTTATGTCTTTTGGTTCTGTTCTTAATGCTTCTACCCTTGATGGTAGTAATGGCTTCATTATCAATGGTGTGGCCGAAAATGATCGCTCGGGGCGTTCTGTCAGTGGCGCGGGGGACATCAATGGCGATGGTATCGACGACCTTATCATCGGGGCGTATGGTGCTGCCCCCAATGGCAATAGTGGTGCCGGAGCCAGTTATGTGGTGTTTGGCAGCCAGACAGGTTTTAGTGCCAGCCTTGACTTGGCTGCGCTCGATGGTAGCAATGGCTTTGTGATCAATGGCTTAGCCGAAGATGATCTTTTGGGGCGTTCTGTCAGTGGCGCGGGGGACATCAATGGCGATGGTATCGACGACCTTATCATCGGGGCGTATGGTGCTGCCCCCAATGGGAATAACTTTGCCGGAATCAGTTATGTGGTATTTGGTCGTCAGATGGGCTTTAGCACTAGCCTTGATTTGGACACGCTCAATGGTAGCAATGGCTTTGCGATCAACGGTGTAGCCGAATTTGACCTATCGGGGCGTTCTGTCAGTGGGGCGGGGGATATCAATGGTGATGGTATCGACGACCTTATCATCGGTGCAGATGGTGCCGACCCCAATGGAAATCGCTTCGCTGGAACCAGTTATGTGGTGTTTGGCCGCCAGACGGGTTTTGACGCCAACTTCGACCTGTCCACACTCGACGGCAGCAATGGCTTTGTAATCAATGGCTTGGTCGAAGATGATTTCTCGGGGTATTCGGTGAGTGGTGCGGGGGATATCAACGGCGATGGTATCGATGACCTCATTATCGGGGCGTATGGTGCTAACCCCAATGGCAATAGTGACGCCGGAACCAGTTATGTGGTGTTTGGTCGCCAAACAGGCTTTGACGCCAACTTCGACCTGTCCACGCTCAACGGTAGCAATGGCTTTGCGATCAATGGCGTAGCTGGCGGTGATAACTCGGGGTATTCGGTGAGTGAGGCGGGGGATATCAACGGCGATGGTATCGACGACCTCATCATCGGAGCAGTGGGTACCGACCCCAACGGGAATCGCTTCGCCGGAACCAGTTATGTGGTGTTTGGCAGCCAGACGGGCTTTGACGCTAGCCTTGACCTGTCCACGCTCAACGGCAGCAATGGCTTTGCGATCAATGGTGTAGCCGAATTGGACCAATTGGGTCGTGCCATAAGCGGAGCAGGGGATATGAACGGCGATGGTATCGACGACCTCATCATCGGAGCAGATAATGCCGACAATAACTATATCGGAGCCAGTTATGTGGTGTTTGGTCGCCGGACGGAGTTTGAGGCAAGCCTTGACCTAGCCACGCTTGACGGTAGCAACGGCTTTACAATCAATGGCGTAGTTGCAGATGGCGACTTTGGTCAATCTGTGAGTGGTGCGGGAGATATTAACGGGGATGGCATTAATGATGTGATCATTGGAGCTGCCTCTGTCGATCCTGATGGAAATAGTAATGCTGGGAGCAGCTACATAGTGTTTGGCCGTCCAGTGCCCAGCCTCCAGATTAGCGATGTTCAGGTTAATGAAGGGGATGCTGGAACGACAGCGGCTCGCTTCACTGTCTCGCTCTCCAATGCTACTCTCCAGACCGTGACCGTTGATTTCGCAGTCACTGATGCTACTGCTACCGCTGGTAGCGATTACACGGCTACCAGCGGCACCTTGACGTTTGCCCGTGGAGAGACCACCGCCACGCTCACCGTCGATATTCTGGGCGATACACAGCTAGAAGGGGATGAAACTTTTACTGTTACCCTTCGAAACCCCACCAATGCAACACTAAGTGATGCCGAAGGGATTGGCACCATTCGCGATGATGACCGCGCTGGTCCTACTCCCGGTGACGATAACCTGACGGGCACCAATGGGCGCGATGTGATCTTTGCTCTGGCGGGTAATGACATCGTGAGAGGATTAGGCGACAGCGATCGCCTCTTTGGTGAAGATGGCAACGACCGCCTTTTTGGTGGTGAGGGTGATGATCGCCTGATTGGTGGCAATGGCAACGATACGGCGAGTGGTGGGCCAGGGAACGATCGCATCCTGGGGGATGATGGCCGCGATCGCTTACTTGGCAACATTGGCAATGACCGCCTAGTGGGTGGCAATGGTAATGATGTGCTATTTGGGGGCGTGGGCAATGACACATTGATTGGCAGAACCGACGATGACCGTTTGCTGGCGGCGGCGGGCAATGACCTGTTACGGGGCAACCTGGGCAACGACACCCTCAATGGCCAAGGGGGCAATGATACGTTGCGGGGTGGTGATGGCGATGATACGTTGCGGGGCGGCGTCGGCAATGACCGCATTCTGGGTGACGCGGGTAACGACCTGATTGAGACCGGAAGCGGGCGCGATCGCATTGTTATCCGACGCGGTCAAGGTCTTGATCGGGTAACGGACTTCACTGATGGTCAGGATCTGATTGCTCTAGGCGGCATCCAGTTTAGAAAACTCACCATTCAGCAACTGGGTAACGACGTGCTTGTATCCAAGGGGACTGAGAGCCTACTCATCCTGCAAAACTTGAATGTGGAGCAAATTTCGCGGGCCGATTTCGTTTAGGATTCTGAATTAAACAAAATTCAGATTTGATAGCACGCTCCTCAGACTGTTGGTTGTCCTCAGACTGTCTGTTGAAAGAATGGGTGGCGTGCCACCCATTCTTTTTCACAAGCCTCGCACTTTCATAAGCCTCAACGATTTACACAATCCGTTTTATATCCGTCCGGGTGAAGGACTTCTGCGTTAGTGTATTGCTGATGTTGCTGTTTTTTGGACGGGGGATAGGTCGGCTCATGGCGCAGGCAGGGCGAAAGCAAAGAATTTTGTTGAGAGCAGCGGGGGCATCGGTACTGGCACTGGGGACGATCGCTGTCGTAGGAGGCGCGTTCCGAGGTTTTTCCCCTTCGGCAAATGTCAGCCCTGTCGTTACCGAAGAACTGGCACTGGAAACAACGGATGAAGACTCTCGGGTACTGTCTCTGGTTAACCTAGAGCCAGCGGAACGGGCAGAGACGCTGGAGGCGATCGCATCAGAACGAGGTTCCCTTGAACAAGCACGCGCCCGATACCTGCTGGCCGCAGACCTGATCCGTCAGGGACGTGGGGGGTCGGCGCTTCCCCATCTCGAAGGGTTGGAAGACGACTACCCGGTGCTGGCTCCAGCGATTCTGGCGCAGCGAGCCCAGGCGCAGACGGCGACGGGTGATGCAGAGGCGGCAATGGCAACCTGGCAGCGATTGCTGGATGAGTTTCCCGAAAGCCCGATGACCGTTGAGGCGAAAGAAGCACTGGGCGCAGAGAATGAAGCGCTGTTGCAGGAGGCGATCGCCCGTTTTCCCGCCCATCCCCGCACGTTGCAGATCGTGCTGAACAAGTTGGTCGAAAATCCGAACCAGCCGGAGTTGCTATTGCTGCTGGCACGGCATGGGGTAGATTTGCCCGATGTGACGGGTGTGCTGGATCGGTTGGTGGCAGAATATGCTGACCAGTTGACTCCAGAGGATTGGGAAGCGATCGCCTTTGCGTACTGGGAAAATCTGCGCTATGACGACGCGGGTAATGCCTATGCCAATGCAACGCCGACGGCTGTGAATCTGTATCGGGCGGGGCGCGGGGCCCATATTGGCGATCGCCGCGATGATGCCTTAACCTACTACCAGCAAGCGATTCAAGAGTTTCCTGAAGCTCCTGAAACGGCAACTGCTATGCTGCGGATGGCTGACCTGGCGCGTCCCCCAGAATCGGGACTCCTGTATTTGGATCAAGTCATCCAGCGCTTTCCTGATCGCGCCGGTGAGGCGTTGTTGCAGAAGTCGGAATTGCTTGACCAATTGAGTAGCCCCGACGCGGCTTCCCAGGCACGGCAAACCCTGCTAACGGAGTACAGCGACTCCGCTGCCGCTGCCGAGCTGCGCTGGGGTTTGGCGGAACGCAGCGTGGAGCAGGGAGAGCTAGCGGCTGCACAAACCTGGGCTGCAGAAGTTATTGAGCAAAACCCCACAAGCGAAGAAGCACCCGAAGCCGCCTACTGGCTGGGCAAATGGGCCCTCGACCAGGGCAATGAAGCTGCCGCTCAAGCTCGCTTTGAAGCGGTATTGCAGCGCTACCCAGAGTCGTATTACGCTTGGCGATCGGCGACGATGCTGGGGTGGGATGTGGGCGACTTTACTACCGTGCGCTACCAGCAGCCCGACGTGCAACCATTGGGACATCGCATTACGCCCCCGGTCGGGTCAGACGCCCTGATCGAACTCTACAAACTGGGCCAAGATCGCGATGCCTATGCCCACTGGCAAACGGAGTTTACCAATGCTAAAGAGCCCTCGGTTTCCGAGCAGTTTACGGATGGGTTGATGCGCCTCGGCGTAAATGACAACCTGGATGGCATTTACATGATTTCTACCCTGCGGCGGCGCACCGACCCTACCGAGCAAGCCGAGTATCAATCCCTCCGACAGCAAACGGCTTACTGGGAAGCCCTCTACCCGTTTCCTTACATGGATGTAGTGGAAAGCTGGGCGGCGGAACGGCAGCTCAACCCTATGCTTGTCATTGCTCTGATGCGCCAGGAATCGCGCTTTGAGCCCAAAATCCGCTCGGTCGTTGGAGCGGTGGGGTTGATGCAGGTAATGCCCTCGACCGGCGAATGGATTGCAGGACAAATCGACCTGACGGACTACAACCTGGAAGACCCTGACGACAATGTGAAGCTGGGAACCTGGTATCTGGACTACACCCACGAAACCTATGCCGACCACTCGATGCTGGCGATCGCCAGCTACAATGCTGGCCCTGGCAATGTGGATGATTGGATGAATCGCTTTGGTTTGGACGACCCCGATCGCTTCGTAGAGCAGATTCCGTTCCCCGAAACGAAGGGCTATGTTGAGGCAGTATTCGAGAACTACTGGAACTATTTGCGGCTCTACAATCCGGCGATCGCCCAACAAATGGAACGGCTCAACAACTAATACAAATTCTACGAAAAACAAAACCAGATCATTTTTTGAAAGCCCCGCAGTGCGGGGCTTTCAAAAAATGATCTGTAGTGGGTTCTTAGCGAATTGGTATAGTATCAAATCCGGTTGAAGACCCAACTATCGTTTGTGGCCACTGCAAAGCAGCGGCCACAAAATCAACAAAATGCGTAAGTCTTGTTGATTTAGAACAGGTAAATTCCACCTGTTTCCGTGATCACCATGGAGCGACCGCCCGGAATATCGCTCAGTTGCTCGCTGACCACAATCTCGATGACATTGTCTTCTGCCGAGACAACATACAGGTTGATGCCGATTTCATCTTCTAGGGGATAGGCCAGCAAAGAAAGCGGGGGCGGCAGATAACTGGTGTGGGTTGTCCCAAAGGAGATTTCTCCAAGGGGCGGCAGTTCTCGCTGCAACGCAATGGGCTCGGTCAGCTCAAAGATGATGGGTAGCTCGCCTCCATTGACCACATCAATGCGGATGGGGCTGTCGGGATCAACTCGGGCAAGCGGAGGTTCCGCAAATGGATCTTCTGGGGAAGAGGTTTGTGCAATGACGGACTCGAAGGCTGGAGGCTCACCTGATGGAGAAATCACATTGGCGGACGCAACCGTAGCTTGTCCAATGCCCAACAGCACTGAAACAAGCCCCAATGCAAGAGAAGGATGAAATTGCATAAATAGTCAAGGATTGAGAAACGAACAAATCAGCCGAAGAATAACACGAAAAGACGCGCCGCCATCTGCGACCGCTATCTGCGGCCGCTATCTGCGGCTGCTCTAGATAGCAGCTCCTGACCTTGCAGTTTGGCAAATCTCTGCCAGATCTGGGTGCGTCAAGGATTGCTGGCGCGATCGTGTGGATAGAGCTTATGGGCAATACCCACTCTATCCATTCAGCTAAGACGTTAAATTCGGTCTTTTTGTGGCCTGAAATAATTGGGGTTTTGGGATTTCAGAACGCATAGAAATATCTAATTTTTCAGACCCGCTCTAAGCTCGAAGTTGTGCGGTGGCAAAGGTCGATTCGGCGAGATGGAGATCGGTGTGATAAGCCATTTGGATTTGGCGATCGCCCCGTTCTCCAACAGTTGCAAACTGATCGAACAAGTCATCTAACGCTTTGCGCATACCGTCGTAAGCCGCACCCGATTTGGGGAGATAGGATGCACTCAGGGTGAGCCCAATCAAGGCTTCGTAGCTCATCGGGCGCTTCCATTTAAAGACATAGAGGCGATAGTTCGTGAACTGAGGCGCATAGGCAACGCGCTCGGCGGCTTGAAACTCGGTAAGAACCTTGACTTGGCGATCCGATGCATGACGGATGATGTCTTCATACTGTCCAGTAAAGTCATCGTCAGTATTGCGTTTGTTCCAGAGCAAACCCAGGCGACCGTCGGGCTTGAGGATGCGTTGAAACTCGGCCAGCGCTAGGGGGGTGTTGAACCAATGAAAAGCTTGACAGCAAGTAACCAGGTCAAAGTGATGGCTGGGAAGTCGGGTATCTTCGGCAGGAGCCGCATGAAACGTGACATGGGGGTGAGGGATGGCCGCTTTGCGCATGGCGGCGTTGGGCTCAACCGCTGTGACGGCAATGTGGCGATCGCCCAAGAGTCTCGCTCCAATCCCTGTGCCCGCCCCGACATCAGCAACGGTGAGAGTTTTCGGATTTCCCAAATCTCTGAGGAGGGTGGCGATTGCCTCGGGGGGATAGCTGGGGCGAAAGCGAGCGTAGTCTTGAGCGCGATTCGAGAAGCGATGGAGAGGGTTTTGGAGATGAAGCGGTATTAGATTTGTCATTAGATTTGTCATGAGCCAAAGATACCCGTTGAACTGCGTTAGGAATGTTTCCTTGCAAATTATCCTAGTTCAACGGGGGACCCCACGATCCCCTATCTAATACCAACTCTACGAAAACCAAAACCAGATCATTTTTTGAAAGCCGCGTAATGCGCGGCTTTCAAAAAATGATCTGTATGTAGTGGGTTCTTAGCGAATTGGTATAACCCTACACATTAGGCATATTAGGAAGAATGCTAGCCGATGTCTGCCGTCCAGCGATTTTCTCTTTGTCTGGAGAGCACTCGCTGGAGGATGACGCCATCTGTTGGCGGAATTGCACAGTTGCCCCATGGGCATTGGCGGGTGATGTTTGTATCGATTTCAAGCAAGCGGAGGGGGCCTGTATCGACATCAATGAGTTGGTGAGAATTTTGGCTGAGATAGAGGCTAAGGGCGCGAGCAATATCCCCACGGGTGAGGGGTTCCTGAGGAGCAATGCGTTGGTCTTCCTTGAGGGTAATCCAGCCTTTTCTGACGACAGTTGCCATGGAAGGTTTCGCCCACTCAGGGACACTTTGGCCGTCAGGAAACCGTTCAAGGATGTTCTCGGAAATTTCCATCGGTGGTGGGGCACTGCCATGGGCTTGGGCGATCGCCGCAAAACCTTCAGCACGAGTAACCGTTCGATTGGGCAGGAAGCGATCGCCTGCATAGGGGGTCATCACCCCGGTTTGAATAACGCTTTGAATCTCGGGGTAGGCCCAGTGAAACGATGAGACATCTTCGAGATCGGTAGAGTGCCAAGTTTGCTGGGTGTGCCAGACGCGGCGTTGCTCAATATCAAAGGTTTTGACAAGGATAGAGGCTAGCTCAGCACGGGTGAGAGACGCTTCTGCTCGAAAACTGCCATCGGGCGCACGAGACATAATGCCAGCCTCGACGACTTGCCGTTCAGGGTTTATCAACGGATGAACTTGACCGATGGCAGATACCGTAGCCAGCATCAAAGTCAGCACAACTGCTTCTCTGAAGCGTCCCATCCTCACAATCCTCGTCTGCTTTCGTTCAGGTTACCTTAGGTGGTCAAAATTGCCTTTGGGTTTCGAAGTGGCTCCGAGGCTCATGACGAGCCCGTACCACACAAGTTCCTAAGGAATGGAGAAGAGAATAAGCATAGATTCTAACAAACGGTGTCTACTTAAAAATTTAAGAACAGCGGTGACTTGATTCTAGAAATGAGTCTTAAGAGTATAATTTCTGGTCAGTTTTAAGATTTACAAGACTCAATATGAGTTCTCTCTGATATGAGCTTGGGAAGCCGCTAAACGTGAGTTTATGCACGAAGAAACGGTGGAGAGCGATCGCCCCCCACCGATGTAACTGCTTTGTTGTTCCATGTCTGGACTATTTAAATTACGAACCACGTCCTCTAATGGATTCCTAGCCATGAGATTTTGCTCAGCTACATGTTTTATCTCATTTTGAGTCTCATAAATATAATTTTTAATCCGTATTAAGATTAACAAGACTCAAAATGAGATAAGAGATATTAGGTTTTGGTAAGTACAGCACAAAAAATCGAACCCTGGCTAAACCCCTTGATTTTGTGTAGCGCTGGCGTCGCCAGCGCTACACAAAATCAAGGGTTTCTGGGTTTTGTCCTGCACTCAGGGACTTTAGATAAAGCTGGGATAGAGAAAGAGTATGGAAGTACAGCAAATGAGGCTATGGCAGCAGGTCTGTGACAAGTATTTCAATATCAGGAAAAGCGAGGGGCAAAATTTGTCCGTTTTGTAAGCGTTCTAGGGACTGATAATCCTCCACCTCAGGTTGGTGGTAGACCAAGAGTTCGGCATCCTGAAGGTTCACAACCCAATAGTCTGGAATCCCTGCAGTCGCATAGACTTGATGCTTCTCTTCGGTATCTTTTGTCAGAGAAGATTGGGCAAACTCGATGATCAAGAATACATCGGCTGGGGTTGGGATGTCCTTGACGATAAGCTTGCCGCCTCACCAGCGCGATGTCCGGTTCTGGTTCGCTGCCTGTTGCGGTGATGGTGATTGGCTTGGCAACCCGCACCCGGTAACGTCCCTGGGCTTTGGCTGCAAATAACTCATCCGCATCGGTTGAGAGATCCGCATGCTCTGGATCTTCAGGCTCCATCTCTAATACCAATCCATTCAGCAGTTCTACCCGACGATTGACGAACAATCCCGTCTCAATCATGCGGTGATAGTCCGCAACCGTCCAGCGAAGAAGGCTCGTTGTCACAATCGTCTATCCTTCACGGATTAATGCTTTCATCTTGCTAAGTTGTCAGGTGCTATTAAACCTAAGATCCTAAAAACCTGCACCGCCCGCGCTGCGGGCGGTGCAGGTTTTTAGGATCTGGTTTTTTATCGTGCCGAGCTACTTAGTTTCATCATAGTTGTTGAACAACGGGCTGGATTGTCTAGCAAATTTTGCCTATCCTTTCCCTTTAATTCCTTGGCGAAAGGCTTTTGCAGCAGCGAGGGGATTGGGATTTTGGATGCAGCGGGTCAACAGAGCAATATCTAAATCTGGAAGAAGTTCGCTTCGGGAAATTGGTTCGTAGCCAGCGGTGTCAGCAAGCTGGGCTGGAAGGTTTTCCCGCTGATGATAGAGGGTGAGGCGATCGCCCTGCCAAAACCACACCTCGCGTACTCCCAGGCGGCGATACAGCTCTAGGCGGTTGATGCTACCACTGGTCACGATTACTTCGATCGCCAAATCTGGAATTTCTTTGTCGGTGCCGATGCAATAGCTCTCGTCTGGCTCCCCCCCGGCCTGCTGCTCCGGATTTCGCAGGGTTGTAGACCCCATTGGAAAGTAGTTTGTATCGGTTTCCAGAAAATAGATTTCTAGCAGGTTTCCAATCTTTGTTTTACCGTTTTCGTGTTTCCGACTAGGAGCCACAATTTCTAAAACTCCCTCCAGCAAGTACACACGATAGGAAGATGTTTCTCCGAGTTCGGTCAATAGCGCTTCGTATTGCGCCCAAGAGACCTGACTCAGAACCCGCCGTTCTTCTGGGTCATCCAGCGCTAATTGCGTTGACCAGTCGTTGAGGAGAATCATTGTATCGTTACTCTATTGGCCTTTCTCAATTTTAGAGGCGATCGCCCTATCATCCTAACGGCTTGGAATTGCACCCAATTAGCAATTGGATTGCTTATGTTTTATGCTCCATCATTCAGTAATGACAATCTACGGCGACGGCCAACAAACTAGGGTAATGCAAGCTTATCTCAGTAATTATGGTCGTTAGTTCACTGACCCATTCATCGCCCGCTTTTTCTTCACGGCCATGCCACTCACCATCCGGTGTAACCAATGCATCGATGTGTTGAATCATGTCTTTTGGGACTTCGGAAACTGAGCGAATGTTGTCCTCTGGTTTTATAACATCCCATCCGTATCGTTTTCGATATTCAAACGGTGTGAGATTGTAATGTTGTTCCTTGCCAAAGATAAGACCGTCGTATCGGCCACCAATCCCCCAACCATCGCATTTGTACAGATGAGAATTTGGCAAGCTAGGATCATAGCCGCCACGTCGAAAATAAGGGCTGAGAAGCTCTTTTACCTGTACTTGCGCCTGTGCATACGGATGCGGCGGAATCCGTTCTACGATTACCAATACCAGAAGATGAGACATAAGCGTAACGATTAATATCAGCAGCTCGTGTCCTCGCGAGAACGCTTGTTACAGCGGTTTGAATGCGCGGAGATGTGTTGGTCTTAACGCTCCAACATTTACGGTGTCTCGGAGGGCGCGTCGGAGCTCAAGCCAGTGTTGGTAGATGTCATGGTCTACGGCGTCGAGGAGGCGATCGCGTAATGGCCCTTCGAGGTCGCGGATCTCTTGCTTTGTAACGTCGGAATACCAGGCGTTTCGGTCTGTCGAAGACACATTGACAAACCCTATACCCCGAAGCATGGTCTCCGCTTCAGCAGCCGTTACCATGGTGAACTCCAGATGCCCCAGTTCGCGGAAGCGCTGCCATTCTGGGGAAGAGTCGGTATTCGCTCCAGCAAGCCAATCGCTGGCAGCGAAGACGCCACCGGGCTTTAGGACTCGCAACACCTCGCCGTACATCGCCGCCTTATCCGGGACGTGAATCATCGCATCTTTGCTGAAGACCACGTCGAACTTTGCGTCTGGCCAGCTCAAAGGGCCAGGAGACACGAGCTTGAAGTCTATCTTGTCTGCAAGGTGACCGTGCAATGACTCCAGGCGATCGCGCGCCCGTTCGAGGGGTGCAGACTCTATGTCAATGGCGACTACATGCTCTGCCTCTAGCTCTCCTGCCAGGATGAAGTCTACGCCTCCTGTCCCGCAGCCAATATCAAGGACTGTTTTCCCGGCAAGGTCGATTCCGTTGATAATGGCACGAACCTCGTCGGGACCTCCCGGAGAGAGGAATCCCTCACCCCACAGGATCTCCAGTCGGTCGACAAAATGGTCTGGATACTGCGTCTGCTGTTCTGACACGCGGGCTCTCCTTCTTTTCGATATTACCTATCGGGGTTGGCAACAAAAGACGGTTGTGAAAACTGTCCTTGAACGGTAGTGGCTGGCTATCTGCTGACTTTCGTACAGTATCCCTGGCAAATGGCTAGGATACGCCTTCCTCTTTGATTGTTTCAGAAAAACCCGATAACTCTCGGTTGAAGGCAGAGTTAGAAACGTGTGATTTATTGTGAATTGCGCTTAAACGCTTGCTTCTACTGACTTGTAGAGCGGGCAGCTAGTTTTTGAATCATCTCGATTGGAACTTGCTCAGCCCGAATCAGAGACATGTTTGCCTGCAAGCTTGTGACGTCTCCGGCGCGGATTGCAAAGAACTCACCCACTTTTTGGTTGGCAAGTTTGCTAGTGACATCGACCTTTGCTTCGCTGAGCATTGGTTTCAGCTTATTAAGAGCGGTATTTTCCTTGACTTTGCCAACGAACCAAGACGAAATCTGGTCGCGACATTTGTAGTCCAAATCGCCTGGACTTTGAGTGGCTAGTAGAATACCCAAACCCGCTGAGCGTGCCCGCTTGAGCAAATTCTCCATCGGTTCTTTCGTTGATGGCTTGCCTTGAGCGGGCAAATATAGGTCAGCTTCATCAAACAATACGACGGCTTGCAATTGGCCAGATGGGTGTTTTTGGGCGTAGCGGTTGAGGTCGAGCAAAAACTGGGAAACCCAAAACAGAATATTGGCGTTATCGCCCAATGTTCCCAGATTGACCACCGATAGCTGGGTTTTCGGAGATTTGGGCGAACCCAGCATTTGCTCAATAGACAGTTGCTCATGCTGGGTATTGAAGAGATGCCCTGTCATGAGGCTGAGCGTTTGGAGGTCTTCGGCCAGTTTGCAGCAGTGCTTCGGGTCAAGAACCCCAATCGCGTTCACTAGCAGCGGATCCTGCTCAGCAATGAATTCGATCAATCGGTTAATGCTAAGCGGGTTCTCTGTTTGTAAGGTGCTGAGGACGGCGATCGCCTGTCCCAGGATGGCGGTGCGTGTCTTGTCCTGTCCATACTGTTTGTAGTTTAGGATGCCGCCTAAAGCCGTCGCACAGTAGTTGGCGATTTGTTGTCGCTCAGCGCTAGGGAGTTGCCCCAAGCCGGGAGGTGTAATGGCAATACTCAGCGGTCTCCCAGCACCGTCAATCGTTCCCGGTGTGTAAACGGCCACGTCAATCTGGTTACGCAGGAGGTTGCGATGGGCGATCGCCTGGGGGTCGCTACTGGGTTTTTCCCAGGCATCGGGGTTGGCGTAGCTGCACAAATCTCCTTTGCGATCGAGCAGAATCGCTGGAACACCGCGCAGCAAAAGTTGCTCGATCAACGTCAGAGCCAATGTCGTTTTGCCACTGCCAGAGCCGCCGAGAAACGCTGCATGACGCACGAGTGCCTCACGGGAAAGCTCAACAGGAGTTGGCACGGTTGCGCGGGTTTGCCCCAGCGAGATGTTTGACTCAGGGGCAGGCAGGGTTGGCTGGACTTTACAAGGTAGGTTTGTTTGCGAGGATGTTTCGGTAGGTTTCTCTAGTTGGGCTGACTCCGTCTGCCTAGGTATATCTGTTATCTGAATCTGAACGTTAGTTGTGGGCTGGAGGTTTGCCTTTAGGTTGCTTAAGTCGAGAATGCGCTGTAGCGAGGGCAGTTGGGACAAGGGTTGTTCGGCTTGTAGCCAGGTTGCGTAGGCGGGGCGATCGCCATGTTTTTGTTCAAAGCTCTGAATCGCGATCATTGTGCGCCAGTCGGAATCAGCCACTTGTGCGCGACGGCCTCCCTCGCTGAGGAATTGGCCAATTTGTTTGGCGATCTTGGTTTTCGGGTCGCTGGGAAACTCTGTGGTGCGAAGGGCAACGGGAATTTGATCCTCAGCTTTTTGCTCCAGTACCCGAATCTGTCTGGATAGTGCGCCGCCTTTTGCAGATTTCTGGCACAGGCTTAGCAACAAAGACAAGCTTTGTTTATCTGGCTCTGAGTGAAGATTGGCGGTCAGATAATCTCCGTCGGCCTCTGTTGTGAATCGATAGCCGTTGCCCAGCTCTTGCCCACAGCGTTCGATGCTTTCGCCCATGAGCGTGAGGAGGTCGCGATCGCTTTCAGGCAATTCAAAGCTCTCTGCCAGATGGTCGTTCCAAAACTGACTCAGCTCAGATATTTGTGATGGTGGGGAGCCATTTTCCGATGAGCCTGTATCTATGCTAGGTGGTTGATTTGTTGCGATACTAACTTCACGTTGGCAGCGACACCAATCCAAAACATCTCGGGTTGTTCGATTGGTGAGACTCTCCGTTGCCTCTTCTGGAAAAGGATACAGTGGCTCCGATTCGTTGACGGGTGTTTCGGCTCGCTCGTAGAGACACTGCAACCGTCGAGCGATAATTTGTCTCACCTCGTCTGCCGCTCTTTGGGCTTTGAGACTCACCGGGGTGGGATCTAGCTCTAGACGATCCAGATGCGATCTCGGCAAATCCTTTTTCAAAATGTCGTAGAAGCTCTCCAAACAGGAAAGCACAACCACGACATTTGGAATTTCGGCCAATGTCACAACGGCCTGCACCGCTCGGCGAAACCGCTGTCCGGCGGCATCCATGCTATGAATGTCTTCGAGCTGATCGAGGCAAATTACCAAGGCTCCCTGGGTCACCGCCTGAATCAGTACAGCCAATGACTGGAGCATCCGCAATGGATCGTCCTCGCGATCGCGCGACACCATCCCGCCCAACATCTTGCTGTCATAGGGGGTTAAAGGCTCACACCGTAGCAGTTTGAAGACTTTGCCATTGACGGCGGGTTGTCCGGGCTGCAAGTACAGTAGTGCTCGAATCAAGTCGATATCAACATTATTGAAACGCTTTAGGGACAAGACGCGATCGGCAACTGGATAAATGAGATCAACCAATTCTTCTCGGGAGAGGTCGTCTTCTCGTAGTAGCGCCAGTTCATTCGGCGTGACTGCTTCATTGTCCTCTGCCAAAGCATTCGAGAGTTTGATTAGCCCAGTCGTTGCTCCAAATGGCTCATAGTAGGGCTTATCAAAGGAATCTATCGTGTTTCTGAGGACGTACTGAGAATAGTTAGACACCGCAGTGGTCATCTGCATATAGCTGAAAAACCCTGTCTGCTGCTCATGAATTTGGTTACGAAACGCCCGCATTAGGTGTGTCTTACCTGCGCCGGATTCTCCTAACAGCAACAGGATCCGGCCCGAATCGCTGGGCATGTTGCTATCCACCCGACTCAGTAACCGTTCATAGGCCGATCGCGCTGCGCTATGAATCGTTTCCACATCGTAGGGATCGGGCTGCCAGATTTGATGCTGGTGGGTAACAGGATGAAAAATATCGAGGCCTTGATGCGAGCAAAACGTCTCAAATCTTGGATCAGTGCTCATAAGCTCTCTGCGTCAGTTAAGACGAATGAAATGAAAGGTGCTGTTTAGATGGTTGATTTCGGAAGCAGATACATCCTCAGAATCAAGGGCATACGCTAAGTCAGCCCGACTTAATGTCACCAACTGTTGCTGATTGACAGTAACTAGGCGCTGCTTAAACGCATCTAAAGAAGACATGATGTGAGGGTGTTGCTGTCTTAAGGTTGCCCACACCTTTGAGATAAACACCTTGTTGTCTCCCAACCGTCCATCTTTAGTCTCTTTCGCGGCTTGCAACGTCATCTCAGCAAACTCAGTATCAGAGAGGGACGGAGGCGATGATGAATCATTGCTGTCGATTGTTTCGGATGGTAAGGATAGAGAATCACTATGACTGTCGGAGGTAGAAGCCTCTGGCGTGTCGGCCAGTGCTTGGCGCAAAATAGCCAAGCGTAATTCGTCTGGAGTCGTTCGTCTCGCATTGGCGACTTTTGCCACCACCTGAGATAAAGCTTGCTTCCAAGGAAGCGGTTTGGCGGTTTGTAGCACCTCGTTCAGCAGGACGCCCATGACAGCGCCCTGGTCAAATGCTTGTTGCTGTAGGTTGGGAAGTTTCGCTTGGAGATTTTCAGCGGTTTTAGGATCACAGAATTGCTGCCATAGCAGAGCATTTCGAGCTTGAGTGAGGGTGGCGAACTCTTTGATGGGTAGAGCAAAGCCGTGCTTTAAGATGGCAGCCCGCAGCCCGTCTGCATCGCGCAGATACTTGCGGCCAATACTCGAAAGCTCTGGCCACTGCAGGGCGTAGGCAATCCAGTCTGTATTTTTGAATGTGTTCCATTGAAGCTTTTGGGGCAGTGCTGTCAGTCCAAGTTGGTTCAGGACATGCTGACGCCCCGTATCGGTGATTTGGCAGCGCGATCGGCTAACGGACAGAGCATAGCCTTGATCACATAGGTTCGATAGCGTTGTTTCAATCCATTTTGTCAAGGCTGAGTTCGATCGCTCACTTCCTGCGATCGCCTTGACGGCTCCTTTAAGCTCACTGGTTGTCATGCCCTTTTCATCAGCAAAGAGTAAGCGGCTCAAGAGCAAATCAGCTAGGCGGATAGGTTGCAGTGATAGCATTATGCCTCCGAAGAGTAGGTTGCTGAAGATTGTCGTGAAACGAGAGCCTGGTCAACGGCATCAAGAATGCCTTCAAGATCTTTGACAACATCTTCTGAGAGGAATCGCAGCACCATAAATCCCTGTTGCTGCAATATCCGGTCTTTGCGGCGATCGCGGCGATAGTTGTCGAGAGACTTGAAGTGATAATGACCATCCAACTCGATTACAATTTTGGCCTCTGCATCAAGAAAATCTACCTCCATCCGGCGATCGCCAAAGTTGATGTCTAATCGAGCATTGACCTGAAATCGCCCTACCGTCGTGGGCTTGGCCTCCAGAATTTGAAATAAGAATCTTTCTGCCTGACTGCGATAAACGATATCCGCTTCAGCGCTATCTGGCTGACTGGTAGAAACCACCAGAGCTACTGCGGTTTCCATCAGTTCGGTGGTCGTGCCGTATTGTTCTGCCACGCGAAGAATGGGTTGCAGATGGTGCTCGTCTTGCATCCCGCGATCGCCCAGCCATTGCATCAGACTCTCTGGTTCCGGGGTGAGTACTTCGATGAGACCACTGCGCAAAATGGCCTTTGCTCTTGATTCAGGAAATTGGTCTAACAAATGTTTGCCTTGGGCAGCCGTTAACCCTAGGGCTATGGGCAGAATTGGAACCACTTCTACAAGCTGGGTGAGGGCAGTGAGGGCGGTACTAGCCACAGCCCCATCATTATCTGGCAACAGCACTAAAAGTCCCGGCATCGATCGCGGAGGCAAAAGCCGTGCTATGACTGCGAGGTTAACAAAAGCGGTAGACGGATTCTCTTGCTGTAACCACCGGGCAGAGGCATCTTTGGCTTGCTGATCGGGTGTCTGCGCAGGAGAGAGGGTGTCGAGGAGCGATCGCAGCACCCGCGCTTCATCGGATAATGGCGATACTTGCTGCCAAAAAAGCTGAATTTGGTAGTCACTCGTATGGGCAAACCAATCCGCGAGCCGATCGACAGGCTGATTCACCCGTGTGGCAATTCTCTGGATGACGAGCGATCGCAGGTCGTAATGTTGAACAACTGTGCTGAGCCAAGCTTTGGAGAGAGATACCCGTGATTTGTAGACACACACCGTTGTCTGGCGATGGGCCTTGTTCAACCACTGCGCCCATGTCTGACGGACGGTGATTGCCTTTCCCATCAAAACGGATAGCGTGGGAATTGACTGACACCGTTGTGACTGGTGCAGTGCTAATTTGGCGGCCACCGTTGTTTGCTGCTCAGACACCACAGGCTTTAGGACTGCAACTTTCTCAACGACTCAATGAAAAGATGCTGGCGATAGCTAGAAATCTGTCTTCCGACGTTATTCCTGCACCCGAAGAGTACCCATGGCAAATCGCTGAGCGACCTATTCTTCTACTTTCTTCAAAAAAAATTATTTCGAATGGCTGTTGAATGGAGGAATCATTTTTGCTAAAGGCTGTCTCAAGCCTAGACAGCTCATGGGTGACATGGGCGATCGCCCCATCTACCCGCATCCGGTGCAAAATATAGATGGATACTGCTTCTATTTAGATTGATGCCTTTTCAATGGACTGACCTGTTATGTCTCTTGCTACGCAACGCCTTAGTCTGGATGCCTATCTCCAGTATGACGATGGAACAGACACAACCTATGAGCTGGTCAACGGAGAACTAGTTCCAATGGCTTTGGGTTTGGGGCAGCATGGCGAGATTGCCGACTACATCAACAGCCATTTCCGCAATGAGATTCAGCGGTTAGGTCATTCCTGGGTATCGAAGCAGATGGTGATCGGGATTCAGTCGCCTAGAGGTGACCGCTGGGATACGGTGCGAGTTCCGGATGTTGTAGTATTGCCGCTGGAGCAATGGCGATCGCTGCAAAATCGGGAAGCAGTAATTCGGTTGAACGAGCCACCGCCGTTGTTGGTGGTTGAGGTAGTCAGTGAGACAACGAAGAGCGTGGACTACCGCGCTAAGCAAGCAGAGTATAGCGTCTTAGAGATTCCCGAATACTGGATTGTCGATCCGCTCCTTGCCAAAGTTACGATTCTGACACTGGTAGAAGGGTGGTATGATGCTGCCGAATTTACCGGGGAGATGGGCATTGAGTCGTCAACATTTCCAGAGTTTTCCCCAACGGTTGAGCAGCTTCTAAGAGATGAGATTTGAGCGAGATTGGATGAATACAATAGGAGCAGGGTTGGTTTTGCCCTCTTCTCGATAGACTCCGTTGGGTAAGGATTTCCATGAGTCAAACGCGTGTTCGATGGACGGTTCGTGATCTTGAGGTGTTGCCTCAAAGTGAGGGAACTTACTTTGAGTTAATTGATGGCGAGCTGTTTGTGACGCGATCGCCGCATCGGAAGCATCAGCAGGTGTCGGGCAGAATTTATAGCGCTCTAGATGCTTGGTCGGAGGCATCGGGGTTGGGAGAGGCAATTCCTGCGCCGGGAATAATTCCGTCGGATACCGATAACGTGATTCCGGATGTGGTTTGGGTCAGTCAGAAGCGGCTGGCGCTGATTGAGGATGAGGCAGGGCACCTGACAGGGTTTCCGGAACTGATTGTGGAGGCGCTATCACCGGGGGAAGTCAATATTCGGCGCGATCGGGAAGCTAAGCTGAAATTGTATTCTGTACAAGGGGTACAGGAATATTGGATCGCCGATCGCTTTGCGAAGCGACTTGAAGTGTATCGACGGGAAGATGGGCAGTTGGTGCTGGTAGCGACGCTCTTGGAAGGCGATGCATTAACCTCGCCGCTCTTGCCTGGATTTAATTATCAGATCGGGCGATTCTTTGCGGACTCACGTTGATGAGGCTTTATGGCAAATACTGATTTACCCCGGCGGAGATCTTTGAAGTCATAGGGATTTACAGAACTAAAGAGCTGATTATGACAACTCGAATTGGATTTGGAATCTCAGATCTATTGCAAGACAAGCGCGATGCTGTTCTGGAAATTGCCGCAAAACATGGTGCTTACAATGTGCGGATCTTTGGCTCGGTCGCAAGAGGTGAAGCTACTCTTGAGAGTGACATCGACCTGTTGGTAGATTACGACCTAGATAGAATCAGTCCCTGGTTTCCAGCAAGTTTGATGTTGGAGCTGGAGGACTTGTTACACCGCAAGGTTGATATCGTTCCGTCAGATTCAGTGCACTACTTTGTAAAAGACCGGGTTTTTCAGGAGGCAGTGCCTCTATGAAAGACCCCAGAATCTACGTCATCCATATTCGGGACTGCCTGAGCCGAATCAGAGACTATACGGCGGATGGGAAGGATTCCTTTTTCTCGGATACAAAAACCCAGGATGCGGTGATTCGCAATTTGGAGACGATGGCCGATGCAACTCAGAACCTACCGGAAGCGTGGAAAGCGACTTGCCCAGAAATTGACTGGCGTAGTGTGGCTGGTTTTAGGAATGTACTTGCCCATCAATATCTGGACATTAATCTAAATCTGGTTTGGAACATTGTTGAAAACCAATTGCCTGTATTGAGTCAAGCCATTGAAGCTATCGCGGCGGAATTCTGGAATCAATAGTTTTGATGTTTGGCCTCCTGAGTAGTTGCGGTAAACGCAAATGCTCAATATCTTAAATTTCATATGTGGAGATGCTTTCAAGCCTAGTCGAAAGATTTCGGACTAGATTTGGACTAGAATTTGCAGGGTGATTTGGGTCGCGACACCCAGACTTGATCGCCCTATCCCCTTCATCCATTCCAGGGCGATCGCCCATCAACACCTTCTCAATCAAGTCTCATATAAAGACTCAAAAATCTAATTTCTGATCCAAAACAATACTAATGAGTCTTAAGTGAGACTCACTTTTGCCAGCAGATTTTCAATCACTGCGTGTTTTGAGCAGGCTTTTCGCCGAGGTGTTATGTGCGATCGCTCTGACCACTTTCAGCGCCCTCATCAAAGAATTTAGTCTCATTTTTAGTCTTGCTAATCTAATTTTTGATCCAATTTAATACTTATAAGACTCATTTGAGATAAATTTATCCTCTGTTTTTTTTGATGTGTGGATGCTCCTTGGAATTTATCCAAGGAGATTTTGTGAGGAACCATGGGTGATCACTCTGCGCACTTCCAGCGCTTTCGTCACAAGTTTCAATCTCATTTCTAGTCTTGTAATTCTATTTTCTGATCCGAAATAAGATTAATAAGACCAAAATAAGACAAGCTTGACGGCTTAAAATTTTCTGATGAGTGGATGTTCTTTGGATAAATTTCTTGGGAAGTCTTGTGGGGTGATCGCCCAGTCATCTTTCTTGCCCAATATCTTGGATGGCGATCGCACTGCAGCAAATTTGGATGCTTTGCAATTTTTGAATCTTCGGCAGGGGGATGCACTATGCTTCCATCGTAAGGATCTGTGTCCTGCACATTGACACTGCACGTTGTTCCAAGCATTGGATCTGCCATGAAAAAGCGCCTGGTTTTGATGGATCACGATGGGGCTGTAGACGACTATCTTGCTGCCTTGCTGCTCCTGACCATGGAAGAAATTGAGCCGCTCGGCATCATCGTGACCCCCGCCGACTGTTATATTCAGCCCGCCGTCAGCATTACCCGAAAAATGATTGACCTGGTAGGGCGATCGCATATTCCCGTTGCCGAAAGTACCGTGCGTGGCATCAATCCGTTTCCGCAACTGTATCGCCGCGATTCCCTCGTCATCGATCACTTCCCCATCCTGAACCAGCAAGACGAAATCAAAACACCCCTGCTCGAAGAAACAGGGCAAGACTTTATGGTGCGCGTGCTGCGCGAAGCGCCCGAACCCGTCACTCTGATGCTGACGGGGCCGCTCACCACCCTCGCCGTTGCCCTGCACATTGACCCCACCATCGAAGCCAAAATTGCCGACATCATTTGGATGGGGGGTGCCTTGAAGGTTCCGGGCAACGTCATGACCGATACGGAGCCGGGGCAAGACGGAACCGCCGAGTGGAATGCCTATTGGGATCCGATCGCCATTCAGCAAATCTGGAACACCCAGATTCCCATCACCATGTGTCCCCTCGACATTACTAATACCGTTCCCGTCACACCCTCCTTTATTAAGGGGATTAGTCGCCAGCGCCACTTCCCCCTCTGCGATCTCGTCGGACAATGCTATGCCTTGGTCATTCCGCAGGACTATTACTGCTGGGATGTGCTGGCCACCGCTTACCTCGCTCGCTCACACTTTTTTCATGTCGAAGAAATGGAAACCACCGTCCTCACAAAAGGCCCCGGACAGGGGCGCGTTTATCCCCATGCGGGCGGTCGTCGCGTCAAGGTGATGCAGAAAGTAGACACCGACCAGTTTTATGCCTACATTCTGCATCAGTGGTCTAGATAACCTGCCACCGCAGTGGCTATTGTTGAGGAGTGAAATACTATGAAACCCAAGATTATTGCGCATCGTGGGGCGTCTGCCTATGTTCGGGAGAACACACTGGCAGCCTTCGAACGGGCGATCGCCCTGGAAGCTAACATGGTGGAATTTGATGTGCGCCGGACGCGCGATCGTCAGCTCATCATCTACCACGACCCCGAAATCGGCAAACGCCCCATCCGCAAACTCACCTACGCCGAAATCCTCCAACTGGATCCCGATATTCCCCTCCTCGAATCGGTTCTGAAAACTTGCAAGGGCAAAATCCATTTGGATGTTGAACTTAAGGAAATGGGCTATGAACCCCAGGTGATGCGATCGCTCTTGCGTTTCATGGAACCTGAAGAATTTGTTGTCACCTCTTTTCACCCCTTTTCCCTCAAGCGCGTCAAGCGCCACTTCCCCGAAATCACCACTGGCCTGCTCTTCAGCACTGTCACCGCTGATGTTTGCAAAACTCTGTGCTGGAGTCCCAAAGCCGTTCACAAGCGGGTAAACAAAATGCAGGTCGATTTCATCGCTCCCGATTGGAATTTGCTCGAAGCCGATATCCTCTCTAAAACCTTGGCTGCCCAACTGCCCATTTGGGTCTGGACCGTCAACGATGAGCCGATTATGCACAAGCTCATGCAAGACACCCGCATCACTGGCATCATCACCGATCGCCCGGATCTGGGCTTGCAGCTGCTCTATCCGCCTAACCCACGGGAAGAAGCGATGGCCTAGAAAGTCGAAAAAGACACCGGGTGTCTCGCAATATTGGGCCCCTTTGAATTTTCTTGGCGATCGCCCAGATCCAATTTTCCTTATGGCTTTTGGGCTACTACACAGTAGCAAAACGCACCATTTTGGAAAAATTCTTGTCAAATTGAGTTGTCATATTTACCAAGCCTTCGCTACTATGAATAAGGACAAAAACGCGACGCGGGATAGAGCAGTCTGGTAGCTCGTCGGGCTCATAACCCGAAGGTCAGTGGTTCAAATCCACTTCCCGCCACCAAATAAAGCCTCTCCAAATTGGAGAGGCTTTTTTAATGCCATATTTTTGAAGTTGGATTTGATACTCACCACAAAGATACGAAAAAGTTATTTCTTTTTCTTTGTGTATTTGTGCCTTTGTGTTTCCCTATTTTCTGGTGTATAGGGTTCGGTTCTCAAGTCTCGGCATCTGGCGATCGCCCCGATACAATATGAGTACTGAGTACTTTGGTAGGGCAGAACAATGGGTCAGTGGACACAGCGACCGATTTTGTGGGGCGGGTTGGGGCTGACGGCAAGCGCGTGGCTGGTAAGTTGGGTCAATCCTGCAGCAGCACACATGGGCGAAACCATGATGTGGGGAGCGATCGCCCTTGGCAGTGGTATGTGGTGGTTCCGCCAAACCCAAAAGAAACCGCTGGATCTCAGCATCGAAACACCCGTACTCGACCGAGCTGGATTGGAAAAAGAATTTGCCGCGATCGACTGTTGGCTCCAGCGATTAACCACTGAGCAATCGCACCATTCCAAAGCGAACGCCTCAGAAACTCTAGAGTCCTTCCAAAAGCAACTAGACGCATTAAAAGTCGAAGGCGATCGCACCCAATTACGGCTAGCGATCGCTGGTGGCAAAGCCTCTGGCAAAACGGTTCTGGCTACCAACTTGGCGCAAAACTCAGCCCTGAAATCCGCTGAATCGGCTCAGGTTAGTGAGGTAATTGACCTTCCTACAGATGCGTTGGAATCCGCTGATGCCCTTACCCTGGCGGATTTAGTCGTGTTCCTGGTCAATGGCGATCTGACCGACTCCGAACTCGCCACCATCAAGCGCTTACAGGGCGATCGCCATCACCTCATTTTGGCGCTCAACAAGCAGGACCAGTACCTGCCCGATGAACGCCCGCTGGTGTTGCAACAAATTCGTGAACGCGTGCTGGGTATTGTGCCTGCACAAAATGTTGTGGCGATCGCTGCGGCTCCTGCTGCCATCAAAGTCCGTCAGCATCAGGCGGATGGCACGACACAAGAGCGCATGGAGCAGCCCGATGCTGAACTTACTGCCCTCAACCAACGACTGGAAGAGGCGCTGAAAGCGAACGCTGCCGAGCGTGTCCTGGCCACCACTTACCGCCAAGCCGTTGTCTTGAAAACAGCCATCAAAGCAGAAGCAAACCGCCTGCGCCGCGATCGCGCTCTACCCCAAATTGAGCAGGCCCAATGGATTGCAGCTGGAGTGGCCTTTGCCACTCCCGTTCCCAGCCTCGACTTGCTAGCAACCGCTTCTGCCAATGCCCAACTGGTAACGGATCTGGGCACCATCTATCAACAAAAACTGAGTTTAGATCAGGCCAAGGCGATCGCCACCGCTCTCGCTGAGCTGATGCTCAAACTGGGCGTTGTGGAACTCACCAGCCAAGCCGTCACTCCCCTGCTCAAAAGCCACGCCGCTACCTTTGTCGCTGGGGGCATGGTGCAGGGAGCCAGTGCTGCCTACCTCACCCGCATGGCAGGGCTGAGCCTAGTGGAGTACTTCGAAGAGCAGGACGCGCTGGGCGTGACGGAGTCTGGGGTGCAGCGCGATCGCCTGATGCAAAAGCTACAAGCCGTGTTCCAAGCAAACCAGCGATCGGCCTTTTTGCAAACGTTGGTCAACCAGGCCATTCAGCGGCTTAAGCCAGCGGCCAATACCAACCTCCCCGTCGCTAATCCATCCTGATTTTGCAGAAGATCAGCCTTGTGTCCTCAAAAACTTCGCTCAAGTTACACCCTTTTACCAAAACACAGCGTACACTAGTTCATTAATCTAGTGGGTCAAGAGATGCAGGCTGTCTCCCAAGCAATTGGGATACCCAAGCAATTGGGACGCTTTCAGGAAATGTAACTTACCCACCTGACGCTCTGTAATGTTTAGGAGTAGCGCGGAGTGAATGCGGCAGAAAAGGCAAATGGACTGGAAAATGCGACCAAGATCGCGGCGATCGTCAACCTTTTCAAGACCCAATTTCCCGATGCACGGGCAGACCTCAAACCCTGGGCCAATGACCCAGACACTCGGGAATTGGTAGACCCCGACTCCATTGATATTGGCTTTCATCTCCCCGGCTGGAGCCCTAAATTCCAAAGCCGCTCCATCCTTGTCCAAATCCGCTTCTTTGAAGACCCTGCCGCCCAAACTCACAACGTTATCGGGGTCGAAGCAGTTGGATTTTCCCACAACGGCGAACAATGGCGTTTGTCCACGATCGACCAGTGGCAATTTCGTGGAGCCGCCCAACCCCGCTCTCCGATTCAAGCGCAACTCAAGGATTTTTGCCGCCAGGTTTATGAGCTATTTAGCCCATCTCAGGGTGAAGATGAAAAGTAGAACGCAGATGAACGCAAATAAACGCAGATAAAAGATAGGAAAAATAGAATGCGGATGGACGCAGATCAGAAATAGGATTTGATGAGTGTGAAAAGCCTGGATAAACTCTCACCTTTTCCATCTGTGCTCATTTGTGTTTCACTCAAATGTATTCCACAGCAACCACCATCCATCGCTTGCCACTAAAGCAGGCAAGTAAAAAGCGATCGCCCCACCAACCAAAACTCTTCATTTCTTCATCCGCGTTCGTCTGCGTTTATCTGCGTTCCATTCCTCAACCGTTCCAAGTCTTAACCACACGCCCTGTTAAATTTTTCCCTAGCCAGTAAGTATTTGCAGATTTTGACTTCAAGGTTTGCTGGTTGACTGTCCATGGTTCAGAGGGATTGAAGAGGGTCAGCTCAGCAGGTTGATGGGGAGCGATCGCTCCAACCTCCTGTCCCAAGCATTTCAAAGGCCGAATGCTGAGGGCTTGCCAAAGAGTAAGCGCTGACCACTGCTCCGTGGTCACAAACGCCTCCCATAAAAGCGACAGCGCTAGCTCCAAACCGATCGCCCCTGGAGGCGCAGCGGCAAACGCGACGGTTTTTTCTTCGTAGGTGTAGGCAGCATGGTCAATGGCGATCGCATCAATCACCCCAGATTCTATCGCTTGAACCAAGGCTTTCTGATCGTCCGGCGTTCCCAATGGTGGATCTAGTCGCAAGTTTGGGTCATAGCTTGATAGCGCCTGTGTATTCAACAGCAAGTGCATCCAGGTCGTGCTAGCTGTGACGGGTAAGCCCTCTGCTTTGGCCTGCGCGATCATGGCGACACTGCGCGCCGTTGAGATGCGCATCAAATGAACCGGCGTTCCTGTTGCGGCAACACATTCCAGTACCGTAGCGAGGGCAGACGTTTCGGCGATCGCCGGGATACTCGGCAAGCCCAACCGCATTGCATCCATTCCTTCCCGCACCACGCCATCTCCTTGCAACTCGCGATCGCAACACCAGAGAGCAATCGGCAACTGTAGCGGTTGGGCATATTCTAAAATCCGTTGCACCAGGCGAGGATGGGCCAGTGGCTTACCATCTGCACATCCAACAATGCTAGCCATCGCCAATTCGGCCAACTCCGTCATCTGCTGGCCTTCAATGCCCTGAGTCAGCGCCCCCCAAATCTGAAGCCGCGAACTGGAACCTTTGAGCTGCGACTGAATCCCTTCGATCGCCCCTATGCTATCCAAGGTAGGTTTTGTGTCTGGCAAAAGCGCAACACGGGTAAATCCTCCAGCCGCTGCTGCTTGCCGCAAAGACTCCAGCGTTTCCCGCGACTCATTTCCCGGTTCTCCCGAATGGCTGTAGAGATCTACTAACCCTGTCCCCAAGACCCAACCTGCACAATCCTGTACCGCTGCATCATCTGGAATCTCAGTCAGAGAAGGAGCGATCGCCCGCACAAAGCCTTCATCCAAAAGCACATCAACAACGTCATCCCTTCCAGTTGCAGCATCCAGAAGGCGCACATTTTTCAGCAATTCGGCAGGCATAAGGGGTCAGCGACAATAGCGTCAGTGAAACGGCAGGAGGGCGATCGAGCAAAAAAGCCCGGTCTTCAACTTTCTAAGCTCATTGTCTATCACCCGGAACCTTTCGCGGCATCGGGATAGGCGGAAGCAACGCATCCTTTGCCACAAACCCAAAAAATTAGTTCTGGAGCGATCGCACCTGCTCCTCAGACAAACCCAAAACTTGAGCAACTTGGGCGATCGCCATCCCTGTGTCTAAAAGATTCTGTGCGGCTTGCAAGAGCTGAGCTTCGGCCTGCTCTCGACTCAGACGGTCTCGCTCTGCTTTCTGTTCTGCCTGTTCTCGATTCAGGCGCTCTTGCTCTACCTGCTGCTCCGCTTGCATCCGAGCATCGCGCTCCTGCTCTGTATCCGTAAGGAACCAGTTTCCCTCGGCATCGCACCATCGTAACCAGGCACTCGTCACGCCTTCGAAGCTACCGTCCCAAATTCCCAAACCAACCTCTAAACCCGACAACCAAACGCGAGGATTTGTGTCTGCAATCGGTTGCTCCTGGTAACTTCCTCCCATCAGTTTGAAGTATCGAAGCTGTTGCGTGTAACGGCTATACACCAGATAGTGCGGGACTCGCAGGTAGCGTTCGTATACCTCTAACTTTTTGGGGGGTGTGGTGCGATTAGCAAAACCGTTCTCAGATGCGTCTTCTGACGCGTCTTCTTCTGATGCCCCTTCGAGTAGAAACCGCCCCAGGTCTTCGGCCTCGGTTCCAGGGGAAAGAAACTCAACAACGACTTCGGGGCTCCGTCCCTCCTGCCAGACCACATAGCTGCGGCGCATATCTTGTCCGTCATATAGCCGGGGCACTCCAACGGCTAAAAACCAGTCTGGGCGCTTGTGCCAGATAGGGTGATGGACATCGTAGTAGACATTCAGGTCAGTGCCACTGAACCAGTGCTCGCGGCGGTACTGGCGCAATTCCAGCGTGCGGCTAAGCAATTGGGGCTGGAGGTCGTGAAACTCGTCGGGCAATCCCGGTTCCTCTGGAAACTCGCTGGGCAAATCATACATCGTAGGCAGGCTAACGCGGGGCGATCGCGGCGGATCGTCCTGAATTCTCGCTGGTTTGCCCGATAGTGATGTCATCGCCCCAGTCTCAGAGCACGTTGCTTTTACCACTAACGATGCCACAAATTCAGCGCACATCACCAAATTTTCGGTTATTACCCTTTGAGGACTTCTCCTCCATAACCTCTATCTACAAGGGAATCCAACTACAAGCTGATGCGATCCTCGCAAAAGCTATTGCAAGGGCAGATCTGGCAGACGGTGGCAGATGGCGTTGGCTGAAAGTTGCCCTGTTCGATATTTTGGATAACCGTTTCTGCTTCCTGGGCGATCGCCTCCAATCCTACTTCGTCAAAGCTATAAACCTGATTGTGCCGCAGGTAGGCAATGTGCGCTGTCGCTTTTTGCGTTGCCTCACTGTAGGCCCAAAGCTGCAAGCGGTGATGGTGAGGATTCATCTCTTTGTCAGTCTTAAAGTCCAGCACAAAATCAGGAGCCAGCAAATCAATCACTCCGTTGAAGGTCAGAGAGTTGTATTCAAGGGTGATGGGTTGTTCGAATTTGGATGCTGAATCTCGAAAGGGCTCGTAGGTTGTAGACTGGCGAAAGTTCTGAGCCAGTTGCAGAGCTTCTTCCACTACTTCAGTCGGAAGTTCGAGATTGAACAGCTCCAGTTGTTCAACTGTTTCAATGCTGTATTCCAAGGCTTGGTGGGTGAGGGTTCCAATCTCCGCCCCATAGGCACTAGAACTGCTCCCTTCGTAGTCACCGAGGTGGCCATCATAGTGGCGATAGCGAAAACGCTTGGGACAAAGTGCGTAGTCTGTCAGAGCCGTCACAGGTAGCTCGTGCAAACCTGAACCGCAAGGTTTCGCTACATTTCGCAGAGGATTGAGACTATCGGGAGGTTGGGGTAATGGGAAATCGATCGCTTCAAGAGACTGGAAGGGAATCGGGGTAGGGTCGAGAACCTGATTGAGTCCAGGAAGGAGCAAGTCGAGGCGACTTCCCTTTTCCTCCGGAGCCGTTAGCAGGAGGCGATCGCGCGCCCGAGTCAACGCCACATACAGCAAGCGTTTAGACTCGTCATGCTCTAACTGTTTCTGCTGATGCTCCAGCAACGCATAGAGCGCTGACTTCTGCACCTCGCCTGCATCATCATTGAGCTTCACAGCAACACCAATCGCTGGATCAAAGCGTACTGGAGCACCGTCATTGTTTGGCCGACGCGTTAGGTCAGAAACGATCACAACTGGCCACTCCAAGCCTTTGGCCGCATGAATCGTGAGAAGATTGACCGCATTCCCAGCTTCGAGTACAGGACGGGAAACCGTGACTTCCGCTGCTGTGAGACGTTGCAGTGTTCTGACAATACTCACACTGTCGAAGTGCCCTTGCTCTCGTTGTTGCACAAAGTCTAGAAAGCCACGCCAGTCCGCCTCACGACGACGAGCATTCGGCAAGTTAGCGATCGCCGCTGTGTATCCCGTCAACCGATCGGCCCATCGCAGCAAGCGCGAGGGTGAATCCAGTCGGCGCTTCTGCAAAAGGACTTGCAAGGTTTCAACAGGATAGCTGAGATCTGGAGTTGCAGAGGATATTAGATGTTGCCACCAAGTCTCGTTTTCGCGAGAGTTGGCTAACTGGGCAAGGGTGCGATCGCTCACCGCAAAAAATGGACTTCGCAACACAGCCACCAGTGCCAGGTCATCACCTGGGTTCGCAAGGAAGCGCAGCAGTGCATAGGTATCTTTGGCTTCACGGGTATCGAGCAGATTTCCGCCACCAGCTTGCAGAACGGGAATGCCACGGCTTTCTAGAACTTCGCCGTAGAGTTCAAGCGATGACCAGGTGGGCGAAAGAATAGCAATATCGCCGTAGATTATGGGGCGTAGTTGGCCTGTCGCCTTGTCGTGAATCTCGATATTGGCCGCCACCCACGTTTCAATGCGATCGGCGATATGCTGTCCTTCCACGCGCCGCCGCTCATCTGCACTCGGCTTCCAATCACTGGGAACTTGAACCGGGCAAAATTCTAGATGCGGTGCTGCATGAGGTTCAGGCTCTCGTACGGCAACCAAAGCTTCGTAGGAGTTGCCCAGAACTGGATGAAAAATAGCGTTGACACTATCCAGCAGCGTTTTGTGAGCACGAAAGCTACGATTCAAGGACTTGATGGGATAATGTTCAGCGTTCAGCGATGATTGCACGGTCAAAAGTCGTTGTTGCCATGCGCGAAACATCTGTACATCCGCCCGTCGAAATCCATAGATAGACTGCTTCTCATCGCCCACAATGGTTAGCAATTTATTTTGCGTCAATCTATCGAGTAACTCACCTTGGGTCGGATTGGTATCCTGGAATTCATCAATCAAAAACACCTGCCAGCGCTGAGCATAGTACTCTCGAACATCTGAACTTTCCAGCGCTTTGAGCGCATGGATTTCCAAATCGTTGTAGTCGAGAACGCGCTGCTGCTGCTTCGCTGCTTGGAGATGCGATCGCACCTGCTCAAATGCTTCCCGCAGTACTGGAAGTACCCTGGCTGTCGCTTCGTCCCACTCATTAACTTCCAGCTTTTGCATCAACACAAAATTACTTTTTGCAATAGCTTTGAGTTGGTTAATCGCATCCTTGACGGCATTAAACGCCTCCTCTCCCCACTGCCTCCTGCTTCCCCCGCTCAAACTAATGGTTGTTAAGCCCTCAAGACATTGAATGCTCTTGGTTTCAGCAAATTGGGTAGCAAGTTCCAAAGCAGTCACCCGTGCTTGCTCACGCTTGTCCTCAGGCGACGGCCCCAAAAGGGATTGAAGCGTTTCATAAGCCTCTTGCCAACTTGTGTTGTTCGCAATCGCCTCCAGGATTTTCGTACGGTAATCGTTTAGCGTTTGTAGCCAGTCTTCCTTCCCATAGCGCAATGCTTTCTCAGCACTTAGTGGATCGCTTAGAAAGCTCCAGATGGCATTGTGCATTAGGGAGTAGGGAACTTTCTCGAAGAATGATGAGGGAATGTGGGCGATCGCCTCCTCCATCACGTCTGCCTGCCAAACACTTCCCTCCAATTCATCCAAAACCACAAAATCGGGAGGAACATCAGCAGCATCGGGATGTTCTCGGCAAATTCGAGTTGCGAGGCTGTGGAACGTAGTGATTTGGGCGGCTTCCAGTTCAGCCCTCCAGTCGGGATTATCCAGGCGATCGCGGAGGGTTTTGCGGACGCGCGATCGCAGCTCTGCCGCCGCTTTTTCGGTGAACGTCATCGCCACGATCTGTAACGGCGAGTGCCCCGTCATCAGGTGATGGAGATAGCGCTCTGCCAGCATATGGGTTTTACCTGTCCCCGCTCCAGCCGTGACGGCAATGCTGAAGTCGGCATAGGCGGCGGCTTGCTGTTGCTCCGTCAGACGCAGATTCACCCAGGGAGTCCTTGGATTCATGAACCGTCCTCCGGGTCTATTGCTGAATCTGCTGATTGAATTGCTATAGCTGATTTGCGATCGAGTCGTTTACCCTTCCGACAAACCAAGTCATAGGCACAGTAGGTACAAGCTTTGTTGTCAATATCAGGTAGAACTGGAAAGTTTCCCTTGCTCAAATGATTCTGACATCGGATCGCGACAGCTTCCAGATCTACATCGGAGGGAAGTTTTTTCAGGTCTTTTAGCTTTTTGCCCTTGGTTAGCGAGTAGTAGTAAGCATCGATAACAGACTCACCCGGAAACAGTACCGGAGCCGCTGCCTCTTTATAAACAGACAGTTGCAAATCGACTGTGGCTTTGCCATCAGCATCTTTGACACCACTTGGAGGCGTTGAACTAGTTTTGTAATCGATTAACACCAGTCCGTTATCTGTGCGATCGATACGATCGACATAACCCTTGATAGGAAAGCCTTTCCATTCCCCCACAAAGCAAGCTTCGAGGGCGATCGCCTTCGCTCTCTCTGGATAAAAGTCATTCCCTTGAACAACCCGGCTCAACGTTTTTAAGTGCTCCTCGCGTTGAGCATCCCACGCCGTTAGGTTGGAAAAATTGAAGTCGGAGTCCTGTTCCGCTTGCAGAAAAGCCGTTCTCAAAGCTGCGGGATTCGTAATGTGAGTGCGATCGCCCGTTGCTTCCTTAAACAAAATCTCCAGGGTTTTGTGGTACAAGTTGCCCCGCACATTGGGTGCTAGCGAACTTTCTTCTTCCTCCAACTCCTCCAGCCGCAAGACCTTTTGAGCAAACCAACTAAACGGACAAAGTCCTAAGCGAGTAAGTTGGGAAACACTGAAACTGCGTTCTTGCCAATCGATAGAAATGCCAGTGACGCCGTCATACGCATCGTGGGGAGCATTGCTTTCCCGTCGTACCTCTACTACCCAAGCATGGCGAGCATGGACAAGTACGGTGTCTTCCCCAGACATGTCAGCTTGATTTTGCAAAACAACTTTTCTGAGTTCCTGAAGACTAGTAATCGGGAATTCTGGCAGCGTTGTTTCAGTCAGCTCCAATCGCTCAGTATAAGGGCTGGGCAAATATTCCTGGCGTCCGTTGAGTCTGTTGTATGAGAGAACGACGTGCTCCATCACCGTTTGCAACAGGTGATAAAAATTGACGACATTCTGTCGTGCTAAGGCCGCAGCGGTTGGTAGCTCCAGGCCAGTTGTTTGTAGAACCTTGCGTTCGTGAAAATCCAGTACCGGATCGTTGTAGATTGGCGTGGGAAGAATCCCCTCTGCCATCCCGACAACAAACAGGTAGCGGTAACGGGAACCAATCACAGCCGTAGGGCCATGTAGCTCAACGCCACCTCTAGCCGGATGAACCGAGACCTGGGCGATCGCCATCAGCTCTTGCAATTCCCTAAAGAACCGTTCGCGGGTCAGCACTTCGTTTATTGGGGTAGCGACTTCTTTCCAAGAGCGATCGAGCTTGCTATAGGCGAGGTTTTCCCGCGCCCACCTATTGCATGTCCGTCTTAGGTCAAAAGCATAAAGGAGTTGGCGCATCCGTTGTAGCCACTCCGCTCGCGTCGCCTCAAAGGGAAAATCTAAGACAGCTAAATCGATACCCAAGGTAGGTTGGAAGACCGCGTTCCACTCCGCCAAGTTCTTCGGACGGTTGACACATACCCTTCCCCACATATCTTTATCCGGATCGCTGGACAGGGGATGGCTCAGAAGCCGTGCGGTTTTCTCGAAGGGAAACCCTGCTTCAACCACATCCATCATCAGGCTCAGCCAAGCTCCCAGACGCGTTGTGTTGAGCGGTATGTCGTATAGCAGTCGCAGCGGAATGCCATATTCCCAGGCAATATCCAGCAGCTTATCGCCGTAAGCAACCTCCTCGCCTGCAACAATGGCGATATCTCTAGGCGAAACATCGTGATTCACCCACAGATCTTTGATCTGCGCTAACGTTCCTCGAACTTCCTGCTCTAAGTCGTTGTAGATATAGAGCTTGGCCGCTTCGTTGATGACGGGAACAGTAGCCGTGGATATCACATCGAGGAAGCGATCGCCCAAGCATTGCCCCACCCAATCCGGATGCTCCCCAGGATCGTCAGACTCAACTGTCCAACCCTTCTCCTCAAGGCATTCGACCGTCAAGGCTATTTCCTTAAAGTCAGGATGGTCGCGCCAGGGCAGCATCAGGATACTCTGCTCATCGGCGATCGCCTCAATAAAAGCCAGCTCATCCGCCCGAAGCTGCACATAGCCATAGATCAGCAGCGATCGCCTTTCTAATGAGTGTTCGAGCGATCGCCAATAGGCCTCATGTGGATCGACCCAATTCCCGTCCCGCAGCAACGCCTGATAGGTCTTCGTTACCTGAATCAATTGCGAGATTCGCGGGGAAACGATCACCTCTGATTCCGGTAAGGACGGACTCGCTTGTAAGAGTTCCTGAATCGCTGGCATCCAAACTCGTGTTGTTCCTTCCAGATTCTTGGGTGCGGTGGTTTCTACGGCGGCTCGCAAAAGCTGCTGAGCCTTCAGCCTAGGCACCAAATGATAGTGGGGCAGGAGAGTCTGGTAGGCCAGGGTTTTGAGCTGACAGCTAGGCACTTGGAGCGATCGCGCCGCCAGCCGAGTTGGCGTAATAACTGTGTGCGATCGGCGCAACGATGGATTGGCCAAACGGTGCATCACCCACTCATAGGAATTCGTCCCGATGTACAAAGTCCTCATATCGAGTCCTGCTTTAGAGCATCAATACCCTAGCCGATACATTCCCCAGGATCTTGGCGTCCAAAACCTCTAACAAGTTCCCAGATATGCCCTCAGAGTAGGGGACGTTAGATGCTCTCTATCAAGCTTTGCCTACTCCTGCTTCCACGATGCCCTGAACTCAAAGCGACTGCGCTGGCTTGGCTGGAAACGTTACCGAAGTTTACATAGGGCCATTTTGCCTTCGCACGGAGTCCATAGCCTGACACATGTGCGGAGTGCGTTGCGCAGGGCAGCGACATGTTGAATTTCTGTCCACAGATGCGTTCCTTTTGTCAGAGTTTAGATTGCTAATGCATCCAATTTATTTTTCTCAATTAAGTAGCTCGGCACGATGAAAAACCAGACCCTAAAAACCTGTGCCGCCCGCGCTGCGGGCGGCACAGGTTTTTAGGGTTTTAGGTTTAATTGCACCTGCCAACTTAGCATTCTTTATTCGGCTTACCGAAACAAATCCGAACCTCAATCTTTCGTGTGCGGTTATCCCAAATCATTTCGTTCATAGAACCGTACCCACACTTTTTGAAGGGTCTTTTACTGTATATACATACGCGGTGAGCCAAAAACCAATTAACAACTTTAACTCACACAGTTCAACAACTTATTCGACTCGATTGAATTGTAATTCTTTGGCTCATCTCGTTGTTTCCAACACGATCTCAAACAAATGGAGGTATAACGTTATGGCACTCGTTCGATTAGAACCCTTCCGCGAAATTGATACGTTGCAACGGGAAATGAACCGTCTATTTGATGACATCTTCACTCCTCCTACGCAACGCCCCAACGGTCATACTTTCGCTCCTGCGGCAGAAATCAAAGAAACCGAAGATGGCATTCATCTGCGGCTTGAGGTTCCTGGCATGGAAGCAAAAGATCTGAACGTTGAAGTAACCGCTGAAGCGGTTTCCATCTCTGGCGAACGCAAGTCGGAAAACAAGAGCGAAGAAAAAGGTCTATATCGCAGCGAATTCCGCTATGGCAAGTTCCAACGCGTCATTCCTCTGCCAGCTCGTATCGACAATCAAAACGTGCAAGCTGAATACAAAGATGGTGTGCTGAACCTGAACTTGCCCAAAGTCGAAGCAGAGAAAAACAAAGTAGTGAAAGTTAGCCTTGGCTAATCATCCATAGCTTCGACGGGCGTGAATGACCTGAAAGATTGACATTCTAGAAATTGGGGCAGGTTTCATTCTGCCCCTTCCTATCATCCCTGTTGCTCCGGTAGATAAAGAGGAAAGATTTAGATATGGCTAAGATTGTTGGAATTGACCTGGGTACTACTAACTCCTGTATTGCTGTTATGGAAGGGGGTAAGCCTACAGTCATCGCAAACGCAGAAGGTGGACGTACAACTCCCTCTGTTGTTGCTTATGGGAAGAATGGCGATCGCCTCGTGGGTCAAATCGCCAAGCGTCAAGGTGTGATGAACCCGGAAAACACTTTCTATTCCGTCAAGCGATTCATCGGACGTAAAAACAACGAAATTACACAAGAAGCAAAAGAAGTTGCCTATTCCATCGTTCACGGTAACAGCGGCAACATCAAAATTGACAGCCCTCAGCAAGGCAAGCAGTTTGCACCCGAAGAAATCTCCGCGCAAGTCCTGCGGAAGCTTGCAGATGATGCGTCCAAGTATCTCGGTGAAACCGTGACTCGGGCTGTCGTCACCGTTCCTGCTTACTTCAACGACTCGCAACGGCAGGCCACCAAAGACGCTGGTAAGATTGCTGGACTCGACATCGTTCGGATCATCAACGAGCCAACGGCTGCAGCACTAGCCTATGGTTTGGACAAGAAGAGCAACGAAACCATCCTAGTCTTTGACTTGGGCGGCGGAACCTTCGATGTGTCCATCCTGGAAGTTGGCGATGGCGTGTTTGAAGTACTCTCGACCTCCGGTGACACCCATCTGGGGGGTGACGACTTCGACAAGAAAATTGTGGACTGGATGGCAGAGGAGTTCAAAAAGCTCGAAGGCACCGACCTCCGCAAAGACAAGCAAGCACTGCAACGTCTGACAGAAGCGGCAGAAAAGGCAAAGATCGAGCTGTCGAGCGTGACCCAAACCGAGATTAATCTGCCGTTCATCACCGCAACAGCAGACGGGCCTAAGCATCTGGATCTGACTTTGACTCGTGCGCAATTCGAAGCAATGGCCTCCGATCTGCTCGATCGCTGTCGTAAGCCGGTGGAGCAAGCCCTGAAGGATGCTAAAGTCTCCGCTCAAGATATCCAGGAGGTTGTACTGGTGGGTGGTTCCACCCGAATCCCTGCGGTACAAGACCTAGTGCGCAAGCTAGTCGGCAAAGACCCATGCCAGGGTGTGAACCCTGATGAGGTCGTAGCGGTTGGTGCCGCTATCCAAGCAGGTGTCTTGGCAGGCGATGTGAAAGATATTCTGTTGCTCGACGTGACACCTCTGTCCCTGGGGGTTGAAACCCTAGGTGGCGTGATGACTCGCTTGATCGATCGCAACACCACGGTTCCCGCGAAGAAGTCCGAAGTCTTCTCCACGGCTGCGGATGGACAAACCAATGTGGAAATCCATGTCCTGCAAGGGGAGCGGGAAATGTCTAGCGACAACAAGAGCCTGGGAACTTTCCGGTTGGATGGCATTCCTGCAGCACCTCGGGGTGTCCCGCAAATCGAAGTCACCTTTGACATTGACGCCAACGGCATTCTCTCGGTATCTGCTCAAGACAAAGCGAGCGGTCGCAAACAGTCCATCACTATCACGGGTGCATCAACCCTTGATAAGGGCGAAGTCGACCGGATGGTGCAAGAAGCCGAGCGCAATGCTGATGCCGATCGCGATCGCCGCGAACGCATCGATGCTAAGAACATGGCCGACTCCCTTGCCTATCAGGCCGAGAAGCAACTCAATGACCTCGGTGAGAAAGTGCCCGAGGGCGATCGCACCCGTATCGAGGGCATGATCCGCGAGTTGCGGGAGGCGCTGGACAGTGACAACACCGATCGCATCAAGACCCTTACCAACGACCTGCAACAAGCTCTGATGCAAGTGGGCAGTGCTGTCTATGCTCAGGCCGATGGTGACACGGGTTCTGCCAACGCTGGCTATACCAATCATGCTGGCAGTGATTCCAATAGCGGGTCAGATGATGCCGATGTCATCGATGCCGATGTTGTTGGCAGCAGCAAATAAGCGTCAGTTGTTGCTCTTGAACGATAAATCGCCCATTCAATAAGTCAACGGCACACCTTTTGGGTGTGCCGTTTTTTTGGCTTTATGCACTATGCGCTGAGATTAGAACCAATCAGATTTTGAAAGCCCCGCGCTGCGGGGCTTTCAAAATTGTGATCTGGCCTAATCTCAATGCGTAAGGCTTTGCTGCTTGAGGGAATAATTTTTCTGAGAAAGGGCGTGGTACGCTCCTTCTCGGAAAACACCAGCTTTGGATTCTGCATCCCCCTTATTTTTGCCAGGTGGCTAACCGACCGTTGCAGAAGCGGTTTCTGCCCGATACACCACATAATGAGCCGCTGACAGCAAATCGCTATGGATGCGGGTGGGGGAGAACTGCATTAGATACTTGTGGCTCCGAATGCCCGACGTGAGAGCGATCGTGCTAATGCGATTGGTTTGTCCTGCCAGCACATCTGCCTCGGTATCCCCAATCATCCATGCCGACTCAGATGAAGCGATCGCATACTCATCCATAACATCCGCTAGCAGTTGAATCTTATGCTCCGATTGGTTTTTGTAGGCAGCTGTGCGATCGCCTGTCCCACGAATCGCCACAAACTTATCCTCTAGCCCATGACGGCGCAAAATTTCCTCTGCCTGCTCCTGGCAACGCAACGTCACCAAAAATAGTCGAATTCCCTGGCTGTGGAGCAGCGACAACGCCCATCGCACACCAGCTTGAAGGCGATCGCGGTGCAACAACGCAGGCTGATTGACCAGTTGCGTCACCCCTGCCAGGAATTCCTCAAATCGCTCCTCTGGTACGCCCGAGCGGGTGGCAATGTCGATATCGGGTACACGGTTTTGCTTCATCTGCCAGAAGTGCTGCTTATCGAGAGGCTGCAGTGACAGAGAGATTCCTGTTTTCGAAGACCTGGTTTGCAGAGCAGACAGCGCCATCCGATAGGTCTGATAGTAGCGGTCAGACACATCGACAATGGGACCATCGAAATCGCAAAACACAACGGGCGGATTGAGCGATCGCCCCTTACGTCCCCAACCGTGACCGAAGCCCGGATCTATGGCAATTGCATTTACCATTTATGATTATCAACTCAGAGAAAACTCAATACTTGTTTACACTAACAATAACCTTATAAGTCGTAAACAGTAGAAAGCCGAACCCAAATAACAATAATTTATATTGTTGTTTACAGGGTCTCTATCGCTTGAACCGCGCCACCAGGATTAAAACTGGGTGAAACGTCGCTTCACCCAGTTTTGCCAGAAAATAATGTCGCCTTATCGGTCAAACAGCATCCTTAAAGAATAAATCAGTCCACTTCAGACCTACCGTTACAAAGCGTTAGGTTTTTGGCGCTTCTCGCTCTAACATCAGCGTTACAGGGCCGTCATTTTCGATGGATACTTGCATCATGGCACCGAAGCGTCCCGTCTCTACCACCAAACCGCTGTCCCGTAGCAGCATCACAAACTGCTCATACAATGCCTCCGCTTTGTCCGGAGCAGCGGCTTGGTCGAACGATGGGCGACGCCCTTTGCGACAATCGCCATACAGCGTGAATTGGCTGACGACCAACAACCCTCCGCCGATATCCTGCACCGATGCGTCAAAGCGATCGCTCCCTTCCTTAGGGAAAATGCGCAACTCCACACACTTCCGCGCCATCCACTCCAGCTCCGCCGACGTATCTGTCTCCGCAATACCCACCAGCAGATTTAGCCCCCGCTCAATCTTGCCAACAACCTCCCCCGCGATCGCCACCTGAGATGCTCGTACCCGTTGAACAATGACCCGCATATCCCTCTTCCTTGACCTCACGCTATTCATACGTCCGATCGCAAGTTTTGCATAAGTTTTGAGGGAATTTGTTGATGGTGTGGTCACGTCGCAGCCACACCATCAACAAAATGCGTAAGTCCAGACCTGCGTTGGGTGACACACCGCCCACGCTACACAAAATCAAGAGTTTTCTGGGTTTTGGCCTGGGACTCAGGTCGAAAGATTTAAACTGTCATTAAAAAGACAAATTGCTTGGGTGTGTTTTGATGAGAAAGAACATACCTCTGTTCATGCCTATCATCATGCCTATCATGGCGTAGGGGAGTTATGGCCAAAAAAAATGAAGCGTCGGCACTGATTGTTTCTTTACTCGTCACATTGGGGCTGATTGGGGCAGGAGCCTGGCTATTTTTCCGGCAGGGGAATGTCAATCTGGGCGGTTTGCTATCGGGAAATGGCTCCACCGAGCAAGCCAATGATCCATCAACCACTGGCGGAACCCAAGGGAATGCAGGAACGACAAGCGATGCCCTTGTTTCCGTATCTACATTCAGCGCCGTTCCCGATATTCCTTCTGGGCTATTCAACTACGGGGGCAGCACCACCTGGGCCCCGATTCGAGGTGCTGTCGACCCCATCATCCAGTCAACCCACCCTCAATTTCAGATCCGCTACACCGATCCGGTTGGACAGCCGCCCGGTTCTAGTATTGGGATTCAAATGTTGCTGGATGGTCAGTTGGGGTTTTCTCAGTCATCTGTACCTCTCACGGATGAAAACTACCAGCAGGCCCAACAACGAGGTTTTACGCTTGCCCAAGTACCTGTTGCCATTGAAGGAATTGCGATCGCCGTTAACCCCGACCTCCCAGTCCCCGGATTGACCCTCGACCAGTTGCGTAATATCTATACGGGGCAAACCACCAACTGGAGCGAGGTGGGTGGCCCCAACTTGCCCATCGTTCCTATTTCCCGTTCCGATGTTGGCGGAACCGTTGAATTCTTTATCAGTAGCGTGCTGGGCGACGCACCCTTTGGCGACAACGTGCAGCAAGCCGTCAACACCACTCAGGCACTGCGCCAGCTTGCCGAGTCTCCTGGCGCAATTTATTACGGGTCTGCGCCGGAAGTGGTTCCGCAATGTACGATCAAGCCCATCCCGATTGGCAGAGAGCCCAATACCCTGGTCGCGCCCTACCAGGAGCCACTGATTCCTCCCAGCCAATGCCCTAATCAACGCAATCAAATTAACCTGGAAGCCTTCCAGAGTGGTGATTATCCGATTACACGAACCCTGTTTGTCATCATCAAGCAAAATGGCCAAACCGAGCAGCAAGCCGGAGAAACCTATGCCAACATGATGCGAACAGAAGAGGCGGCAGAAGCCCTAACCAGCTTAGGATTTGTGCCACTCCAGTAGCCGGAGTTCGAGATAGCCTTGGCGATTGACGTCGCGGCTAGGCTATGAACATCGGGGCCGATTAGCCCAGGGCCTGTCGCCCTTGCAAAATGGGGTTGTCGGAGGGAAGCGCGATGAAGTTATCGGCATAGCTGCGAATCAGCCCGCGCTGTCGCAATTTTCCCATTAGGCGGGTCACCGTTACACGGGTTGAGCCGATCGCACTACCAATCTGGGCATGGGTCAGCGACCAGGGTAAATAGTAGCCCTCGTCGCAGGGTTCGCCAAACTCTTCAATCAGCAGCGTGATGAAGCCAAGCAGGCGATCGATCGTCCGCCGCTGCCCCAGCGTGCTGAGCCAGAGAAGCTTGCGCTGGTGCTGATAGCGAAACGCATCCAGCACTTCGCGACGAAAATGAGGCCAATGATCGAGGTCATGCCAGTACAACCAGATCACCGAGGTTTGATCGATATGGGCATAAGCCTGGAGGGTAAAAGGAGCCTGTGCCACAATTTCAAACGGCTGGCCTGAACCCACAAAGCCCAAAAAGGCATCCTCATCAGGCTGCGCACGGGACGCCAAAGATGCATTAGAGGTCCCATTCACCACCTGTGCTTCGCTGGTTAGACGGACAGCACCACGCTCAACAAGGTAGAGCAAACCCGGACGTGCCGGAATCTTTTCCTCTTTTGCAAAAGAACGATAGCGATAATGCTCTTGTGCCCAATCAGTGATGCGCTGCCATGTCAGAAATGGCCTTGAATTCTCGGAGGGGGTAGGAGCTGAGTACATAAATTTTTGCTCGTTCGGTACCAGTAGGAATACTGCTCTATCGCAACAGGTAGAACACCGGACTGTAACTCAGAAACTATAGTTCAGGACAGGAAGGAGCCACACTATGCCAAGTTCTGTTAATACCACCAATTCTCAATAAGTATAAGGGGCTCTTGACCTGAATATAGTAAGGGAATTTACTGAGACCGCGCTGAACAGGACACACTCGCACTCTTAAGTTTTATCCCAGCTTTATTTTTTTGGTTAATTCCTTCCGTAAAACTTATTTTGCTTTTTGCCGTCTATATCCCTTGTTTCTCGGAGGAGTATTGTCCGTTTTGACACCTACATGGCCATGGTGTTTGAGAAGATCAGATCGGGCGTTTGGCCTGCTGGTGAAGGGATAAACCCAAAAATGGGTGCGCCCAACGATCTGTCTCTTATGTATCCTTTCGATGCGTTTGTCAGGAGATGATCAAAAAGACAAATCTCTAGCTTTTATGTTCATGACGATTGCTTATTTCCTAGTTTAATGCGATTCAAAAATACCAGGAGATTTTTCGAGCAATATTTAGTACCTAAGAGTTTTGGATCACAAAAATCCCTGACAAAATTTTTGGATGTCCGCTCTGATGTTGGATCGGATAGTCCAGCCATCCTTGAGGACAAGCTAAGGGCCGTGCGTCTGCCATGCCATCATCAAACATGAAAATAAGCTGTTTTCGAAGCGAGTCTATGCTTCAGGATAGTGGGGTGCAAGCATCAGCCCATGCTCTGTCCTATGTCCAGAAATCTCCAGAAATCCACCTTCTAAATAATCTCTTAGGAGCGAGGATGGGGATGCAGGATCCAAGTATGAATTTTTTCCGAGAAGAGGGGCGCTGCCCCTCTTCTCGGAAAAAATTCATACCCTCAACCAGCAACGCCGTGAGGATAGGCAATGGATGACGTGCAACCCAATCAACCCAACCCTGCTTTAGACCCAGAACGGCAGGCCATAGGGCAAGGGCCACGATCGCTCCGACAACATCTCGAAGAGGCGATCGCCCACACCGTCCAAACTCAGCTCAAAGGATCGCCCCTCCTCTCCTCGCTAGCGATGCAGGCAGCATTGGTGACCGAGCAAGCGCTTTTGCAACGCGGCGAGGCGCTCCGACAGAAACGCGATGTTTCGGATCTTGAATACAACTGGGCGATCGCCCTCCGCCTTTACCCCCACCGTCCAGCGGGAACCGATAGTTCCCTTTCAGCCTTTGCCACAGGTCTGGCCCATGGCGTACAACACAGCAGCCTACCAAAGCAAATGCCATCGGAAGATCACACAATCTCCGTGGCAATGTGGGCAAACTGCCAGATAACGTCCGACAAACAGGGGTTATTGCAAGTTGCCGTGGGCGATCGCGCCCTCCTTCTGTGGCTCCAAGCCCTATTGCAATACCCTTGGATGCCAACATCCAACTTCATGTCGCTAGATGCCGGGGCGATCGCTAGCTCTGCTCCTGCGGTAAGCCAGCAATTTTGGATACAAGCGGCGCATGCCCGCAGTTGTTCTCTTTTGCGACAAGGGATATTGATGAATCTGGTGCCGACCCAGATTGTTAAAGATTTATCGGTCGCCATTCCTGATGTGACAGCGCTGGCAGAATGGAGTGGGGATCTCTCCCTACAGTCTCCACAGCGCCCAGAGTGGGCGCTGCTCAAGCCCAGCATCACAACGCTCGATGAATGGCCTGCCGCTTCAGCATCCCGTCGTTGGTTCCTTGTTCAGGAGATAAGCCAGAGCATCTGGGAGTTTGATGCAAAATGTCGCCTGATAGTAGAGGCTAAAAATCTCCCGCAGAACCGCGCCCAGATACAATTTTGGGCATTGGCGATCGCCTGCAAAGTGTTGCGTACCTCCTTGAATAACCTTGGACTGTACGCCCCGACTGCGCTGTAGGATCTTGTCGAGTCGCGCTGTGTCGAATTTTGTTGACATTACGTTAGAAAGCCTGACAAACCTGATATGGGTCTGTTATTCTGTAAGACGTGTGAGGAGCGAACCAGCGAGAGCGCCGAGACGAAACACGGACAGTCGTCGGCGCTCTTTCTGACTTTAAAGTGAGCTTTCACGGCGTTTGAGCCTCATAGCACTGAGGTATACGCTCGTAAGTAAGTAAAGTTCTCCGTTGATGGTGCGTCACGCTACACCAACGACACCCCACAACAGATTTGCTTTTGCCTAAATATTTTCTAAACTCAGGCGTTTGAATCTAAAACTGCGTCAAATCCCTTTAAATAGCCGTAAAACGCAAATATCATTTGCGTTTTACGGCTATTTAAAGGGATTTGATATTATTCACCTCCAAGTTGGTCTAAGCTAAGGAGCAGAGCAACTTTCAAGTCTCCGAAATTTGCTGAGTTTTAGCCAGGGTTTGCACTTGCCTTCTGAGAAGGAGCACAAGCAAAGCAATCGGTAAGGTTTGATATCGGTTTCCCTTGTGATTCCCATCCAGATGAGTAATACAAAGATTCGCATTGAATCTGCGAATCGCGTTAATAATATGGAAATGCTGCGACCTGTGCCACGAGTCGCCTATTCACATCATTATCTCAGTATTTTTCAGTAGAAAAAGAGCTTAATACAGGGTCAAACCGTTATCTACACGACTTATCAGGGCACACTGATAAATAGAACCTTTCGTCGCTGGTGGCGTTTTGCCAGTTCATCGTGTTCCTATGGCACAAATCCATCCTTTGCCTTCTGATGGTAGCCAAATTCCGCTCCAGGCCTGGGTCGAACATACCCCAATAGCGATCGCCATTCTCGATTCCAGCTTTTGTTACCAGACGGTCAGCCGTCGCTGGCGAGAGGATCACAAGTTGGGCGATCGCGACCCCGTTGGCAAATCTCACCTGAGCTTCTTCCCCGAAGACTCAGCGCACTGGGCTGAGATGTTACAACGCAGCCTAAGTGGGGAAACCGTGACGTGGGAAAGTGCAAGCTCACGTTCCGATGGCAATCAGGACTGGCTGCGCTGGACGATTTATCCCTGGGGTGGGGAAAATCAGGAAACCATTGCCGGCTTAACGCTGGTCTCCGAATTCATCCCGGAGCACAAACAGATCGAGGATGAACGCAATCGCTTTTTCCACCTGCTGCCCGATATGCTCTGCATCGTCGATTTTCAGGGCATTTTCAAGCAGGTAAACCCCGCCTGGAAACAAGTACTGGGATTTGAAGTGCAGGATTTGCTAGGACACCCCTTTATCAACTGGGTGCATCCAGATGACCATGCGCCCACCCAAACCATCGCTCGCGCAATGGCAACCGGCACATCCGTCACCGCATTTGAAAACCGCTATCGTTGCAAAGACGGCTCCTACCGCTGGTTTTCCTGGTTGGCAACCCCTTGCCTAGAGACCCACCAAATTTATGCGACCGCTCGCGATATCACCGACCTGAAGCAGGCCGATGTCGACCTCAAAGCAACCAAACGTTTTTTGGAATCTGTGTTGAACTGTCTGCCTGTGGCCGTGATGGCCAAAGAGGTCAGCAAGTTTCGCTATGCGCTGTGGAACCCAGCTGCTGAGCTGATTTTGAAGCGAGAGGCAGTGGACGCGCTGGGTAAGACTGCGTGGGATTTGTTTCCTGAGGCCAAGGCTGAAGCCCTGACGGCACAAGATCATACGGTGATCCAAACTCGGCAAATGCTGGATTTTCCTGAAATCGAGTTGCCCGTTGATGGGGACGAAAGCCGAATTCTACACACCAAAAAAACTGTCATTGCCGATGCCCAGAATCAGCCCCAATACCTGTTGGCGATCGCCGAAGACATCACCGAACGGCGGCGGGCAGAACAGCAATTGCAAGAGCAGGAAGAGTTTCTCCGGAGTATCTACGACGGGGTCGAATACCAAATTTTCGTCGTGGATGTTACGCCCGATGGACAATTTCTCTGTGCAGGCTGGAACCGTATGGCCGAGCAGGTTGTCGGGCAACCCCATGAAGCCGTTTTGGGACGACCCGTGCGCGAGATCTATGCCGACACAGAAGCGGAAGGCGCTCTGCAACGGTTGACCGAGTGCGTCCGTCGGGGCATCAGCACGATCTATGAAGAACAGTTGACCTTTCAGGGGCAAGAAACTTGGTGGCTGACGACGGTCAATCCCCTGCGCGATGAAACAGGACGGATTTATCGACTGGTGGGGACGTCGTTGGATATCAGCGAGCGCAAACGCGTTGAGCATGCCCTCCGAGAAAACCAAACCTTCATCGAACAGGTTGCCAATAGCAGCCCTGGCATCCTTTATATCTATGACATGGAGCAACAACGGAATGTCTATTGCAATCGCGAACTCAGCCAGGTCTTAGGCTATTCCGCAGAGCAAGTCAAAACGATGGGAGAAAACTTGCTGGCACAACTCCTACATCCAGACGACTTGCCACAGGTTCAACGCCACTTGCAAAGCATGCAAGGCTTGGCCGATGGCAAAACCCGCGAAATGGAGTATCGGACGCGACGGGTGGATGGTAAGTGGGTTTGGCTCCACAGTCGCGAAATCGTTTTTCGGCGCGATCGCACCGGACATGTGACCCAGATACTCGGCATTGCCCAAGATATTACCGCTCGCAAAAACGCCGAAGCTGCCCTCCTGACCTCGCAACAACGTTTGACGCTGTTGATCCAACAAACGCCCCTAGGGGTCATTGAGTGGACGCCTGAAGCCCATGTCCAGGCATGGAACCCTGCGGCTGAAGAAATCTTTGGCTATGCCGCGAAGGACGCGATCGGTCAGCACTTCAGCTTTCTGGTGCAGGAAGATAGGCGCGAACAGGTATCGGAACTATTTGCCGACCTGCTGACACAATCTGGAGGCACGCGTAGCATCAATGCCAACTACACCCAGGATGGGCGCGAAATTTTGTGTGAATGGTACAACACGCCCCTGGTTGCCCCCAGTGGCGAAACGATTGGCATTGCATCGTTGGTGCATGATGTGACCGATCGCGTTGCGGCTGAAACGGCGCTGCAAGAACGCGAAGAACGCCTCCGCAGCATCAACACATCGGTTCCAGGGGTCATTTACCAGTACCAAGTCAACCTCGACACCGGGGAAGAGCGCATTCCCTACATGAGCCCCCGCGCGATGGAGCTATTTGAAGTCGAGCCGCAAACACTAATGGCCCATCCCGAAATGATGTGGGCGATGGTACATCCCGACGATCTGCATCGGTATCAGGAACGCGTGGCGATCGCCGTCCAGAACCAACTTCCCTGGTTCGATGAATTCCGCATCACCGCCCCTTCCGGCACCGTGAAGTGGCTACGAGCCCAGTCCGAGCCCTCCGCTCCCCTCGGCAACCTTTCCATCCACAATGGAGTGATGATCGACATTAGCGAACGCAAAGCGGCTGAAGCGGCTCTCCAAGCATCGGAATCCGAGCTGCGCCATACCCTTGCGGAACTCCAGCGCACCCAAATGCGGCTGATTCAAGGTGAAAAAATGTCGAGCCTGGGGCAATTGGTGGCGGGGGTCGCCCATGAAATCAATAACCCCGTCAACTTCATCTATGGCAATCTGGCCCATGCCAAAAACTACACTCAGGACTTGCTGAACCTGATCCAGCTCTACCAATTGCATCATCCAGAGACTGACCCCGCGATCGCCGAAGCCATTGACGCCGTCGATTTAGACTTCGTGAGCGAAGACTTACCTAAACTCATGAACTCCATGAAGTTTGGAGCCGATCGCATCCGCGACATTGTGGCCTCCCTACGCACCTTCTCCCGCATGGATGAAGTCACCATGAGAGCGGTCGATCTGCACGCTGGCATTGACAGCACCCTCGTTATCCTCAATAACCGCCTCCGCGCTGACGAGGAACGTCCCGCCATCACCGTTCTCCGCAACTATGGCACCCTCCCTCTCGTCGAATGCCATGCCGGACAAATGAACCAGGTTTTTATGAACCTGATCACCAATGCCATCGACGCATTGGATGATTGGTGCAAGCAAGCGACGATCGCCGATGACTGCGACCCCCAAATCGAAATCAAAACCGAAATCCTGCCGAGACAACACTGCGCCCAGATCACCGTTGCCGACAACGGTACAGGTATTCCCGAATCCGTCCGCCAGCGCATTTTCGACCCCTTCTTCACCACCAAACCTGTCGGCCAAGGCACGGGCATGGGGCTTTCCATCAGCTACCAAATCATCACCGAAACCCACGGCGGCACGCTGGAATGTCATTCGCAACCCAACCAGGGAACCCGCTTCGTCATCCAGATTCCCCTGCAATCACGAAAAAAGCTAGAGATGACAGAGTGATGCGTGCAAGAGAGCGTTGGAAACAATTACACGTCGTTGCAAGATGCCGTTATAGCGCTATGCGGGTTAGTTAAGTATGGTTGTGTGGGGCGCGGCGCGCCCCACACAACCGTTGCTGTGCTTAATGCGGTTGCACACCGCTATAGCAAAGCGTTATGCGTGAGCAAGCTCCTTGATGATGAGGTTACGAAACATAATCCTGAAAAGGCCACACTGCATCAAGTTGACGCGACATCCTATAGCGTTCTCAAATGATTTACGGAATCGGATGTAAAAGGAGGGGTGGGCTGAGCCCGCCCCTCCTTTTACATCCCATTTAAGATTGCAATAGCAGTATTCATATTAATAATTTGTTGATGATCTGAGAATCTGTGAAGGATTAAACTGCGATCGCCCACCCCGAAGACTCACACCCATTGCTATTCCTTTCAAAACACCATGACACTCACCGTTGAAGACCTCAAGCACTTCCAGCAACAACACCCGAACTACCGTCTAGAACTTGTTGATGGAGCCATTATTGTCATGAGTCCATCCGGCTTCGAATCCGATGAAATTGCTGCCGAGATCATTGCCCAACTGCGAAATTGGGTACGCCCCCGCAGATTAGGACGCGTGGCAGCTTCCAGCGCAGGTTATATCCTCCCCAACGCCACGTCTGATACCCGTGCTCCCGATGCATCATTCATCAAAGCCGACCGCATGCGGCGCACCACCGAAGACTTTGCCACCCTTGTCCCTGACCTCATCTTTGAGGTTCGCTCTAAAACCGACAACCTCGACACCCTCCGCGCCAAAATTACCCAGTTCCTCGACCTCGGCACCACCGTCGGCGCCCTGGTAGACTATCGCACTCAGACTATCGAAGTGCATCGCCAGCAGGGAGAACCCGTCGTTTTGCAGAATGGCGATCGCTTCACCGTTCCCGAACTGCTGCCAGGATGGGAAATGGAAGTGTCGAGCATCTGGTCGCCAGAGTTTGACTAGGATTGGCAAGAATGGCTGGCTACACTCCACATCTCTCCCGATTAGGCAAACTCGAAACTCGGTTCTTGCAGAAATAACAAAGGATAATTTCAGTAAAGGTCTCAGCACCCCCAATGCAACCATCGTTTCCCATTACCGCTGAACTTCCTCTCAAGCGATGGACGGTTGACGACTACCACCGCATGATCGCGGCAGGGATTTTGACCCTTGACGATCGCGTTGAACTTTTAGATGGACAGATTGTCGAGATGGTGCCTCAGGAACCACCCCATGCCTCCCGTGTCGACGAAGGAGGTGACTATCTCAAACAGTTGTTTGCGGGTCGCGCAAAGGTTCGGGTACAACTCCCAATCACCCTTGCCCCAGGATCTGAGCCAGAACCCGACTTTGCCATTGTTCGCATTGACGAAAATCGTTATCGCGATCGCCATCCTTCTCCAGACGATGTGCTGTTGCTCATCGAAGTGTCAGATTCAACCTTGAAACGCGATCGCGATCGCAAAGCCAAAATCTACGCCAGAGCAGGCATCCGTGACTATTGGATTGTCGATATCAATCGGCGGCAGGTTATTGTGCTGCAAGATCCTCAAGAGGAGAGCTATCAGGTTGAACGAATATTTTCCGAAGCCGATCAACTCGTAACCCTTTGTTGCCCGGAGATTGTGATTGAGCTAAGTTATCTGATTCTTTAGACGGTTTTCAGCACAATTCCGATTTCTGTGAGTACAGTAGAAGCGGAACCCCGCTATGGGGACGGGAGGGAGCGCATTCTCTGCCATATTTTCGGATGTGACGTGAAGGAAACCGCTATGACCGTTCGCAAAGATACCCTGTTCGAGCAATTTCTTGCCCCCGTCTTTCAGCATGTCTTGATCGACCAGGATGCGCTGATGGCATACTACGAAAGCAAAGATTGGGAACAGGAGGGCGATCGCATCCGCAACCCCAGCCTCACCTACCCTGCTTACTACGAAACCCAGAACTTCCACGGCATCAAAGACGGTTATCTTAACCCGCAAGCCGCTGTCACCTACGACGCCGTTACCCGCTACTTTGTGCCCCCCAATGAAACCTGGGTTCGCCGCGAACTGCTCGACCACATCTACGGTCAGCCTCGCCGCATTCTGGATTTGGGCTGTGGTACTGGATCCACCACCCTGCTGCTGAAGCAAGCCTATCCCGACGCCGAGGTCATTGGGCTGGATCTGTCTCCCTACATGCTCGTTGCCGCCGAAGACAAAGCCCTGGCCGAAAGCCTGAGCATCCAGTGGCTGCATGGCAATGCTGAGCAGGTTCCCTTCCCCGATAGCAGCATCGATCTCATTGCGATATCTCTGCTATTCCACGAAACGCCCCCCAGCGTTACCATTGCCATCCTCCGTGAAGCGTTTCGACTTCTATCACCCGGTGGTGAGGTGCTGGTACTGGACGGCAACCAATCCGCCCTTCGAAGCACCACCTGGCTCACCAGTATCTTTGAAGAGCCCTACATCAAAGACTATGCCGATGGCAGCATGGATGCTTGGATGGGAGCCGCAGGCTTTGGTGCGATCCGCACCGAAGATGCGTGGTTGGTTCATCAGATCAGCCGTGGTGTCAAACCTCTTTCCAACCAGACCATCCAGTTCGACGACCTGCAAACGGCGGACTATCCCCAGACCCAATATGCTCTGTAATCGGCGTTGCAGGATCCAAGTATGAATTTTTTCCGAGAAGGGGTGCGCTGCACCCCTTCTCGGAAAAAATTCATACAGTAAAGCCCTGTAATCGGCGTTGCTGATTCTAGAGATGAAAAAGGTTTTGTATGAATCAAAACTTCGTTTCGATTCATACCGCTTTTTAGCAGTGCTCTGTAATCAACCCCTTCCCCGGAGGTTTGACAGCGCTCCCCCTTCAACGAAAGAATGAGGCAAGACCCTCCTGGTTTTGCTCCTGTTTTGGATAGACGCACCCGGTAACGCCCTATGCTCAAGGCAGTTTTGTTTGATTTCAATGGCGTCATCATCAACGATGAACCGCTCCATGACAAACTGCTCGAACGGATTTTGGTGGAAGAGAACCTGCGTCCCAAGGCCGGAGAATTTTGGGAGGCTTGCGTGGGACGGAGCGATCGTGCCTGCCTTACTACCCTGTTCGAGCGCCGGGGACGCGTCGTCAGCGCCAAAGAATTGGATGCGTTAATTGCCCGCAAATCGCGCTACTACCTCGAAGAAATAGCCAACATTGAAAAGCTTCCCACCTACCCTGGATTAGAAGACCTAATTTTCCAGATCCGTGCCACTCACTTGCCGATGGGCATCGTTAGCGGTGCCATCCGTGCTGAAATCGAACAGGTACTCCAGCGTCTCAACTTGGCCAATGCCTTTTCCGTCATCGTTGCCGGGGATGACATCACTACCAGCAAACCCGAACCCGATGGCTACCTCCTCGCCGTCAAACAATTGAATGAGCAAGGGAGCGATCGCCCCGGCCAATCAACGATTCAACCCGAAAACTGTCTGGCGATCGAAGATACCTTTGCTGGCATCACCGCCGCCAAGCAAGCCGGAATGCAAGTCGTCGGCATCGCCAACACCTACCCTTTCCACATGATGCAACGCTGCGCCAACTGGGCTGTGGACTACTTCACCGACCTGGAACTGGAACGAATTCGCGATCGCTTCTCCCACCAAAACCAACCGCAAGTGGTAGGCTAGAGTCTGCAAATCTTGCACTTGCGGGGAATTAGCTCAGCTGGTAGAGCGCCAGGATCGCACCCTGGAGGTCAGGAGTTCGAATCTCCTATTCTCCATTGATATTCACCCAAATTGGATGGGCTATAGCTTCACACCAACGCGACGAAAACCAAAACCAGATCATTTTTGCCCGCTGCACTACAGCGGGCAAAAATAATAGTTGGGTTCTTCAACCGGATTTGATATCACACGGTATGGCAATAGACATTGACAGTGGCAGTAGACATTAATATCAGGACAACCTGGCATCCTCTGATTCTGTCGCTGCTAGGTCGGCTTCGATGCTCTGGCGACGGAGACGATGATAGGCAAAGGTGGCTCGAATGGCGTTCAGGAAGGCAAGGAAGAAGAGAACAGAAACAAATACATTGCCAGCCCCGGTATGGCTCCATGCATAAATACGCCCCAGAAGATAGAGGGTAAAACCGCTGACGGCTGCAACACGCGACATTTTATGAATACCGATGGCGATCGCGACAAACAAGCCCACATCAATAAATGTCCAGGCGCTGAGTGGAGGAACGTCTCCAACATCCCCAAAGGATTGGACGACAAAGATCATGACCGTTGTAATTACAGCAACCAGGCTGGCTGCCCATACCCCTTGACGTGCTACGTTCCTTGCCATTGTAGGGCTATCAATGGCGGGCCAGAATTCATTGTACCTGGATGATGCCTTGGGCTGATTTTGATCGGACATGTCCACAAACTCCAAAACGAATGATGAGCAGATTGCAGAAAAAGTAGGTTATCAATTGACTGACTTACTAACTGAGTCACGCTGAGGGCAACTGGAAACAGAAACACTGTGTGTCCCAGCCGTCTCTATTTAGTCAATCAACCTAATCAATGACCATTCCAAGTTTGATGGGCATCCTGACTGGTATCTGTCAGAAAACCGCCAATCTGTTAACAGAAAACTGTTAACAGATTGGCGCACCAAAGGTCTCCAGCCACAAACGCATCATTCATTATCAGTAGTTTTGGTTCTTGAAAAATGCGAAGTTCCAACTCATTGGTCGATGGATTTTATCTAAATACATAAGGTTATAATTTGATTAACTAACAGAAGTTTTAATGTAGGTTGGCTGAGTACCTGACACATCTTATTCTCTAGCTAAATTTTGCACGGGTAGGTTGGCGTTGAGCTTGCGAAACCCAACAGAGTGAGTTTTCCAAACACTTTGTTGGGTTTTGTACCTCAACCGCAACCTACGAGTTTATAAGCGTTTCAGGAGATGTGTCAGGCCGCCAGACAAGTTGGTGTTGAGCGTAGCGAAGTCCAACGCCAGCAAAGATTTCGATGGATTACGCTAACGCTAATCAATCCTACGGCAGAATAAGGGTTGTAAGAGTCTTACCAAAATTGCCGTCATCTCACTGGGCAGTCTCCGAGCCGTTTTGTTCGACGAACTCGACAATGCGGGAAATATCCACCCCAAAGTTGATCACCCCGGCGTATACAGGTTGATCTTCGTCATCAGTAACCGGCAGCGTATCGATGACGACCATAGGATTCACGCGCTCTGCAGAATTGACCCCAACAATATAGGGCTGGTCATCAATCCAGGCCAAGATAGGGCCACCCGAGGAGCCCCCAAAGGTATCGCAGTCATGGGTAATGCTCTCATCCTGCACTCCAAGAATGCTGCACCCCAGATGAACTCCCGCACTAGAGCTTGGGCGCTCCCTAGGATAGTCGCCCGAGTATCCCACCATCACCAATTGCGCTTCGTACTCTTCCACCAATTGGGAAACAGGAATCGGATTCCAGGGAATCGTGCCATAGCGATCGCCTAGGGGGCGATCGAGCTGGAGAAATGCCCAGTCATCCGCATTCGGTGGGATCTTATCCGTTGAAAAATCTGTACCATAAAAAACCGCTTCCACATTCGCAACATCCGCCACATCCCGCACAGTTTCGTTAACCACATTGGGTTGAAATTGGATTGCGCGATGCAGCACACCCGTCTCTGGATTCATCACACAGTGCGCATTGGTCAACACCACATCAGCGGCAATGAGCGTACCCGAGCAAATCCCAAACATACCATTGGTATCTTCAGCCACAATCCGCCCGATCGCCGACCAGGGATAGCGTCGACTCAGCAATTCAATGCGATCATCCTCACCAATCGTGCCCCGCGTATCCTGAGGATGACGCGATTCCCCCAAATATTCTGGAATGAACGCTTCGAGCTGAGGCGACAGATTCAGCAACGAAAATTCGGCAAGCGGCAACGCTCGAATTTCCGGCTCGGGTTCAGCAGGCGCAGGCTGAGCTTGCGCCACAGCAGGACGCAGCTCACCTCCAGCCAACAACGAAAGCCCAAAGCCCGATCCGCCCAGACCTAGGGTGCCCAGACCTAGGGTAAGGAGAAAGCCTCCCATCACCATCAACATTCGACGATAGAAACGCAAGTTCATGTTGCTACGTCCTGATAACTGTGAGCCTTTATAAGCCACCTATTCAAAAGTTTCCCCAAGGTATGCAGAAGCAACCCAACGAGCAAAAGGGGAAGTAGAAATGCATCAACCGGACGCCCTCCACCGATGCGGGGGGTCTGGGGGAACGAGCTTCGTTCCTCCAGTCAGGGGGTTTGGGGGGCGACGCGCCCCCAAGTCAGACCTTCACGTACACAAGGGAAAGTATCAATCCATGTTCTTTAAGGCATCGTCAGCCTCAACAACGGGACGATCATGGGGAGAACGCCACCAAAGCTTAACCGTGCGATCGCCACTCCCGCTCAGCAACAAAGAACTATTGGGCACAAAAGCAACCGCATTTACATCCCGCGTATGCCCCGTAAGGGTAGCGATGCGCTTGCCTTCAGACAGTGCCCAAAGGCGCACAGTATGATCAGCGCTGCCACTGGCAACCAAATGTTGCTTGGGATGCAAAGCCACCGACTTCACCCAGTCCAAATGCCCCGTCAGCCTGCGGCGAGTGCGCGTTTTAAAGTTCCAAATACACAGCGTATTATCGCTACTGCCACTCACAACTTGCTCCCCCTGGTTCGTCACCACAAAGCTATTGACATCCCGCTGATGCCCTGAAAGAACCCGCACAACCTCGCCCGTGCTCAGGTTCCATAGCTTAATCGTGTCGTCACTACTGCTCGTCGCCAGGAAACAACCATCGGGACTGAATTCCACATCCGTCACCGCACGATTTTCTTGAAAGCTACGAATGAGAGAGCCATCATGGAAATGCCAGAGCCGTACCGTGTGGTCATCGCTGCCACTGGCAATCACCTGACCATAGGGGCACAGCGCCACAGCAAGGGAAACGACCGAATCAGAATGGTCGCAAATCATTCGCACCATCTGCCGTTGCACCACATCCCAAATGCGAATCGTGTCATCGACACTGCCACTGATGAGCCAGCGACCATCGGGGCTAAAGACCAGAGACGTAATCGCTTCCGTATGCCCCGTAAACGTTGCAACCACCTGACGACTGGTAAGCGACCAGAGCTGAATCACCTGATCTACACCCGCACTGGCAAAGTAATGCCCAGACGGGTGAGGGGCGATCGCCAACACCGCTCCTCGATGTCCACAAAGGGTTTCGGCACAATGCCACCCCGTACGCGACACTCGCACCTGAAAGGATTGGAAAAACTCGGGCGATCGCTCCGGCTGCACCACCCGCGATGGATCGAGATCCTGCAACACCGCCGCCGCTGAACTGTAGCGATAGTTCAAATCTCGCTCGACTAGGCGATCGAGAATAGCCGCCAGCGTATCGCCCAACGGCTGCCGCAAAAAGTCGCGCCACACCCAGCGCCCTTCCCCAAAAGAAAACAGATCGACAGGAGAAATTCCCGTCAACAAATACAGACAGGTCACTCCCAAACTATAGAGATCGCTTGCAAACGTCGCTCGCCCCACCACCTGTTCAGGGGCCGCATATCCTGCACTACCGATGGCCGTCCCCGTTGCTGCTAAATCGACACCCCGAGCGGCTTTGGATATGCCAAAATCCACCAGCACAACCTGTCGATCCTCCCGTCGCCGAATCAAGTTTGTTGGTTTGATATCCCGATGAATCACCTGGCGATCGTGAACAAACTGCACTACAGGCAAAAGAGCTTCCAGCAGTTGTCGGATCTGGTCTTCTCCAAACGTTCCTTCCTTTTCCAAACAACCTGCCAGGGTTTGCCCCGGCACATATACCTGCACCAGATAGGCCCATCCCTCCTGCTGAAAGCAATCCAACAAGTCGGGAATCTGAGCATGATGCCCCAACGTTTTGAGGTGATGAATCTCTCGCTGGAACAGTTCGATCACCTTCTTCCCCGTGCGCCCGTGGAGCGATCGCGGCAAACATTGCTTGATGACACAACGTGGCTGAGACGATTGCGCCACATCAACCCCTAGAAATGTGCGCCCGAACTCTCCCTGACCTAACAATTTAATGGCACGATAGCGTTGGTGCAGCACCATCACGGCTCCGCATGCCCGACAGACGTCGTCCGCCAGAGTATTCTGAGGACTGAGGCAGTGGGGATTTGGGCAGTGACTCATTGTTATAGGAGATAAAGCGTAAGAAATTGAACGCAGATGAACGTAGATAAGGGGGATGACAGCAACGTTCTCTCCCAAATTTCCTGGTCCATCTCATAAAGCTGAGCAAATGTCCCAATCCATATCAACTCACAGTTTATTCAGCTCATTCACATCTAATTCCTGAAAAAAGAGCCGACAACGATCACAGGGCCAAGTTTGGCTGTATATCTGCGTTTATCCGCGTCCATCTGCGTTCTTATTCTTCCCAGTCACCTTCTAGTTTTTATCCGTTGCTTGTAACGTTATGTCTTCACCCTTTACTAACACCAAACCACGCTCCACCGAGCTACCTGTGCCCCACAGTGGCTATCACTGGGACGGATCAGAGCGACGCTTTTTTGAAGGGTGGTATCTGCGACTGACGTTGCCAGAGCTGAATGAGTCCGTTGCCTTCATGTATTCCATCGAAGACCCCATTGGCGGCAAAACCCACAGTGGTGGTACCGCCCAGATTCTTGGCTTTGGTGAACAGTACCGCTGGCGCACCTTCCCAGATGTCCATCAATTCTGGGCATGGCGGCATCGCTTTGGTCTTGGGCATTGGCGTAGCGCGATCGCCCAACCCTCTCCCCGCTATCTCGACCCTGAAGTGTTCGATCGCACCATTCACGAAGGCTATCAGGCCACCACCCATCTTCATCAGGGCACTTTGCGTGACCCAGCATCCGGCAAGTCCGTGCGCTGGTGTTACACCATAGAACCATGGGATAGGTGGGGCGATCGCACCGAGCTGCCCCGTGCGACTGCAGGCTGGCTCTCATTTCTTCCCGTTTTTGAACCCGGTTGGCAAGTGCTCATGGCCCATGGACATGCTAGTGGATGGATCGACTGGGAGGGCGATCGCCACACCTTCACCAACGCACCTACCTATGCTGAGAAAAACTGGGGCGGTGCCTTCCCCGAAAAGTGGTTCTGGATTCAGTGCAACGCCTTCGACTCAGAGCCGGATCTATCCGTCACCGCAGTTGGCAGTTGGCGCGAAGTCTTGACCTGGCGCGAGAAGGTCGGCATGGTGGGCATTCACTATCGGGGCAAGTTCTACGAATTCCCTCCCAGAAACAGCCAGCTCGCCTGGAAGGTTACCCCTTGGGGCAGTTGGCAGATCGTTGCCGAAACCGAGGATTTGCGTGTGGAGTTAATGGGGAGGTGCGATCGCCCCCCAGCCGATATCCGCGTTCCCAGCACCGACGGCATGGTCTTTGACTGCAAAGACACCACCCACGGCACTCTCACCCTCACCCTCTGGCAAGGGCAGCAACGTATTCTCTATGCCACATCTCACCAAGCCGGATTGGAGGTGGGCGGTCACCCTTGGGATGAGGTTTGGCAGTTCGGGGATATTAGTGAGCAGCTATTCTCACGATGAGGTTTGGCAGTTTGGGGATGTCGGTGAGCAACTACCTATGGCATGAGCCTAGAAATCTAGCGATGTTATGATAGGCTCGTAATTTCGTCAGGTAAACCCTGCCATCTGGGGCTGTAGCTCAGCTGGATAGAGCAAGCGCCTCCTAAGCGCTAGGTCGCGCGTTCGAATCGCGCCAGTCCCGTTCCCCGTTTAGATTACATATTGGTCGATAGGGTCTATGGCCATCAGGAATGATTTTTCCAAAAATGGATGTATCGCTCTTAATCCTTGGAAAAATCATTTCTTCAAGCAGCAATACTGGCCTATGGAGAGAAAACTTGCCTATCACTCAATCATATTTTGCCGTGAAATTCTCATTGTTCCACGATAACCATGCTTCACGGAATGTTGCTGGCGAGCCTGAGAATCTGCCTGAGCGTAGATAGCTTTATTATTTTTTACCAGCTCTACGGCTGACAGGAAGTACTCGGTAGCTGATCGAAGAGGACGCTGGCGGGAACAGTCGTAAGCGTACAGAGTTTTGCCATCCTCAATCAGACGCTTAAGATCTGCACCTGTAAAATCATTAGTTTCAGAAACTAACCGAGATACATCAACATTGGATAGAACAGTTGGCAGTTGACAAAGATGCTGTTTCAAGATGGCAGATCTCGCATCATCGTTAGGCAAGCGCAACTCTAGCCAAAGCTCAATTCGTCCAGATCGAACAAGAGCAGGCGGAAGACTACTTGCTTGCATAGCAGTCATCATCAGACAAACCCTACCAACGCTTTCACTCTCTAGTCCATCGAGGAGTGTTAGCAGATAACGATAGAATCCAAGTTCGTCGCCACCCTCAAAAATTACATCTCCATCATCAATAAAAACGATCGATGGTGCATTTTGCTTAGCTGCTTCAAAGACACGATGAACACCTCCATAAAAATCACCTGTGCCTGAAATAAAGGTACCATCAATTAAAAAGAACTTACTTTTTAACCGTCGAGCAAGCGCACGACCAATTGTTGTTTTACCTGTTCCAGGCGGTCCAGCTAGCAATACTCCTCGTTTAGGTTTCAAGTCGAACTCAGTAGCAAGTGCGTCGTTTTCTAAGGGGAGAATAATATTAGCCTCTAAGCTTTCTATGACATCATCAACACCCTTTAAAGTGTTGAGATCAACTGCCTGTATTTCTTCAAGATTAATGTTACTAATCAACTGCCGCGCTTTAAGGTAGTTGATAAAATGCTCTGTTTCTAAGTGATTCTTTCGTCTGAGTGAGAGACAGGCATCTTTGAGTTGATAAGCATTTAGCTTGCTGGCAAAGCGATAAATCTTGGCATAATCTAGAGCGATCGCTTCATCTCTTACGTAATGCTGACATAAGGCCTGGTAGTCCTCAATTTGAAAGCGCGCCATACCAACATAACAAGCTTCTTGAGCAAGTGTACTGAGAGCATATGGCTGGCCACTAAAAATGAGTTTTTTGTTAGTTCGAACCGCATAGCTCGAAAGAATTTGAACAGGGATATTTAGCAGATGAGCACGCGGATAAGCATGGCCTTGATAGGTTAGATTGCACAGCAGATGCATGTCATCTACAAAAACAACATCATGACCGTTCAAGGCGTCCATCACTAACTGTTCAAAAACCTCTTCAATCGCTAGTGGATGATGTTGACGTAGAGAATCAATGAAGTCTTTCATTTGAAAGACTTTACCGCCTAGCCTATTATGTAGCGCTTCTACAAGAGTGGTCTTACCCAGGCCAAGGTTGCCAGAAAGCACAAATATGTTATGAAAAGTACACTGATCGATAAGCTGATCGAAAGCTGTTGTCTGAGACGGACAAAGACTTTTTTCATCACAGCAACTCAAGAATATTTTCTTACTTGTAACACAAGCTCAAGTAGTTCACAAGTACTATATAGCATTCGGGGATTGGATGTGAAAGGTGGGGAGAGCTGTGCCCTCCCCACCTTTCACATCCAATCCCCGAATCACTTGAGATCGCCATATTCATAAGCGGGTCAGTTTGCTTATTCAAATTTGCCAGGTTGCAAAAGTTGATTGACTCTGCTCTGGCTTACCTATTGAGAACTCTCAGACCAATTTGACTCAAAAAGAGTGGACTCTTACCACTGTTTCACTATCTAAAGAAAAAATTATCATGGTTGCTCACCTTAAATGTGTGTGGCCAGCGATGTGAGAGGATGCTTGATAAATCGCGAGGTCGGTAAAAAAGCTCACTGGGCATGAGCTGAACAGAACAACCATCAGCTACCCAGAGAGCATGAGCAAAGTGTATCCGAGTGACCTCAGCACCGACCAATTTGAGTGCTTGGCGTCTCGACTGCCGACCAATCCATCCAGAGGTTGGCCACGCACGTGCTCGTGACCGCAGCCAATGTACCGGAACGCGAGGGCGGTAAGCAAGTCATTAAGCGCGGTAAGCAAATGGGGCAAAGGGTGCGGCGAGTGCATACGGTCTGGTTTGATGGCAGCTATGATAGTACTCCCTTTTACCAATGAGCCATTGATGTCCTACGCTGGGTGATTTGGGCCGTCCTGCATCCCGAATCGGCTCAGGGATTTGTGCTGCTGAAAAGCGGTGGAAGGTGGAGCGCACGCACCTTTGGCTGGTTTAGCCACTATCGATGCTTGAGCAAAGATTATGAGGTCTTACCGGAAACCAGTGAGGCGTTTATTCACCTTGCCATGATCCGCATCATGGTGCGTCGCTTAGCGTCAGTAGATACCTCTAATACATTCTTAAACACCCTCTCAAGATGCCGCAAAGCCATACGACTTTTTCAGGCAGACAGCACAGACAAAGCAGCCTATCCTAAACCAGGATGATTAAAGATGCTCTGGAAAGTAAAAATTACCACGGTAAAGCTTCCATGACATCTGCAAGACTCACTTCTATTCCTATTAGGAGACCTTTTCCATGAAACGAGCTTTTGTTGGCAGTTTGACTGCCGTCCTGTTGTCTGCTGGCATAGCCCCTGCAGCAATGGCTGAGACCGTAACTGATGTTGATTCTTCCTTTCCTACAGCTGCAGAATCAGTCAGAATGGACGTTACTCCTTTCAATCTTGTTTTTCTAGCGTATCAAGGCTTCTTTGAATCAGAAGGAGTTCCCATGGCGAGTGCCTTAATTAACTGGTATGAGTCGGGTCGAATTGAGGCGGAGGATCTGGTTAATGTTGCGATTGGCATGAATCGTTTGTCCCCTGATACTCTCAATAATGAGATGTATTTAGACGCAGTTGAGTTCCAGTTAGATAGTCTGGGTCGGAACAATCGGTAAGGTTCTAGTGGGGCTTTTATGCATCTGTAAATAGCCCCTAAGTTAACCCATCTTTCATTCCTCGAAGTACAAAACAAAACTAGAACACTCTTGATTTTGGGTGGTGTGGGTAATGCTCGCACCACCTTTTTTGAAAGAGGCTACTCCGATGGACTTGGAAGGTAATACCAATTCAACGAAAACCAAAAAATTATCTGGTTTTGGTTTTCGTTGAATTGGTATAAATTATTGTTTCATCGGGTACTTTCGCACTCTGTTCTCACCTCGTTACCTTCGTCAGCATGAGTCGACCAATACGCCTCTAGCCAAGCGCATCCTTGGGCGAGGAGGATATCACCATCCAGGATTGCATCTAGATCCCAGAGAATGAGGGTGCGATCGATGCTGGCGGTGGCGAGCCAACGGCCATCGGGGCTAAAGTCCAAACTATAGAGGGAGCCATCGTGCTGGGTGAGCTGGGTGAGCCAGTCGCCCTCGCGGGTCCAGAGGCTGACGGTAGTGTCGAAGCTGGTGGCGGCGAACAGAGTGCCGTCCGGACTAAAGGCCACCTCAGTAATCGCCCCCGTCTGGCCCCTTAGAGTTCTGATGAGCATACCTGGTTCCACCTCCCATAGACGAACCGTCTGATCGCGACTCCCCGATAGGAGATGTTGGCCATCGGGGCTAAAGCGTACCGTTAGCACCTCATCCTCATGCCCTTCCAGGGTACGAATTTGGCGACCCTGCCAATCCCAGAGGTAAATGGTGCCATCAGAGGCGGCTCCGGCAATTTGTTGCCCGTCGGGACTAATATCGATTTGCCAGATAACGCTGTCGTGAGTTAACAGGGTGCGGTCAGCAGTACCATCGCTCCGCCAGCGACGCAGGGTGTTGTCTGCTCCGATGGAAAGGAGATACTCACCATCCGAACTAAAGCGCAGTCCCCAAACCTCGCCCTGGTGGCCAGTCAGGGCTGCTTCCAAAGAACCATCGCTCGACAGAAGATCGATCGCCCCACTATTGGGAACTGCAATGAGCTGCCCCCCAGGATGAATGGCCAGATCCCAATTCACCTGCGTCCCGGTTTCTGGCTGCACCAGGCTGTAGTTGGCAGGAAATTGATGAATCCGCTCATAATCCCAGGCATGCAACCGACCATTTTCATCTAAGGAAAATAGGGTTTGGCGATCGCTGCCTGGAGAGCCAGTTGGATTCTTCTGAAAGCGTACCCTGACCACTCGCGCTGGGTGGCCATACAAGCGATCGATCAGGGGATGATCGAGTTGCCAGAGGCGGGCAGTATTGTCACCGCTGCTCGAAAGAAGCGTCTGGCTGTCGGGGGTAAAGGTGACGGCCCAGATTTCGTCGTCGTGACCCGCCAAGGAGCGGAGAAATTCCCCATCGCTGGCCCAAAGGCGGATAGTGCGATCGCGGCTCGCCGAAGCCAACAGCTCGCCATTGGGGCTAAAGGCCAGACCCAGCACTTCTTCCTGGTGTCCGTCTAAGGTTTTTGCAGCAGTGTAGGTATTGTCAGGCTGGCGCTGCCATAGCCGCACGGTGCGATCGCGACTGGCCGAGGCTAACTGCTCCCCATCGGGGCTAAAGGCCACCGACCAGATGCGGTCGTCATGGCCTTCCAAGGTTTGGAGGCGATCGCCCTGCAACGACCATAGGTTGATCGTGCGATCGGCGCTGGCAGAGGCAATGATTTGACTGTCTGGGCTAAACACAACAGCCAGCACATTATCTTGATGGCCTTCCAATGTCAGGGCCAATTGCAGCTCCAAATCCCCATTTTCTCCCAGCTCCAAGCGCCACAGCTTGACCGTGTTATCCAGCCCTACCGATGCCAGCCATTGGCCATCTGCACTCACGGCAATATCGCGCACCCCCCCTGCATGTGCTGGTACAACCTGTTGGGGCGTCGGGCCAAAACGTCCCGCTTGAAGCGACCAGATTTGGATTGAAGCATCCCAACTAGCGGTGATCAAGGCTTGGCCATCCTGGCTAAAGGCGAGTGCCGAGACTGGAGACGTATGAGATTCAAGGGTTTCGAGCAACTGTCCCTGCCCATCCCACAGGCGCACCGTCTTATCGTCTCCAGCCGTAGCGATACAGTCGGCAGAGGGACTGACGGCGACATCGTAGATACCCCCCGCATGGCCACGCAATCGATTGCGCTCCAGGCTATTCAAGACCGCCCGTTGTAACGTCAACTGCACTAATCGCTGCGTCTCGTCGTCTGCGGCTCCCAAAAACTGGAGTTGCTGCGTAGCCTGGAGCGCGTTCTGCAATGCAGTAAGTGGCTTGTTCATTGCGCTTTGGGCTTCCGCCACCTGCGTCGTTGCCTGAATACTGCTGAGCATTGCTCGCCGATATTGCCAGTAGGTCGTCAGCCCCAACACTGAAACCAGCGCTAGGGTACCACTGACGATGACCAGCAAAACCCGTTGCAGCCGCTCACTTTTGCGTTCCTGGAGCATCCGGGCTTGCATTTCTCGGCTCCGCTCAGCTTCGTATTGCACCCGCATCTCTTGCTGAGCCAATTCTTGACTGGCGGCCAGAAAGCGGTAGTCTTCATCACTCAGCCGCTTCCCAGTTGCCCAGGCTTGGGCTTCGGTCAGAGCATTGCCCCGCAGCAGCCATGCCGGATCTTGTTGGTTTAACCAGGCGCGTAGAGCTGGGCTGTAGGGTCGCAGTTGGCTCATCTGCTGATCCACCCAGGATAGGTCAAAAACCGACTGATAAATGCGGTTATACACTTGCAATTGCCCCGCTTGTCGGGTTACGAGTCCTGACAGGCGGAGTTCAATTTGATCTCGGCTGCTATCTGCTGCTACGGGGGCGACCGATGGGGGGGTAGCCTGCAACACCTGCTGGTAAACGCCCAAGAGACGCCCGGCCCGTTCTGCATTGCCTAAAATGCGATTGCTAATCGTATGCAAGTGTTCTGGGTCATCCTGCTCTTCCCAATGATCGATCACCTGCCGCTGCACCAACTGAGCAATCCATCCGTTAATGTCGCCAAACTTCGGGCTGACCTCGTTCCAGCTCACCGACTGCGTCTGATTCACGACAATCTGACAGAGCTTCTGGGTCAAGAAGGGTTGCCCGTTTGTCCAATCTAAAATGGCCTGGAATACGACTTCGGGGCGTTGTACATAGCGTCCCAAACCTTGAATCAACGGTTGAGACTCCTCAAACTTAAAGCCGTCCAGAGAAATCATGCGACCGATATTAAGCGGTGTGCGTTGCGGGGCGCGAATCAGATCAGACGGCGCGACCACACCAAATAGGGCAAACACCAACCGACAGTAGTCCGCAACGCTCGAACGCGCCTCGTAAAATGACCGAATGAGCGCGAAAAAGTCGTTCGTGGGAAAGTTCAACCCCAACAAGCTATCGATCTCATCGAGAAAGATATAGAGCTTTTTGTGGTCGAGCCGGGGCAAGATGACGGTTTCAAGAAACTGACCCAGTTGCTGGGGTGGGGTCAAATACTGGTGTTGGGCGCACCACTGGTCAATGGGTATCTCCTGGAGCAACCCAAATCCGCGACCCAGTTCAAAAATCAGGCTGGTATACCATTGCTCTGGAGAAATTTGCTCACTCCCAATGCGTGTCATGTCAATGGAGACACAGCGCATGCCATCCTGCTCTAGGTGCGATCGCATCCGCAACCGCAGACTCGACTTACCCATCTGCCGAGAGCTGAAGACACAGCAAAACTCTCCCATCTTAAGAGCTTTATACAACTCCATATCGGCGGTGCGTTCGACATAACTCGGCGCATCGTTGGCTAAACTACCACCAACCTGATAGATCTGCTCACTCATAGCTTGCTCAATGATTTGGCTCCCCAACCAACCCCTCGACTCTCATTACAAGAGGCGGTTAAAATGCATCCAATCTGCTCATATTTCGTAGGTCGTGCATAACAAACAAGGGTTCAAATACACTCCAAAAATTACCAAATTTTTCAATCCAAAAAAGTGTTGAGAATGGGGTCATTTAGACTGAGAAGATTCTCCTACTTGAATATCTCTTGGGGAACTTTGAGTTCAGCTCCCCTTTTTTAGAAGGCTGGGGGGAATCGTCTAACCTCCAGCTCTCAACCATTTGCTTCTCAGATTCTCTCTTAGAAAAGATGCGCTCTTAGAACGCAATTCAAAATAAAGATTCGGTTTTATAGCGTGCCATAGGTCTAAATTCAATCCAAGCACATCGTAGGCTTCTTAAGGCTTTCTTTCTAAGTACAGGACACAAAATCAAGGGTTTTCTAGGTTTTGTCCTGTACTTAGGGCTTTCTTTACAAGTCAATTATGAGTTGGAAAACATCACTTTTTGTGTGGCTTTTTCATTATCTGGAACCGATGATGTCAGATTTATGTTGTTTAAGTGGCTACACAAGCCTGAAAAAAGCTGATAGTCTTAGGGCAAATTTTGGAGTTTTGATCACAGAGCATGACGACTGAAGACGCTTTGGCAATCGTAGACCAGTTACTCCCCTATGAACCGCTGACAAATCTTCAAGAAATCATCTTTTGCCAGGTCTGGCAAGATAAAACCTATGCCGAAATCGCCGAAACTTATAGTTACGAGCATAGCTACATTCGTGATGTCGGCTTCAAGCTATGGCAGCGGTTATCGTTAGCTCTCGGGCAAAAGGTTTCGAAGAGTAATGTTCGAGCCGTACTGAGTCGCTATGCCCGTCTCAGCCATGCGCCAGCGACACCCGGGCCAGCGATGTCTGAGCCAGTAGAATCGGCTGACAAACTCCAGTTGGATTGCCCAAATGGCCCAGTGCCTCTCCACTCAACCTTCTACATTGAGCGTCATCCCCTGGAAGCCCGCTGCTATGCCGAAATCCTAAAACCAGGGAGTTTGCTACGCATCAAAGCGCCGTGCCAAACGGGAAAGACTTCTCTCCTGCATCGATTGCTAGAGTATGGGCGATCGCAACAGATGCAAACGGTCAAACTCAACCTGAGTAAGGCCGATCGCGACATATTTCAATCCCTCAATCACTTTCTCCAGTGGTTCTGTGCCAACATTGCCCACCAACTGGCTGTCGATGTGCCGCTCGAACCCTACTGGAATCCCATTATGGGGAGTAAGGTGAGCTGCACGGCCTTCCTAGAAGCGTGTTTACAGATGGCTGACCGTCCGATGCTGATTGCTATCGATGAACTGCATCAGGTATTTGAGTATCCGGCGATCGCCAGCGACTTGCTTCCCCTGCTACGTTCCTGGTACGAAGATGCCAAGGAAGTTGCGATTTGGAGTAATGTCCGTTGGGTCATCACCCACACCACAGATGTCTATGTGCCGCTCAAGCTTTACCAGTCCCCGTTTAATGTCGGGTTATCAATTAAACTTCCAGCGTTCACCCTTGAGCAGGTGCGTCAACTGGCTCAGTGTCATGGGCTGGCAGGAATTAGTGACACGAGCCTGGCCTCGTTGGTGGCCATGGTCAGTGGGCGGCCTGGCATGATTCGTCTAGCCCTGTATCACCTAGCTCAGGGCACGATGTCGCTCAACCAACTCCTGCAAGACGCTCCCACCCAGGCCGGGATCTATGGCAACCATCTGCGGCAGCTTTGGGGAACTTTGCAGGCGGATCCAGCCCTCCTGGACGCACTCCATCACGTGGTAACGGCTGAGCAACCCGTCAAACTGGAGCCAATCATTGCCTATCGATTGGAAAGCATTGGCGTAATTACACTCCAGAGAAATCATGCAACGCCAAGCTGCCAACTATATCAGCAATACTTCCAAGAGCAGCTAGCCCTCAGTATCGCTTAACGATCTGAGCAACAGTGCCGGAATTGGATCAAGTCATCAAACGGGCTGGATAGGACGGGTCGCCAAGCTGATCCAGCAATACAGCCAGTGATTAAATACCTGTGACAAAAATCTCAGATTATACTGTCGGGGAGAGTGCCCCTCTAGTCTGGATGCCCAGCAATGGACGCCCCACCCACCAAAATCTTAATTCTGAGTGCCAATCCTCGAAATACCAAATCTCTGCGGTTGGATGAAGAAAGGCGCGAGATTGAAACGGGATTGATCGAGCGATCGCGCCTCCGCGATCAGTTCTGCCTCATTACCAAAGGTACTGTCCGTCTCTTGTGCATTTCAGAATTGACTATAGGCTCTTTGTAATCCATAGAATCTTTAAAGTTTATTTGTTTAGATGATGGAATTATGAGACTTTCCAGGATCAAATAAGTCATATCTTGATCCTTAAACATCATGTGAGTTGATGGAGGAACTATCCTCTTGAATTTGTTTGATTTTCTCTAAAGCAGTAGCCTGATAAAATTCAAACTCTATGCTTTGGGCAAGGTTGGCTTCACGACTTAGTAACTCGATAGCCGATTCTATATTGCCCTAGCTTTAATTGAATAACTGATGTGAACTCGACTAAATTACGGCTTTAGCTATATCGATCTTCAATCTGTTCATAAAGCGCTAATATTTTCAAACATTCGAGTACGCCTAGATCAAAGTCTTCATTTATCAAATCCATCGCTTTCAGCGTGTTGGCTTCATACAGTCGATCGCTCACCTCGCAGTAGCATGTCACACTTGCTCATAATTGGTTAACGTCTCACTCCGTTGGTTGAGAAATTGCTGCACATCGCCAATCGCTTTCAACACATTGGCTTTACCTAGTCGAGTACCCATCTCAACGCTTGCTCATAATTGGTTAACGTCTCACTCCACTGGCTAAGAGATTTTTGCACATCACCAATCGCTTTCAACACGTTGGCTTCACCCAGTCGAGTACCCACCTCACGGTAGAACGTCAATGCTTGCTCATAATTGGCTAACGCCTCACTCCGTTGGTTAAAAGATTGTTGCACATCACCAATCGCTTTCAGTGTGTTGGCTTCACCCAGTCGATCGCACACGTCACGGTAAAACGTCAATGCTTGCTCATAATTGGCTAACGCCTCACTCCGTTGGTTAAAAGATTGTTGCACATCACCAATCGCTTTCAGTGTGTTGGCTTCACCTAGTCGAGTACCCACTTCACGGTAGAACGTCAATGCTTGCCCATAATTGGCTAACGCCCTACTCCACTGGTTAAAAGATTGTTGCACATCACCAATCGCTTTCAGTGTGTTGGCTTCACCTAGTCGAGTACCCACCTCACGATAGAACGTCAGTGCTTGCCCATAATTGGCTAACGCCTCACTCCGTTGGTCGAGAAATTGCTGCACATCGCCGATCGCTTTCAGTGTGCTGGCTTCACCTAGTCGAGTACCCACCTCACGATAGAACGTCAATGCTTGCCCATAATTGGCTAACGCCTCACTCCGTTGGTCGAGAAATTGTTGCACATCACCAATCGCTTTCAGTGTGTTGGCTTCACCTAGTCGAGTACCCACCTCACGATAGAACGTCAGTGCTTGCTCATAATTGGCTAACGCCTCACTCCGTTGGTCGAGAAATTGTTGCACATCACCAATCGCTTTCAGTGTGTTGGCTTCACCTAGTCGAGTACCCACCTCACGATAGAACGTCAGTGCTTGCTCATAATTGGCTAACGCCTCACTCCGTTGGTCGAGAAATTGTTGCACATCACCAATCGCTTTAAGCACGTTAGCGATGTGCAGTCGAGTACCCACCTCACGGTAGAACGTCAGTGCTTGCTCATAATTGGCTAATGCCTCACTCCATTGGTCGAGAAATTGCTGCACATCACCAATCGCTTTCAGTGTGTTGGCTTCACCTAGTCGAGTACCCACCTCACGATAGAACGTCAATGCTTGCTTATAATTGTCCAACGCTTCCCGTTGTCCGTAAATTCGCCTTGCTGCATCTCCTCGCCTGTAATGAATAGTTGCGCTCGAAAAAGTAGAAGCACGTTGTGCTTCTACCTGCTCCATCAAAATTCCAGATAAAGCATCCAACTCAGAATAACGGAATGAATTATTAAGGTCAGATGAATAGTTCCAAAGCTGGTTCTCGTTTTCCTCAGGAACTTCTTCATCTACAACCAAATGATAAAGCCATTCAATTTCTGACTCTGAGGCATTTTGCTTTACAAAGTAATTTGCCGATTGCTTCGAGAGCTTGAGAAACTCATCTCGCGCCTCGTACCACAATCGCTTAAGCATTAACTTGCGAGTCAGCTCATGAATGTTATGTCCGCGTCCTGGAAATACTTCAACAAACGACAATGTTTGAAGTTGTTGATAGAGATCTTGTACTTGATCGCTCAACTCAGGTCGCAAGGCTGCCAAGATCTCCCGATCAAACCAATGCGGAACTGCTGCTGCCCATGTTATGGATAACAATTCCGGCGATAAGGTATTGAGTAAACTCTCAGTAACTATCCAGGAGCGCTCTTCATCCGTAGTTGTCTTTGCCAGTTTTGTGAGCAGATCCTCAGTCATTGCGCCTGCTCTCTTACAAGAGCTTCAAAGGTTTCGACAATCTTCGCAGGCCATCCTTCGAAAATCATTACCGCCATGCTGATCTGATCTCGATTGAAAGGAAAACCAGCATCTTTAGCATATAGATACCATTCGTCCGGATCAAGAATGGCCGTTAACCGACAGGCATGATGACAATTCGTCCATTCCCCTGATACCCGTGGAATCGTTTGCCCTGCAATGACAACGAACACATTGGAAGCATCTGCAACTTCTGCTAAAAAGCCACCTCCAACCCATTGGGCAAGACTTTCGGGTGCAGCGTTAAAAGTATCTAGAATAAGCAAAATAGGACGTTGAAAGTAGCATAAATCACAAAAGAAGGCTTCTTGTAGAGTCATAAGCCGAAAATTTCGGACGCTATCATCAGGTACACTCAACACCTGAATTAAATTGTCCTGCCCCTCTTGAACATTTTCCCGAACTTGAATACCCCCATCCAAAAATTGTTGAACTGCAGTTGCCAGTCGAGGAAAGTTTGCTTCACCTAGTTTTCTCCGAATTCTGGAAAAAATATAAGGAATTCCTGTCTGAGCAGATTTTAAATCGACCCAGGCAGATTTCATATTTTCTGGAACGCTGCGCTCAAATTGAAGGAGCAGATTAGTCTTTCCGTAACCCGCTGGTGCTTCAATCAACAAAATCCTCTGGGAAATGTCCCTGATAACCATCTGGCGAAACAGTTTCATCTCGTTTGTGCGATTTACAAAATGCTTCATTATCGGGTTGACTCACCTTACTCTTGATTAGGTGACTGAGCATCAGATTCATCAACATTCAATTCTAATTCTTCACCTTCCATTAAGTTTCTCTGGACATCCACATCACTTTGGGTTACGCGTATTTTATTTCTTTTCCCAATCATGCGGTTACCCGAAACACGAGTTGAAGGTGAGCGTCGCCTCATGTTTCTGTGTTGAGGAGAATCCGCATCCATACCACCTTCCCCATAGGGTGACTTAAAGAACAGTCGGGTGATGCGATCTCGTAGCATCCAAACTACTACGATTACCCCAATTGTGATGATCAAGACAATCCAGATGGCATCCACACAGAACTCCAGTGCAAAAGTATGTAGTGTTCTTGCCTACTCTATCCTGTGGAGACTAATAAAAAGGTGCAAAATTTCTAAAATTTCCATCATAGGGAAACACGAAGCTAGGAAGGCTTCGGAGAACCAAGATTTACCATATGAAGTAAGTGCATACCGTGATCGCAAGTATTGCTGTGTTTTGGGTGGCTGTTTATGCATCGTTTGCCAGCGGCACCGGGAGGGTGGACGCCTGAGAGTGAGGGGGTGGTGTTTATTGAGCAGACCCCTGCGCCAATCGCGTTTTTGAGCGCTGCCGACACCGACATTTTGCTGTTGGCGCATGCGAGGGAGCAATTGCCAGCAGATTTTCCCGACATGCGGGCGGTGAACTTGCTGAACCTGCAACAGCATTTGACCATCGACACCTATGCGGAGTCGGTGCTGGCGCAGGCGGAAGTGATTGTGCTGCGGCTGTTGGGGGGGCGAGCCTATTGGGCCTATGGGCTGGAAGTGGTGCGGCAGGTGGTGGAGCAGAGTGGCGCGGCCTTGTGGGTTGTGCCAGGAGACGATCGCCCCGACCTCGAACTGATGGGTCATTCCACCGTTCCCCTGGCCACCGTGAACACCTTCTGGCGCTATCTCACCGAAGGTGGCATCACGAATATGGTGAATGGGCTGCAGTATTTGTGGTCCGTGCGCGATGGCGTTGCAGAGATGGGGGGCGATCGCCCCATCCCCCCACCACAAACCGTTCCCTGTGCGGGCGCATACCCCTGGGCTGGCGCTTCCGAGCTGTCAAGCGATGCACCTCGTGTCGGTATCCTGTTCTACCGGGCGCACTACCTGGCAGGCAACCTGGAACCGATCGACGCCCTATGTGCAGCGCTGGTGCAGCGGCAGCTCCAGCCCGTGCCTGTGTTTGTCTCCTCCCTGCGTGACCCCGATGTGCAGGACGATGTGCTGGCATTGCTGTGCCCCAAGGAGACTGCGACTCAAAGCGACGCACTCGGACTAGCCGCGCTCGTCAACACCACCAGCTTTTCCTTAGCACGTCTGGATGCGACCATGCCCGATGTTGGCTTCTGGCAAACCCTGAATGTGCCCGTGATTCAGGCTATTCTAAGCGGCGGTACCCAAGAGCAGTGGGAAACCCAAACCCGTGGGCTATCTCCCCGCGATGTAGCGATGAATGTGGCGCTGCCAGAGGTGGATGGGCGCATCATTGGCCGAGCCATTTCCTTCAAAGCGGTGCTGAGTCAGGACGATTGCTTGCAGGCCGATGTGGTGGGCTACCGGGCGGTGGGCGATCGCATTCAGTGGATAGCCGACCTGGCCCACAACTGGGCGACCCTGCGCTGCACACCACCGCGCGATCGCCGCATCGCCCTCATCCTCGCCAACTACCCCACCCGCGACGGTCGCCTCGCCAACGGTGTCGGCCTCGACACCCCCGCCAGTTGCGTCGCTCTCCTCTATGCCCTCCAGCAAGCAGGCTATACCCTCGACGACCTCCCCACCGATGGCGACGACTTGATTCAGCGCCTCACCGCCAATCGTACCAACGACCCCGAAAGCCACCTCCGCTCTGCCCAGCAGACGCTTCCTCTTGCGACCTACGAAGCCTGGTTCAATACCCTGCCTGCACAAGCCCGACAAGCCATCGAAGCCCGCTGGGGTTCACCCAAAGATGAATGGTCAAACTTCATCCAAGCGGATAACCCATGGTTGTCTCCTGAACCGGGCGATCGCTTCCATCCAAAATCGAAAATCGTTCGACTGAGCGCTCACGACGAAGTCCAAAATCCAGAATTCCCCGGCTTTCCCATCCCCGGCATCCAACTCGGCAACATCTTCGTCGGCATCCAACCCGCCCGTGGCTACGATCGCGACCCTGCCCTCAACTACCACGCCCCCGACCTAGAGCCCACCCACGCCTACCTCGCCTTCTACCGCTGGTTGCAGGAGGGCTTTGGAGCACAGGCGATCGCCCATATCGGCAAACATGGAAACCTGGAATGGCTTCCTGGCAAGGGCGTTGCCCTCTCCGATTCCTGCTATCCAGAAGTGGCGCTGGGCACCCTGCCCCACCTCTATCCCTTCATCGTCAACGATCCAGGGGAAGGTTCGCAGGCTAAGCGCCGCGCCCATGCTGTCATCCTCGACCACCTGACCCCGCCGCTCACCCGCGCCGAACTCTACGGCCCGCTGCTGCAACTGGAAGCACTGGTGGATGAATATTACGAAGCGCAAACCCTCGACCCCAGCCGTTTGTCTCGAATTCGCGAACGGATTGAGGTGCTGATCCGTCAGGAAAATCTGGCGCAGGACTTGCAGCGCTGGCTGGGCAACGACACGAACCTACAAACCCAAACTACCGACTGGAGCCGTTTTCTCACCGGAATCGACGCCTGCCTTTGTGACCTGAAAGAAGCGCAAATTCGCGATGGACTGCATATTTTTGGGCAATGCCCCCAGGGACGGCAACTGCGGGATCTGGTAGTGGCGATCGCCCGTCATCCCGGCTCCCAGCGCCTTGGTCTGACGCGGGCGATCGCTCAGGACTGGCAGCTCGACTGCGATCCCCTCACCACCGATCCAGCTCAGCCCTGGCAAGGGACCCTCCCCGACTATGCTCCACCCATCCGCACCGTCGGCGATGTCGTCGAATGGCTAGAGACCATTGCTGCCGAGTGGGTTGAAAACCTAATCGACCCCTCCAGGGGTCAGACCCCTTCAAGGGGTCTGACCCCTAAATCCCCTAAACCCCCTAAACCCCTTACAACCCAGCGGGAACTGGATTGGATTGCCACAACCCTTCTGCCTGCACTCGATCGCACCTCCGACGAAATTGCCCATTTCCTACATGGACTTGGCGGGGGCTATGTTCCCAGCGGTTCCTCGGGTGCCCCCACACGCGGTCGCCCCGATGTGTTGCCCACTGGACGCAACTTCTACGCGGTCGATATTCGTGCCCTGCCGACGGAAACAGCCTGGGACGTGGGACGCCGCGCCGCCGAAACCTTAATCGAGCGCTATACCCAGGAAAATGGCGACTATCCCAAAACCCTGGGACTCTCTGTTTGGGGCACCTCCACCATGCGCACGGGGGGCGATGATATGGCCGAAGCCTTGGCATTGTTGGGCGTTCGCCCCGTATGGGATGGGCCATCGCGCCGCGTCGTGGATTTCGAGATCCTGCCTCTCTCCGCCCTGGGTCGGCCCCGAGTTGATGTCACCCTGCGGATTTCTGGCTTCTTCCGCGATGCCTTTCCCAATCTGATCGACCTGTTCCACCATGCAGTGCAAGCCGTTGCTGCCTTGCCCGAGCCTGCCGACCAGAATCCCCTGCGTGCCCATGTCGAGCAAGATACAGCTAACTGGGTCGCCGAAGGCTTATCGCCAGAACAGGCAGCGGGGCGATCGCGCTACCGGGTCTTTGGTTCCAAACCCGGAGCCTATGGAGCAGGATTGCAAGGCTTAATCGATGCCCAAAACTGGCAAAGCGACGCTGACCTCGCCCGCGCCTATCTCAACTGGAGCGGCTATGCCTACACCCAAAACGCTGAAGGACATGCCGCCCCAGACGCCTTTGCCCAACGCCTGAAACAGCTCCAAATCGTTTTGCACAACCAAGACAACCGCGAGCATGACTTGCTCGACTCCGACGACTATTACCAGTTCCAGGGCGGGATGACCGTCGCCGCTCGCACCCTCTCTGGCCAGCAGCCCACCACCTACTTTGGCGATCACAGCCTCCCCGAAAACCCTCGCATTCGTACCCTGTCTGAGGAACTGCGGCGAGTCTACCGCTCGCGGGTCGTCAACCCCAAGTGGCTGCAAGGGGTGATGCGCCACGGCTACAAGGGCGCATTTGAGATGGCAGCAACCGTGGACTATCTCTTCGCCTATGACGCCACCACCCGCTGCGCCGATGACTTCATGTACCAAGGCATTGCCGACACCTACCTGTTCGACGAGTCGGTGCAAGCCTTTGTGCAAGCCAAAAATCCCTGGGTCTTGCGCGACATGGCCGAACGCTTGCTGGAAGCGCATCAACGAGGCATGTGGCAGCAAGTCGAAGCATCCACGCTGGATCAGCTACGAGCGATCGCCAATGACGCCGAGGCTCAGATTGAAGGGCGATCGAATCTCTAAATCATGGACTGGTTTTAGCGTCTAACAGAATGGACATCCCTAGCGGCTCAATTGATCGATTCGCTGGAAAATCGTAAATAGGGAATTGAATGGGGTTAAGATTCGCCCAGCCCACTCTAAGATCGACGACGAATTGCGCTCGGGCACAATTACGACATCACCCTCTTGCACCTGGATGTCATCGGATAGATTTCGCAAATCGACTTCTTGCCGCTCAATCGCCCCTTCTTCACTCAGGCGAATAAATTCAACTCGGCTCAGCGCCGCATCTCCCGTTGGCCCTCCCGCGACAGCGACCGCACTCGACAGGGAGCTATTGGGCGAAACCTCGATTTCGCCTGGATCATTCACCTCTCCCACAACCCGCACTCTTACCGTGTCGGAGCCATAAGCAACGTTGGATCCGCGTCTTCTTCGAGTTGCACAGGCCCCGAGCGGTGCACCTCACCCGCCACCAAAATATTAATAGGCCGTGGAGTCGTTAAATCCACAGAAACAGACGGCTCGACCAGGTATTCATTCAGTTGCCTCGCCAGCTCCAATGTTAATGAATCGAGCGTATGACCTGAAACCCTAACCGTTCCCAATACTGGAAGCGTAATTGTTCCATCGGAGCGCACAAGATAAGCGCCTGTATATTCTTCATTTCCGATTCGATGCAATCGGCGCAAGGGGAGCCTTCGCCTGAGAAACGATCCGAACATTCCCAATCGTTTGGTTCTCAATCACTCGAATCTCTTGCAGCTGGGTTAAGAGGGTTTCATAAGTCGTACAGAAATATTATCCCTTCATGATATCTGTAATTCTTGATAAACATTGGCAAAGGGTCGCTACAGGTATATAAGCTTCATAGACGCATTTTTCTACTACCTTGCCCCAAAGATAACCCACACTTTTGATGAGCCAATCACTTGATTTAGCCAGCTGCTGAATTTTAGAAGATACGGCTTTTATTGGTACTTCCCTGCTAAATTGAATTCTTGAGTTTTGTAGAAAGGTCAAAATTTATGGTAGAAGTTAAGCGCGCTTTACTGACAGGAATCACAGGTCAAGATGGGTCATACCTCAGTGAATTCCTGCTAGGAAAGGGATATGAGGTTCATGGGATTATTCGCCGTACTTCCACATTCAATACCGATCGCATCGATCATATTTATGTCGATCCCCACAATGATCAAGCCAGGTTATTTCTTCACTATGGCGATTTGACCGATGGGACAACCCTGCGACGCATCCTTGAGGAGATCGAACCCCACGAGATCTATAACCTGGGTGCGCAGTCCCATGTGCGGGTCAGTTTTGATGCCCCAGAATACACCGTTGATACAGTCGCGATGGGAACGCTACGGATCCTAGAAGCAATCCGGGATTACCAGCGGCGAACCGGGAATCAGGTACGGTTTTATCAGGCCGGTTCCTCGGAAATGTTTGGCAAGGTACTCGAAGTGCCTCAAAAGGAGACAACGCCCTTTTATCCCCGTAGCCCCTACTCCTGTGCCAAGGTCTATGCCCATTGGCAAACGGTGAACTACCGAGAGTCCTACAACTTGTTTGCCTGCAACGGCATTCTGTTCAACCATGAGTCGCCGCGTCGGGGCGAAACTTTTGTGACCCGGAAGATCACGCGGGCGTTGGCACGGATTGTTGCAGGCCAGCAGAAGCACCTCTATATGGGAAATCTCGATGCCCAGAGGGATTGGGGCTATGCCAAAGACTATGTGCAGGCCATGTGGATGATGTTGCAGCAAGATGAGCCCGATGATTATGTCATCGCCACCAACGAAACCCATTCCATCAAAGAATTCCTCAATTTGGCATTTGGCTATGTCAATTTGAATTGGGAAGATTATGTGGTGTTTGACGAGCGGTATCTGCGTCCGGCAGAAGTAGATCTGCTGATTGGGGATAGCTCTAAAGCTCAGGAGAAGCTGGGCTGGAAGCCGTCAGTAACCTTTGAAGAGTTGGTGCATTTGATGGTAGAGGCGGATTTGAAGGCGTTGGGGCTGATTCCACTCAATGGCCACACGGCTCAGCCGACACTGGATCGAGCGACGGTTCGTAGTGTTGCGACCAGCAATCTATCCTAGAGCCGCCCATTCAATCATTCATTCAGGTGCTGCGAGCTGCAATCGCAGCATCCTCGCCCTGAAGCATAAAAATCTGTGTCCACCGCACAAATCTGGTATCTCAGGCTAGACCTACCCGATGTTCTTCATGGAGGCGTGATAGACGCGAACCTTTTGTAAATCTTCCGGATAGGCAAAAGGATTTGGCAACAAAGCAAAGGGGAATGAGCGTCAATGGACATGTGGCGATCGCTTGGAGAAAAAACGCGCAGTCGTAACCTGGGCAAAATCTTTGGTGAGAGGAGAATTTATCCTATCGTTTTGCTCAGATCAGTTCGCCTCTACCTTGCTTCTACAGGAAACGCGCTGTAGGAGGGGTTTGGAGGAAGACAAAGGGTCAGCCAGAATCTCTAAGCTTCATTACAGTGTGGGGCTTTGCTGGCTGGAGCGCTATCCTGGCTATAGGGAATGTCCAGACAACATAGGGCGGTAACCAAACCAAACAACGTAGATAGCACTGAAGCATCCATATACTTATCCGTGATTTCACAGAGTTAATCAAAAAACTTTGTTTGAATTGTCTGGTTCTTCCGGACGGCATGGAGCAATGGATGAAAACGTAGATTGAGCTCCATAGTGTCTGTTGACGTCGACTGGCGCTTCATCCCACTCAAGTCTATTCCGCTATCCCAGTCTGGTTTGTCGTCAGGTTTTCGTTGTCTGCCCTCTTCAGCGTTCTCTCGAGGCGAAAACCACGCCGTTTGTGCAACTAGGAGACTACCGAAACCGTGACCCAGGAGTTTCACATTTCGGTCACTCCCGTAGGGAGTGATGAGTATTTGGTGCGGACAGAGCGTGTGGCACCGGGTGTCCCCCTTGCTGAGGAGCAAGTGAAATGGGGACTCGATGAGTGGTTGGCTTATACGCGCCAATTGATGAATAATCCCTTGCTAGAACTACTTCAGGGGAATGGGACACGGGTTGGAGGCTTTGAGTTTTATCCGCGTCCCTCAAGTGGCGGTGGCAATGCCCAAACGCCAACGCTTATGGAATTGGGACAAACCCTTTACAACAGCTTGTTTTCGGGGACCCTGCGTGACAGCTGGATGACAGCGCGAGGCATTGCCCAGCACAAAGGCGAAATGTTACGGCTACGGCTGGGGTTAAAAGGAGAACAATTGCCCCGTTTGCCCTGGGAAGTGATGAATGCGGGCGATCGCGATGGGCTGGGTACCATGCGCCGCCCCATTGCCACGGGAACCGATGTGGTTTTTTCTCGCTACCAGCCGGGGATCACCATGATGGGCGGATATCTGTCGGTATTGGCCGTGAAGCAGCCAATTCGGGTATTGCTGGCGATCGCCGCTCCCACCGACCAAGAGCGCTTGGAACTGAAGCGGGAAGCCCAGCATCTCCAAGAAGAGCTCCAGCAAACCAAAGTATTGGGCAGCGATACAGCACCCGGCACCCAGGTGGAATTTGAGGTCACCGTGCTGGAACAGCCAGGGCGGGCAGAGCTGACCCAGGCGCTGGAGCAAGGGCAATATCACATTTTTCATTACGCCGGACATAGCAATTTGGGCGTGGCAGGCGGCAACCTGTACCTGGTTAATCCCCAGAGCGGGCTGACAGAAGCCCTGAGTGGAGATGACTTGGCTGGTTTGCTCGTCAACAACTCGATTCGGCTGGTGGTCTTTAACTCCTGTCGGGGTACCCACAGTTCTCTGTCGGGCGCTGGTGCCGATGCAGAGGGCAATCTGGGGGAAGCGCTGGTGAGCCGGGGTATCCCTGCTGTGCTGGCGATGGCCGAGAAGATCCCGGACAACGTCGCCTTGACCCTGACTCGCTTGTTCTATCGCAATCTGAAACAAGGATATCCGTTGGATCTGAGCCTCAGTCGAGCGCGACAAGGGTTGATTTCGTCCTTTGGTTCCCATCAGTTTTACTGGGCCTTGCCTGTGCTGTACTTACATCCAGAGTGGGATGGGTATTTGGCGACGGGCGATCGCACCCGCATTAACCCGGCGGATCGGCTCGTGCTGACGCCACAGGTTTCCAACGCTCCCCCTAAGCTGGCGGGCGAAGAGTCAGACCCCGTTCTCCCAGGCACGTCCGCCACCGATGCAGACGAAGAGTGGGATCGGATTTCCCGCGCTGTTCTGGTAGATGATGAGCCGCCGACCCATGAGCCCGTGCCGTCGAGAACGCCGCTTCCACCGGATCCAGACGAATTGAGCTATGAAACAGATATACCCGACATTGCGGAGCTGATTCAGGAACTCGCCCCCCCGGATGAAGTCGCGGCCACCGAGCCGGAGCCTACTAATCCAGATGCGTTCATCCCGAACGAACCCCTTACCCGTTCAGAGGTGGAGTCAGCCGAAACCCGTGAGGCAGATGCGGTTCTCTCTTCTCCCTCTACATCTGGTGGGGGGGCGAATCCGGAAGATGAGATGGTCACTATTTACCCAACGCTGGAGCCCCAGGATGACGTGCCAAACATTGGCGTAGCCGAGCGGAAGGAATCGGAATCGGCAACGCTGATCCCGAAACGCAACCGCACGGCCTATATCATGCTGCCCCTAGTGGGTGCGGCGGCGATGGCGATCGCCTTCGCCTTTATGCCCAACGGCTGGCTGCGCAATGGCGAGCCCTCCCCCGGCGAAATGTTGCCCCAAGTACCCACCACCACCCCCAGCGACGCCGAGCCAGGGTCTGACAATCCGGATCTAACCGAGGCCGAACAGTTGCGCGCCAGGGCCATTCAAAGTTTTGACCAGGGAAATGTGGAAAGCGGGGCAGAAGCACTGGCACTGCTGCTCGATCGCAATGCCCTGGATGATTTCCTTGCGGTCTATGCAAACTTGACGCCAGAACAGGTGTCGGAGCCCGAAGTGCTTTATCTCAACGGACGCCATGCTTGGCAGGCCATGCGCCAGGGGAATCTGGATTACACGATGGATGATGCCCGCCGCTATTGGTCAACGGCGATTGAGAAAAATCCAGGGGTGGCTGCTTATCACAATGCTCTAGGGTTTGCTCAATACCGCGAAGGCAAGTTTTCGGAAGCCGTGCAATCGTGGTGTCGGGCGATCGCCCTTATCCGTAATCCCAACTCAGATGTTGCGAGAGCCAATCCAGAGAATATCCAATGTCCGGCTCCCGATCGTCTATCCGACCCCGCCCTGATTACACCCTATGCTGGAATTGCGTTAGTGTATCAGCGGATTGCAACAGAATCTGGGTTCGAGACCGTTGAAAATCCACTAGCGCAAGCAAAACAGTTGAACACCTTGATTATTGAAGACAACCCCGATGCCCGAACGATCCAGAATTTGCCCAATGGCTGGCTCTGGACGGAAGACATGATTGCGGAGTGGAATGCACTGAACGAAGTGTCAATAGAAGACTAGGCACCCTTGAAACCGCAAGAACCTTAGGGAACAATAGCATCGGGAATCCGCGCCCAATAGCGTGAAGTTAGACACCCTAAGCAAGCAGATGGCATCTTCCACAAATATGACAACCATTAGCGATGTATTGCGCGAACAGGTTGACGCGCGCCCCGACGCGATCGCCATCATCGATGCACGGCGAAACCTCACTCTCAGCTATGCCAAGCTAGACAAAGCCGCCCGTCGGGTGGAGCAAGCCCTAACCGTGGCGGGGTTGAAATCGGGCGATCGCGTCCTGCTGTTCCAACCCATGTCAGCCGTGTTGTACGTGGTGCTATTGGCCCTGTTCCGCCAGGGCATGGTCGCAATGTTTGTCGATCCATCGGCGGAGAAAGGGCATTTGGAGCGCTGTTGCGCGATCGCTCCCCCCCAAGCATTTATCGCCAGCCCCAAAGCCCATATGCTGCGGCTGGTTTCGCCACCCCTACGCCAGATTCCCACCGCGTTTGTCACCTTTGGGACGCAGATTCGACGGTTTGGCATCCCATCACCCACCACTCAAGGTGAATCCGCTGTTCCATCCCCCATCCGCCCATCAAAGAATCCCCAGATTGCTCCGGTCGACATTCCCTCCGACCATCCGGCGCTGCTCACCTTCACCAGCGGTAGCACCGGAAAACCCAAAGCCGCCATGCGAACCCACGCCTTTCTGCTGGCGCAACACAACGCCTTGGCTCACAGTCTGTCGCTGCAAGCAGACGCCATTGATTTAACGACGCTGCCCATTTTTGTGCTGGCAAACCTGGCATCGGGGGTAACCAGCTTAATCCCCGACGCCGATCTGCGATTTCCTGGCAAAATCAAGGCCGGCGCAGTGATGCGTCAGATTCATCGCTATCAGCCCCAGAGTACAGCGGCCTCTCCAGCCTTTCTGGAACGCTTGGTGGAGTATTGCGACGAGACATCCCAAGTTCTCCCCAGCTTCCAGCGGATCTTCAGCGGAGGTGCCCCCGTTTTTCCGACATTGCTTGCAACATTGCAGCGCCTTGCGCCCCAGGCAACGGTAACAGCGGTGTATGGCTCCACAGAGGCGGAGCCCATTGCCCACATTGCCTATGACGACATTGCAGAGGGCGATCGCACCGCCATGCGCCAGGGCAAAGGGCTGCTCACTGGAAAACCGGTGCCCGAGATCCAACTCCGCATCCTGCAACACCCTTTGAAAGCGCCTATTCCGCCGCTATCTCAGGCAGATTTTGAAGCGAAATGCTCCCCCCCCGACACTATCGGAGAAATTGTAGTCAGTGGCGACCATGTTCTGGCTGGCTACCTCAACGGCGAAGGAGATGCAGACACCAAATTTCGAGTAGAAGGCATCCCCTGGCATCGCACAGGAGATGCAGGCTATAAAGATGCTCAGGGGCGAGTCTGGCTACTGGGACGCTGTGCCGCCCGCATCGACGATGAGCGAGGCCGCATCTATCCCTTTACCGTAGAAGCTGCTGCGCAGGAGTTTCCCAATGTCCGTCGTACAGCCCTGACCAACCATGCCGGAAAGCGCGTATTGCTGGTGGAATGGAGCGGAGATGCAGAGGATCTAGAGGCCCTCAAGCAAACCTTGAGCTGGGCAAAGCTGGATAAGGTGCGATCGCATCCCATCCCCCTCGATCGCCGCCACAATGCCAAAGTAGACTATCCCGCCCTCGATCGTTTGTTGGAAGACCTGGAGCTGTAGCGATCGGAGAACTAGGCGTGGGCAGCATGCCGCCCACGCCAAAGGCATTGGACTAAACCGCCTCATCCTCATCTTCGACTTCATCTACATCCTCGCCACCATCAGAGCTGCTGGGCAGTAGCAGCGCCGTTCCCACCATCCCCGCCGATGCGCTGAATCCTAGCAAGAGCCCAACGGGAAGCCGCACACTCCGAAAAGTCAAAAACCGCAACGAAACTGGCGTCGCATTCTGCACCGAGATCAGGGCGATCGCACTCACCCACACAGCCGTCACAGTGGAAACAACAAGATTCAGCAAATTCGGCATCGATCGAGATAATAAGGGTTAATCCTGAGCGTCGGTCAATTGCTTGAGTGCAAAGGTTGCCGCCGCTGACACGTTGGGATGGCTATCCTTTTCTAAATACTTGAGAGCAGAGATGCTTTTCTCCGAGGGCAAGTTCCCCAGTGCTTCTGCCAGCCGTTGGCGCACCAGCCAATCCTCGGCTTGAGCAAACCGCAAAATCGCCTCGACCGATTCCGTATCTTTGATTTCGCCAAGCGCCGCGATCGCTGCCTGATGCAACACCACTTCCTCGCTCTCCAGCGCCTCTAGCAAAACCTGCCGCGCTTTCTGATCTTTCAAATTCCCCAACGAAACCGCCGCACTAAACCGCACCAACCAATCGGTTTCTTCATAAAACGATCGCATCAACGGCTCCACCGCACGGGAGTCTTGCAAATAGCCCAACGCCCCCGCTGCCGCTGCCCGCACACCATAGTCAGCATCGGTTTCCATCATCTGCACCAGCAAGGGCATGCTATCCTCCGTCGGCTTCAACCCCAACGCAAACACTGCCATGCTCTTCACTTGAATGCTGTCGTCTTCCAGCACCTTCTTGATCAGCGGCACCGCATCCTCTGGTGGTACATCTTTCAGCGCAACAACCCCAAGGAGGCGATCGCGAGAGTTCTCACTTTCCAGTTGGGTGGCGATCGCTTGCAAATCTGGCGTGGGAACTTGGGCATCAGACAAACTCATCGGGCACTCCTGGGCGATCGGGCAATACCGTCATTATAAAGAGCCACCACCATGAATGCAGAATCCCGACCTCTGAGGGATTTATCCCTTACTCGCTAAGTAGCTCGGCATGATGAAAAACCAGACCCTAAAAACCTGTGCCGCCCGCAGCGCGGGCGGCACAGGTTTTTAGGGTCTTAGGTTTAATTGCACCTGCCAACTTATCTATCCCATTACAAACACTCAAGTGAATTTTTAAGCCGCCAAAACAGGACTTACGCAATTTGTTGATGGTGTGGCCGCGACGCGGCCACACCATCAACAAATTTACTGAGGCTGACGCAAGTTTTGCGTCAGTTCTACAAAAGCAAGAATGATATAACAAGTGAAGACAGATTTGGCCATCTGTAGAAGCTCGAATATACCGCTGAACCTTCAGCATTGCAGTCATTTTGCCAGTGTATAGCCACCCTTATTACAAGGGTCAACAATGAAGAGAATAGTCGTAAAATTATCGATCTTACTGATATTGACGGTCTCAATAATTATGATGGCAGCAACCCTGGGAGTATCCGAAGATAATCTACAGCCATTATCTAATTGGCGGTCTCCCCCGGAAGATGTGCTGGAGGTGCTGCACGCTCCGCAGCTCCCACGGGTGTGGATGGCACCTACCGGGGCACATATGCTCCTGGTCGATCCTGTGCTTTATCCTTCCCTAGCTGAACTAGCTGCGCCTATGCACAAGCTGGCTGGCATTCGAGTCAATCCCGCTATCAATGGCCACCATGGTCGACAGGGTGGGCTCTCTCCCCGTCTAGTCAGGGTTGAGGACAGAACCACAACACAACTTGATCTGCCCACAGACCTCGAGATTTATAGCGTGAGATGGACGGCTGATGGCCAGCACTTTGCGCTCACCGTTAAGCATTCCAACCATATCGGTCTGTGGGTCGGCTCGGTAGCGGGTGATGTGCGAAAGATCGAGGGAATTGCGCTTAACCCACTGATGGGCAATGCGGTTAGTTGGCTCCCCGACCAAAAGCATCTACTCGTTCGTCGCATTCCGCAGCGTGGACCAGTTCCAGAACCGCCAACCATTCCAATAGGGCCAGATATTTTTGAAGGAGCGGGAGAATCCGCCCGTTCCACTTACGAGGCTCGCAACCTACTTGAGACGGCTTATGACGATGCTCTTTTCGAGTACTACGCTACCTCTGAGCTAGTGGTTGTTGATCCGATGACAAGCCAGCAAAAGGTGATAGGTGAATCGGCTGTCTATGCCGGGGCCCAGTTCTCGCCATCGGGAGAGTATCTCCTTGTCTGGCGTCTGGTTGGTCCTTGGTCTCATGAGGTGGCTTGGTGGCGCTTCGCAAGGGAGATTGAAGTATGGAACGACAGAGGCGAAGTCGTTGCAACGATCGCTTCCCTACCCGTGGCTGACGAAGTGCCACCCCAAGGTGTGGCGATTGGGGCACGCTCGGTTGCATGGCGTCCAACGGCTCCTCATACACTCTTCTGGGTCGAAGCACTTGACGGCGGTGATCCTCTGGCTGAGGTACCTCATCGAGACCAACTTATGCGTTTAGATGCTCCCTTCACGGCAAAACCTCACGTCGTTTTTCGAGCCGAGCACCGCATCCAGCCGGGGCAAAATGCCTGGAGTGAGGACGGGACGCTGATGCTCACTCAGCGAGAGCGAATCCGCCGTTGGCGCTATGTCTGGTTGCTGGATGTGGATGGAGGGACATCGCGCCTGTGGTTCGATCTCAATGAAAGCGATCGCTACGGAGATCCAGGCTATCCCTTATTTCGTGTTCTACCGAACGGTCGCTGGATACTTCGGCAAAAAGAGAATGCCATCTACTTCAGCGGAAACGGTGCGACAGACCAAGGCGATCGCCCTTTCCTGGATCTGCGAGATCTAGAAACCGGGGAAACTGAACGTCTTTTCCGCTGTGATCCGGAGCGCTACGAGTATTTTGTTGCATTCACGAATGATAAAGCCCACTTCGTGTTGCGCTCCGAATCCGCTGTAGATGTGCCTAACTACTACTTGGCAACTTTTGGCCAGGAAATCGAGGCAGCTACAGGCGAAGCGACCCACGCCCTAACGCGTGAACCAATTACAAACTTCAATGATCCAACGCCTCAGCTGCGCGAGATCCAGAAACAGATTGTGCGCTACGAACGCGAGGACGGTGTTCCCCTTAGCTTTCACCTCTATCTGCCCCCTGGCTACGAAGAGGGGACACCGCTGCCCACCGTCCTCAATGCCTATCCCCTTGAATATTCCGATGCAACGACGGCTGGACAGGTGAGCGGCTCTGCCCAGCGCTTTATGCGGCTGTATGGGGCGTCCCATCTTTACTTCTTGCTCCGAGGATACGCCGTACTTGACCAGACCGCTATGCCAATCCTTGGCGATCCCGAGACCGCCTACGACACCTTTGTGCCCCAATTAGTAGCCGATGCGGAAGCCGCCGTCGCAAAAGCCGTTGAGATGGGAGTGGCTGACCCTAATCGGATTGGCATCATTGGCCACAGTCACGGCGGACTGATGGTGGCGAACCTTCTGGCGCATACCGATTTATTCCGTGCTGGTATTGCTCGCAGCGGGTCGTATAACAAAACCAATCAGCCATTCGGCTTCCAGGCTGAGCGCCGTTCTCTTTTTGAGGCAAAGGATGTTTACATTCAGGTCTCACCGACGTTCTTTGCTAACCAAGTCAACGAACCCGTTTTGATCATTCACGGTGACAGCGACTCTAATCCTGGTACTCTCACATTTCAGTCTCAAGTTTTTTATGAGGCCGTACGTGGTTCAGGAGGCACGGCTCGGTTGGTGTTGCTCCCCTTCGAAGATCATGGATATCGAGCTCGAGAAAGTGTAGAGCATGTGCTCTGGGAGCAGTTCGAGTGGTTCGACCAATATTTGAAGGATATTGAGACCGGAGTACCCTCAATCTACGATCTGGAGTGAATGATATTTCGATTTTTGCGCTCAAAGACAAATCAGGAAGTAATCTCCCATAAATCCGTATCGTTTAGCCAATCAATCACCGATGGATAAGTAGATATCCATCCTAAAACATTTCTAGCCTTGTTAGAGCGAATACGACTATTTGAGCCAAATGCAAAGTGAGCACCTTCTTGGCCCCATTCCTTAACGGCTTCTTCCACTGCCCAACTCTGTGCCGTCCCCTCAAAATTAAGCTGACTATGTATCGTTTCAGCAATCTCTTTGAAGCTAGATTCTCCATTTTCAAGGAAGAAAAAGGAACCCCCCGGAGCTTTTTCAAGTGCTAACAAATAGGCTCTCACAACATCCTCAATATGAACCGTTGACCAGATATTTTCTCCTCTCCCAATATATCGAGCCATTTGGTGCTTCTTGGCAATCTCAATCATTCGTGGAATCTGAATACTTTGAGAATGTAGTCCTGTTCCCTGCCCATAAATTAGACAAGGACAAAGCACGACAGAACTGACTCCTTGATTCGCTCCTTCTGCAACTCGGGTATCGACTGCAACTCTCCCGATTTTCTCAAACCGAATCGGACGCGGACTATCTTCATGAAAAATGCGATCGCTCGGATCCCCAGCCGCGCGATCGCCAACGATGCTTGAGCCACTCGTATGGATTAGTTTCTTGCCTGAGCCTCCAAGAGCCTGAAGTAGAACCTCTACAACAAATGGATTATCGGCATCTGCAGCATTGATTACAGCATCTGCTGAACGAGCGGCTTGCAAGAGGACTCGTTCGTCACTTAATGTTCCGAGGATCGGTTCAATGTTCTTTTGCTTGAGTAACGGAACTTGATCGACTGATCTACATAAGCCCATGACGTCATATCCAGCCGATACTAAGGCGGTAGCGATAGAACCACCAATATAACCAGAAGCTCCAGTTATAAAAATCTTCATTTGCCTGCCCGTTGATGAAACTGCAATCTGATTATGCAAAATTACTTAGAATTACGTAAGAACGTACATTTCTGTGCATCAGTTACATTTCTGTTACCGATTCTGCGACTTGGGAGGCATTTGGATGAGACACGCATCTTATGAAGGAGCAAGTGGTTGCTATATTGAGGCTGCGCTGGAAGTCATTGCTGACAAATGGAAAGGTGTGATCCTATACCATTTGTTAGATGGGCCAAAACGATTTAATGAATTGAAACGGATATTTCCAGAACTATCGCACCGAATTTTGACTCGGCAATTGCGAGAATTAGAAACCGATGGTGTTATTAGTCGAAAGATTTATCCGGAGATTCCGCCGAAAGTCGAATATTCGCTAACAGATTTCGGGAGATTGTTAAAGCCGACCCTACTATCTCTTGAAGCTTGGGGAGTTAGGTATGTTGAAATGGCAAAATATTCAAAGGCAGATCAAATAGACAAGACTGAGTAGTTTATTCCTTTTAGTCGTAGCAGCACAACAACTCCAATGCATCGGAACAAAGTCATCTAATATCAGGACTACCAGCAAGTAACGCACAGCAAAAACACCACGCAGGAGTGGACAGAACGAAGAAGTTTAAAGACTGATGTAAAATCCTTGGTCGCCGCTCAGATTCACTGTTATGTTGCTGCGCTGTACCTGATTTTAGATTCTATGAGTCTGCAGCTGTCTTCTCGATCTCACGTAGTTGCAGGAGATCCCAGAAATCGCTTTCGCTTTGATCTTTGTCCTTCTCTTTGGGGAGATAGTAAAACATTGCCCGACGGATATATGCAGCGGCAATCCCAATACTAGCAAGCTCAGGTATTGTGAGTGCAATTCGAGTGATGGCATTGACCTGTGCAACCTGTTGATTGAACGCAGTCGTCCCAAAATCGGCTACTACAATATGGAGATTGAGGAAAAAGTTTGCAATGCCCGTCAATAGAGCGATTATCAACACAAGCTTTGTTCCGTTGACGAGCGAGCGATAGACTTTTGGCTCTTTGAGCAACCCTTTTAATGATTTTTCCTCTTGTGGTGAGTCCGGCCCAAGACCTTGCATTAAGAAATACTGGATAATGGGTTTACGAATGATGATTGAAATACCAAAAATCATAACTGCAAAGAGAGAACTAACACTATCTTTGAAGGCAAACTGAATACCATCGACAAACCAGAATGCTAAGAGGCCACGTCCAATCGCAAAAGCCGCGACATAGCTGGTAATAAAGTTAAATCGTTTAGTAATAAAAAATAGATCAATAAAGATCCAAGCTACAGGAACAAGTGCAGCAACAACATAGGTCGTTACTGTTCCAAGTTGCTCATTCAAATTATCCAAGATCAGGATAGGAATGACAGTTCCCATAACAATATCGAGAATCAGTTTTACGGTACGATTCATAGCCTAATTACGCTCCTGCTTCTATGCTCAAAGGCAAGTGTACATGAAAGATTTTGCAAATAGGAATAACAAACATGGGAAGTCGTGGCACGTTGTTTGCTGGAAGAAACTAATCTCACGATCGCCCAATAACGCAGCGCATTCACCAGACACTTTCTCGCCGCTGTGCGTTTGCGAGAGTGCAGTTGATGCGTATCGTTCTGCCGCTAAATTATCGATTGGGCAGGTTCGTCAAGCTATTTGATTGGGGTTCGATACTAGAATTTCGCGAGCGGCATGGATACCACTTTCTAAAGCTCCGTGAACAGTTGCTGCACGGGTGGGATGCGTTGCTTCACCAGCAAAAAATAGAACGTGATCGATCGGTTGAGCCAGTTGCTCTCGTAACCCTTGACCATTCACAGGCACATACGAGTAAGCCATTCGTGCGTAGGAATCTGCTTGCCAATCGACGAACAATGCATCAATCAAGTGATCGGCTAATTGCATACCAAACATCTGTTCTAGATTTTGTAATCCGAATCGGATGGCTCCTTCGCGTCCAAGAGCTCCCAATTTATCCGCGCCTGCAGCACCCGTGTATGCCGTTAAGATAGGGGCTTCATTGCGGCGTTTCCAGCCAGGTCGCCACCAGGTGCTGGTGGCTAAAGTTGTCAAGCAATATTCCATTTTTTTAGGCCAGAAAGGTTGCTCGAACTTTAGAATCAACTTCGTTATATGCCCTGCACCCAAACCCTGAATTGCATCCAGCTTGGCAGAGGGTAGCTTGGGCTCAAACTCCACCCGATTCTCTTGCAACAACGCAAGGGGAAGCGTGATGACGACTTGCTTTGCTGTGTATGTCATGTTGGTTTCAGTGTAAATCGTTCCCCCTGACGCACTCCAGCGAATGCCTGTGACTGGACTGGCATAGCGAATATTCAGCCCTGCGGCCAATTTCTCAAATAAATGAGAATAACCATCTTTGAGCCGAAAATTGCGATCGCCATCTCCTTCATAGGTCAATTCCAGCAATCCATACACGCCCAACTGGTCGAGATTCGCGGCATAACTATCACCCAAGAAGTTATCAACGATGCGATAGACATCTGGTGACAACGCAATTTGATGAATAGAAAGGAATCGCGCCAAGCTGACATCAGGCTTTCCGGCACTAACCCAATCACTCAGCAATTCATAGAACTGCTCGTCTTCCATCAGGTCGAGAAATTCTATGCCGGGTATCGTCGACCATTCGCTGAAGGCTAGCAGCTTTCGATAGATATACATGAATAGTCGATCATCCCGGTCAAATGTCGGTAGCGTGGCTAAACCACAACGACGAACCCAATCCCAGGTCACAACGTTTTCGCCCTGAATATATTCTGCGCCACATTCAATCGGGTGAGAGGCAAAGCTATAGTTTGTGTGTATTCTGCCGCCGATGCGATCGCGCGCTTCGAGAATCAACACAGACTGTCCGGCATCTTGCAACGGTCGCGCTGCGGCTAAACCTGCCGCCCCTGCACCGATGATGATCGTGTCGTAGTCAGTTTGTTCAGGAGAGATTTGTTGTTCAGAAGAGGCTTTGGCATAAACGGGGTTGCGCATCATCAGACGCAGCAACGGCACGGCAAAAGGTAAAGACAGCATTGAACGCCGACTTAGGGTTCTCATAAGACAAGAGCCTATGCAAACAAAAAAGATACAATGTGAACAGTGTTCGCGTTTTCAAATATATGAACAGTGTTCACGTTTTGTCAAGCCTAGACGTTAAAGTCAATGTCTCAGTCAAACTCTCCGCACTCACCCAAGTCCAGTAAGATGCGGCGGAAGCCCCAGCAGGCGCGCAGTCAGGCGCGAGTGGAGCAAATATTGGATGTAGCCGAGAAGCTGTTTCAGGACATCGGATATGAGGCGGCAACGACGAGGGCGATCGCAGCTCATGCAGAGGTCTCAGTTGGTTCGCTTTACCAATTCTTTCCCGATAAAGAAGCGATTCTGAAAGCTTTGGCCGTTCGCTATATGCAAACGCAGTATCAGAGATTCCTCGATTTGCACACTGCGCAATCAATCACATTGCCGTTGTCCAGCTATGTGGACCGTATGATCGATGTTTTTGATCAGTTTTACACGGACTATCCGGGTTCCCGCGCAATTTTTGAGCAGTTATTAGACACCATCACCTGGTCTGCCATTGAAAAAATTGATGACTTTGACTATCAAGTCGTTACCGAATTAGCCCGATTTTTTCATAGCCGTCAATCGAGTCTGCCGATCGCAAAGTGTGAGCACATCGCATTGGTCATCACGAAGACGATTACTGAGCTGTTGTGGTTATCCCTAAGTCGAGATCAAGAATTTCGTCAAGAACTAGTGGCAGAGACGAAACTCATGATTCTGAGCTATCTGAAACAGTATTTGGACGAAGAAAACAACGGTTGAACGTTATGAGTGCCTCTGATCTTCCTGCTGATTGACTAAGAAAATGCTGTTTATAGTTGCTCAAGCAAGCCGTTATCTGGCTCCGAGTAATTGTTGAAATTATATTGGCAAGGCCGCATCGGATGTACGACTTTGCCTAACCATAAAGTCGATGAAGGCTCGAATTCGAGGGGCAACTAACCGACGGTCTAAATACAGGGCAGTGATTGGGGCTTCTGGAGGACGATATTCCTGTAGGACTTCTGTTAAATGGCCTTGCTCTAATGCCTCAGTTGCCATGTAACCTGGCATTTGGCTGATACCCACCCCCGCGATCGCACTTCTGCCAACTGCTTCACCATCATCAATGGTCAGATTCCCGCTGACCAATCTCCGCTCGACGCTGCCATCAACGGTAAAGAGCCAGGGCATAGGTCGTCCGGTTTTTCGATTCCGAAAGTTGAGACAGTTGAAATGTACTAAATCATCTGGATGGCTGGGATAGCCCGCTTGCTCAAGATAATCGGGCGTCGCGCAAACGATCAATGGATCGGTGAACAAACGACGCGCCATCAGATTGGCACTGTCGGGCAATGCTCCAATCCGAAGCGCTACATCAACCCCTTCTGCGGCCAAGTCAATATCGCGATCGTCTAAGGAAAGTTCAACCGATATCCTGGGATAGGTTTTCAAAAACATCGGCATCAGCCAAGTGCCCCAGATGCGCCCATAGGCAGATCCCATACTAATTTTCAAGCGCCCCTGAGGTTCACTCAAACTTTTAGTCAGTTCTGTTGTCAGGGCCGTCATTTCCTCGATTAAAGGCTTAACCCCGTCATAAAACCGTTCACCTTCAGCCGTCAGACTAACGCTGCGGGTTGTGCGGTGCAATAGCTTTACACCCAATTCTGCTTCGAGTTTAGCAATGGCTTTGCTGACAGCCGGAGGCGAAAGACCCAGGTCATTAGCCGCTTGCACAAAGCTTTGGGATTCTGCCACTCGAATAAAGGTCGCTACATTCGTCAAGCTTTTCATAGCCAGTTAGATTACGATCAATAACTTTTGGTGAACAATGAATTCACTTTAGCCCCATTTTTCAGGAATCAAACGCTGTTTATTCTTAATTTAGAAACAAACGGGTGACGTCACTCATCCAACAAAATCCAGAAGTATAGCGGTGTGCAACCGCGTCAAGCACAGAAATAGATGTGTGTGGGCGCGTTGCGCCGTATTTGTTTAGCGTCGGGTCTTCGTTTTCTAACGCGAGAAGGATGCGCAAACAGATAGTGGGCTTATAGGGTTTAGGCGGAACGTTACCCCATCCACCGATTGATACCGTGTTGTCCCCTTGTGA
>JADEXA010000080.1 GCA_015207365.1 Vacuolonema iberomarrocanum LEGE 07170
CATTGGTGCCATCAGTGACGCCTGTGATTTCGGCATTGGGGTCTTCAAAGTCATCGTTGTCGAGGACCAAGATTTTGACCGGGACGTCTTCATTGGTCGTGGCGTCATCGTCGTCGATATCGACCACTGGATTGACCACCACTTCGACCGTCGCGGTTTCCTCTACCCCACCGGAGGTCACGGTGTAGGTGAAGGTATCGGTGCCGTTGAAATCTGGGTCGGGAGTGTAGGTGACGGTGCCATCAGGATTGATAGTGACGGTGCCGTTGTCCCCATCGGTTTTGCCAGTGATTTCGGCATTGGGGTCTTCAAAGTCGTCGTTGTCGAGGACCGAAATCTGAACGGGGACATCTTCATTGGTGGTGGCGTCATCGTCGTCGATATCGACCACTGGATTGACCACCACTTCAACTGTCGCGGTTTCCTCTACCCCACCGGAGGTCACGGTGTAGGTGAAGGTATCGGTGCCGTTGAAATCTGGGTCGGGAGTGTAGGTAACAGTGCCATCAGGATTGATAGTGACGGTGCCGTTATCCCCATCAGTTTTGCCGGTGATTTCGGCATTGGGGTCTTCAAAGTCGTCGTTGTCGAGGACCGAAATCTGAACGGGGACATCTTCATTGGTGGTGGCGTCATCGTCGTCGATATCGATCACTGGATTGACAGTGATGGTGGCGGTGGCAGTGGCCTCATCCCCATTGGCATCAGTCACCTTGTAGGTGAAGGTATCGGTGCCGTTGAAGTCATCGTTGGGGGTGTAAGTGAAGGTGCCGTCAGGGTTGAAGTTGAGGGTTCCGTTGCTGGTGGGGGTCTCTACCGCATAGGTGCCTGGGCCATCTCCTTCGTCGGTATCCTTAACAGTGCCGTTTAGCGCTTCGTCTTCATTGGTGGTGAAGGTGTCGTCGACGGGGTCAGGTAATGCATTCACCGTGACTTCGACCGTTGCGGTTTCCGTCACTCCACCAGAGGTCACCGTGTATTCGAACGTATCGATGCCGCTGAAACCAGGGTCGGGGGTATAGGTAACAGTACCATCGGGATTGATAGTCACCGTGCCATTGTCCCCATCCGTTTTGTCGGTGATTTCGGCATCAGGGTCTTCAAAATCGTCGTTGTCGAGTACTGAAATTTTGACCGGGACGTCTTCATCGGTCGTGGCGTCATCGTCGTCGATATCGACCACGGGATTGACGGTGATGGTGCCGATGGCAGTGGCCTCATCCCCATTGGCATCAGTCACCTTATAGGTAAAGGTATCGGTGCCATTAAAGTCATCGTTGGGGGTGTAGGTGAAGGTTCCGTCAGGGTTGAAGTTGAGGGTTCCGTTGCTGGTGGGGGTCTCCACCGCATAGGTGCCTGGGCCATCTCCTTCGTCGGTATCCTTGACAATGCCGTTTAGCACTTCGTCTTCGTTAGTGGTGAAGTCGTCATTGACTGGGTCGGGCAGCGGATTGACTTGGATCGTGCTGGTAATGGGGGTGCTGCTCTCGGTGCCCGCGTTGTCAGAGTTAGCATCGGTGACTTGCCAGGTGACCGTGCGTGTTGTTGCCGTTGGCGTTTCGCTGGTGCTTTCGTAGGTGACCGAGCGCATTACCTGCTGGTAATTGGCCAGGGTGTCTGGGCCAGTAAGGGTCAGAACTCCTGTGTCAGGGTCGTAGGACGCTGTGATATTGGTGCCAGCAGTTACAGCATCTAAGATGTCGCCTGTTGTGAAGCCATTGCTGATGGTAGCGGTTGCTGATATAAGCTCGGTGTCGTCGGGGTCGGTTAAGACAAGGGTGTTGTCAACGACCTGGGGCGCTTCATTCTCGGTGTAGAGCAGGGTTGCTCCCCCGGTAACAACAGGCTTGTCGCTAGTGGGGGTGATGTTCACGGTCACCGACCCTGTGTCGGTTAGCGCTCCGCCGCTGCCCTGGGCACCGGTGTTGCCATCGCTGAGTGTGTAAGTAATCTCCACAGAGCCTGGTGGGTCATCGCTGGCGTTACTGTAGGTGATTTGCTGCAGAACCCGATCGACCAAAGCTGATGTAGCATCGCCGTTGAAGGTCAGAACGAGGGTGCCGTTGCTGTTGGTTGTGATGGTACCAACCGTAGTGTTGTCTACAACCAGAGGTGTCCCTTCACTTAAAGCATCTAAGGTACCACTGTTGCCAAAGACATCTTGGCCATCAGCTCCACCCTGGCGCCCTAATGTCAGTGTGGCACCGTTCCAGTCACCAAAACCATCGAGCTCAAGGTCATTGGCGATCGCATCACTATCCAAAACAACCGGGTCTTCGCCTTCTGTGAACAACACAGAACCACCGAGGTTGCCCAATGTAGGGTCATCATTGACGGGGTTGACAGTGCTTTCGAGCGGTACTGGGTCAGCGCTGTAGGGGGTTGTGCCGCCAGTTGCATTGGGATTGCTCAGGTCAATGGTGCCACCCGTGGTAACGGTGCCATTAGAGTCATCAATCAAATGGACACTGAGGGTCGGCGCTGGCCCGTTGTAATCTGCGGTGGGTACAAAGCGCAGGCTGTCATCAGAGCTAACCAGCAAGGCATTGCCAGGGCTGGGGTTGCCAACTGATTGCCAGGTGCTGCCATCGAAATATTCCCAGGTTCCCTCAGCGGCGGTTGTGGGGTTGCCAATGATGGCAATGCCTGCCAAATCATTGGCCGACGAGCCATCAGTTACATCATCGGTTGCGTCGGAGAAGGTGGTGCCAAACAAGTTTGACACCTGTTCTCCGGGTGGGTTGGGTGTATCTTCATCGACGGCAGGTAGGGTTGCAGTGCCCGTTGCAATTGGGGCATCGTTAACCGGAGTCACTTCTGTGCTGAGTGTAACGGCATTGCCGTTGTTGCTGTATTGGGTGGTGCCGCCGCTGGTGGAAACATCAACAGTAGAACCCGAAGTTACTGCTCCATCTGAGTCGTCAATCAGCCGAACAGTTAAGTCACCAGGAGTGCCATTGAAGTTGGTGGCAGGCAAGAAGCGAACTTGGGTGCCTGCTGCCAGCACAAGCGCCGAGCCAACCGAGGGATTACCGATGTCATTCCAGTCGGTACCATCAAACCACTGCCAAACCCCTTGATCGGCGGTTGCCGCGTTGTTGGTGATGGCGACCCCCGCCAAATCATCGGCTGCTGAGCCATTGACCGCCGTTTGGTTATCCTTGAGGTCTTGGAAGTTGCCATTAAAGAGAGCGGTAACGGTGCTGCCTGATGGATTTGTGTCATCTTCGGCGATCGCCTCCAGCGTCGTGGTTGGGCTGGTGCGGGTCGGCGCATCGTTAACCGGTGTTACCGTGATGTCAATGGATTGGTTGACAACATTATTACCGCCGGAGCCGGTGTTGCCTAAGTCATCAATAACGAGAGACAACGCATCATCAGGGCCATTGAAATCTGCATCGCCCTCGTAGCTAAGACCTTCGAGCGCTGCATTGAGATCGGTCTCCGTGCCTCTAATCGTGATCTTGGCATCGTCAGTTCCGTCGCCTTCTACAAAGGTCAGGTTGGTAGTAGAGCCCAACGTTAGGGTGCCATACTCTACCTCAAGAGTGACTTGCAACTCACCCCCAAAGTCATCGGGGTCGTCGATAGAAATGGCGTTGCCATTTTCAAAGATGACTTGGTTGTCTTCCGGTAGCGTTATGCTCGGGGGTGCTGTTAGGACGGGTGCTTCGTTGTTAGAGCTCACGTTGATAGTGACCGTCTCCGTGGCTTCGCGTGCATCGCCAATGCCCCCAATGGCGGTGCCGCCGTTGGCGTTGTCGTTAACGGTCACTTGAAGATCGATGGTTTCATCGCCATTGAAGTCAGCTGGCGAGTAGCTCAACCCATCGAGGGCGGTGTTGATTTCATCCCTGGTGCCAGTGATGGTTAAGGTGTCGGAGTTATTTCCGCTGACATTGGCACCTGATGCCGACAGAGTTCCGCTTGGTACGGTAACCGTGACGGTAAAGTCGTCGTTTCCGTTGTTTTGCAGGTCGGCATTGTCATTGATGGTAATAGCGTTGCCATTTGCATCGCTGAAGACCAGCGCAGTGCCATCATCAATAGTCTGAATGCCATTCGGTGCCGTTAGCCTGGGTCTATCGTTGACGGGGACAACCGTAATATCAACGGTCTGTATGATGTTTGAACCGCCTCCACTGCCGAAGTTACCCTGGTCGTTGGCGACAATTGTCAGCGTGTCACTGCCGTTGAAGTGTCTGTCTCCTTCGTAGGACAAGTCTTCTAGGGCGTCGTTGATATCTTCGATACTGCCCGTGAGGGTGATACTGCTGCTGTCGTTGAAGCCACCGGTAATCAGGCTAGTGTCAGATAACGACAAGGTGCCTTCTGTAACGCTAACCGTAACCGTGTTGTTGTTGGAGTTGAAGGTGTCTGCATCGCTAATAGAGATGGCATCACCACCCGTAAATGTCAGGGGTTGATCTTCATTCACACTGACGGTTGCTGGGCTGGTGATCGCTGGGTCGTCGTTGACGTTGCTAGCTCTGATGGCGATCGACTTCGTCACCGTCTCCCCAGTTGGTGGCGAGCCGGGTTCTCCATTGAGCAAGTCATCAACCGTCACCTCTAACGAAAGGGTACGGTCTTCATCGTTCGGCACCTGAACTTGTAAGCCATCCAGTGCGTTTTGCACATCGGCTAATGTGCCTTCAATGGTAATTTTGCCGTTGCTGCCATCATCAGTGGGATCAACAGTGATGCCATTGGTTGAGCCGAGGGTTAATGTGCTGCCGCCATAGGTTGCTCCGCCCGGTTCTTGCAGGTCAAGGGTGACCTTGATGATGTCGGTTTCGCCCGTTTCAATGCTTGCCAAATCAACGTCGTCGATGTTAATTGCATTGTTCGTGCCGTTACTGAAAACCAGTGGTGCTGCCGTATCAAAGTCTTGGGCATCGGGCACCTCTAATGTTGGTGCATCGTTAACTGGTGTGATGTCGATCTGGTAATTTCCATCGACGCCCGTTCCGCCCCCATCGCTGACGGTGAATAAAAACTCGTCCTCGTAGTTTTCTGAGCCGTCGTGGGTGTACGAGATGCGATCGTTGTCTAAATCCTCTTGGGTAAAGACACTACCAACCGATAGCGCTTTCCCGTTGAGGAACAGCGTACCGAAGTCGGTAGCATCAGTCACTCGATACTGCCGCTGAACCTCGGTGTTATCAGGGTCTGTGTAGATCAATCGGGGCTCATCACCAGCGGTTCCGTTGGTGCCTTTGATGATGCCACTGTCCCCTTCAACCACTTCCAACGGAGCGGACGTATTGAATTCTGGGACATCGTTGAGGGGGGCAATGGTGATGTCGACTTTCTGAATATTGCTGGTGTTGCTATCGGTCTGCCCAGAGTCATCAGTTGCCTGAACGAAAAACTCGTCAGTAAAGTTTTCTGAGCCGTCATGGACATAGCGCAGTTTGTTGCCATCGAGTTCGGCCTTGGTGAGCACGGTGTTTTCATCAACATCAACCCACACCCCGTTCCGCTCAACTTGCAGTGTTCCATGGGTCGGGCCAACCACACCGTTGTTATCGACGATCTGGAACGTGAGGGTATTGATCGTGGCAAACCCCTGTCCTGACTTGTCTCCACTGCCATCCACATCTCCAACCGAGAGATAGGAGTTGTCGATAATGACCGTGCCCTCTTCTGGGAGGAAGGGAGAGCCACTGGTTGTTACCGTTGGCGCATCGTTGACAGGCGTGACATCGATACCAAAGGTTTGCTCGGCGATGACCGTCTTACCATCGCTAACAGTAAATCGGAACGCGTCGGTAAAGTTCTCATTCCCGGCATGGTTAAACGCAACGCGGCCGTTATCGATATCGTCTTGGGTGAATGAACCAAACAACCCAAGCGCCACAGTCTCTGCCCCAATCGTTAGCTCAATGGCACCGCTCGTGGGCAGGCTGGTAATGCGATAAACAATTTCGCTGGCGGAGTTATCTGTGTCGGTTGTGCGCAGCAACGCGTCTGTAATTGGAGTTGTATCACCCTCAGCGAGGTTGGCAATCCCGGCGTTGATCTCTGTGACGGGTGGCGTGTTGCTGGTAACGTCTGGGTTTTTCGTGCCGCCATCGCCCCCGGTTTCGTCAGGGGGCACTGTAATGGCAATGTCGAAGGTGAGGGTTTCTAGGGCAGAGCCATCGGCATTCCAGATGCCCCCTTCGCGTTCGGTAGGATACTCGCGAATCTCGCCATCGCGCACTTGGAACTTGAAACTATCGGCAAAGTTTTCGTTGCCGGTCGAGTCTTTGTGGAAGGCGTAGCGTACTCGACCATTATCAAGGTCATCTTGAGTAAAGCTCACCCCTGCCCCGATGCGAACCCAATCGGTGCCATTGAAAACTTCGAGCCCCCCGATGGTTGGGTCGGGTGCCTCGGTAAGGGTGTAGGTTAGCTGGGCGGTAGGAGAGTCGGGGTCAGAAACCGCTAGGTCGGTTGCCGTAATGACTTTGGTGAGGCCGTCGGCGGTGTTGAGGCTCGTGCCATTGTTGACCTCCAATGTGGGGTCATCGTTGTTGGGTTTGATATTGAGATCGATGGTGATGGCGTCGCTCGACTCGGGTATGCCAGTGCCACCGCCATCATCGGTAATCTTGATTTTGAAGCTATCGGGCGGGGGGTTGCCAAACCCTTCATCGTTGCCATCGTGGCTGTAGGTCAGGGTTGCCAAATCTTCAGAACTGAAGGTTTGGCCTGGGGTAACCGCCACACCCCCTAACTTCAAGACACCATCTTCGGGCAGCTCCGTAATTTCGATGGTGTAAGGGGTGTTGACATCTTGATCGGGGTCGCTGATGGCAATGGAGACAGGCTGATCGAGAGCCCCTTCAAAAACATTGTTGGTGCCACTGGCGGTAGGCAGTTGGTTGACGGGCGTGATCGTAACCGGAATGGCCGTTGCGGCAATGAGACCGTCTGCACCGTCGTCAACGGTAATTTCAAAGCTATCGCTCGTACCGCCAGGTGCGGTGGTTTGTGTACCGTCGTGGACATACCTTAAATTGGCCAGTTGGTCGTAGGAAAAGGTTGAACCAACGACGAGAGGATTACCATTGAAGGTTAGCGTTCCTTTTCCTGGCAAGCTGGCAATCTTGACGATGATTTGTACGGCGTCGTTGTCAACATCGGTAATGTCGATGTTGGTGATGTCAAAGGCGCTATTTCCACCTTCGGCAACACTGATGCCAGAGGGGGTCAAGACGGGAGCATCGTTGACGGGGGTAACGGCGATCGCCACATCAAGAGAAGCCGACTCTGAGCCATCGTTGACCGTGATTGCCAGGGTATCGTTGCCGCTGTAGTCGTCGGCGGGAATATAAGTCAGCTTGTCTAAGGCGGCATTCACATCGGCCTGGCTACCCGAAAAGGTAACGCTGCCAGAACCATCGCCACTCACCCCAGTGAGGCTACCGATGGTAGTGGGATCTAAGTTCAAAACCCCTTCGGTGACATTTAGGGTAACGGTTTGCGTATCTCCGGCATCTGCATCGCTAACCGAGATCCCTGTGATTGCTAGCGTGCCTTCTTCGTCGACCGCCCGGGCGGCTTCTACACTGTCCTCGATAACGGGAGCGGCTAAAATGCCAGGGTAAGCGGCTAGAGCTGAAGCTGCAATAGGAAGCTTGGCCTGGGCTTGGCCTACTGTGTAGTCGAGTTGCCAGTTGCCCCCCTGAGACGCATGGCCGATTAATGTGGTTGAGGCTGCGATTTGTGCGCCCGTAAGTCGATGTAGCGTTTCGACAAACTCGGCACCTGCGTCTCCGGCTGCTACCTGACAGCCATATAAGAAGAGGGCAGGAAGCTCAGTGTTGTGGGATGCTGCAGGGAACCAGCTTTGAAGATCCCAACTGTAGCGCTCAAGCGTATCAAGGCTAAGTTGTGTGGAACCTAAGTTAAGGCTACCTGGCGTGCCGTGGGCAACGATATAAACGGTCTTACATCCTGGCCATTCTGATAGGACTTTTGTAATCTGGCGAACGCCATCATTTTGAGAATCTAAGACGACAACTTTCGCAGAAGGTTCGACCTCGCGCAGTAGGCGTTGAAAATTCTCAATATCAGAATCAATAAATAGGATGGAGCGGTAAGACATGGTAGTACCTTTTGCAAGAGAAGTTTGCTGCATGATTTTTGGGATTGCTCGTATGTCTGTGATGAAATACGCGTGCCAGAGCAAAGACGACACAGCAGGAACTGTTTCGTCTGGTATGGATCAGTCGGTTTGAAAAGGCTAGAAGAGAGCCGCCAGTACGATGCGACATCCAGCAAGACCCTTTTCAAGGAGTCAGGAAGCTGACCTAATTGAGGAAAACCTTGGGGCTATCGAAGAGTTAACTTATGGTTGGATGGCACTGAATTAAGTCTGGTGGGTGATGCCCAGCTCAATGCAGATCAATGGTTTCAGCGATCGCAAAACGCTTATGTCAGTGCTATTCAACTTATGGTTACCTAATTAGATAGGATCAAAAATACTTTTGGCATACATTTGCATTTATTCAGTGCATCCTGTTCGTAACGTTTACATTTGTCTAGGTATCAGCCCTTTCAAGGTGGCTATCCAACTGACATGACTTCAGCGGTTGGAGCGATGTTCAAAATCCAAAAAAGGGATGTCCTTCTTCAGTCGTTTGAAAGTCGAGAACAAGAATAGATGATTTTCATCTATTCTTGGCTCCGGACTTAACACCTTGAAAGGGGTGGCCTATACATTGAGATTACCCATACATAGACATATACAATTCGTTAAAAATACTCAAATGCTTGATACGCATCACATTAATACTCTGTAACATTGCGCTTAACGATAACCCCGTATCAACGACACAAGCCGTCTCAACCCTGCTATCTCCCTCACCGCCAAACGCTATATCGTTAGCGAGAATTCTGGTACTGGATCATTTATTTGATTTTGAAGGGCGAGCAGTATTGCAGCCTTCGATGGACAACGACCTTATGGCGAGAGCAACCTCAAGTGTGAATCCTCAAGGCCAAGAGCCATAATTCTGGGTAGCATCGTCGGGTTCTTCAGCAGAATGCACTTATATTGCGATACGAGAGTGTTTGTTTTGACGATCGCCAAAATCCTAATAACAAAAGAGATGTGAGCCAACAGCAATTGCTTACCCCAGTGTTATCTATTGGCTTTGTCTTCCGGCGGCTAAAACGACTGAAGCTGTTAGATCCAGGTTAGAAATTTGGGATGAGATGATGGGGCGATCGCCCTCAAGACCCTGTTCTTCATACAAACCATCTACCCATTCCAATATGGTGACTTTTTGGGCGATCGGATCCACGATCCAATATTCAGGGATGCGACGTCCCGCATACTCGGTGCGCTTGTGGCGATAGTCCCGATTTTCTTGCTGAGGACTCACCACTTCAACAACCAGTAATGGTGGTGGCATGTCGTGAGTGATCAAGCACTTTGCCGCCCCTGCCAATGCCCCCACGGTTTCCTCTGATAAGACGACTAGATCGGGTTGTCGTGCTGTTGCCCGTGCGCCGCTAACAGCGATTTGTGCTCCAATCCGTAAGCGGCTATAAGGAATACCAGTTTGTAGAAAGGTTGCGAATAAGAAAGAAGCAATCAGATTATTTAAGTCACTTTCTGGTGGCATGGCAATGAGTTCCCCATTCACCAATTCGTAGCGAGTGTCTGTTCCATCGTCGTAGTTCAGATAGTCCTGAAGAGTCATGGGTTTTGCGGCAACAGACATAGCTTTGATCCTCGATAAGCTGAGCGCAGCCTTCCTTTCTAGATAGCCTCATGATACCTTTCGGACTTTTTGAATGAAGCTGAATACAGGATAAAACCCAGAAAACCCTTGATTTTATCTAGCTTGGGTACCGCCCAAGCTAGATAAAATCAAGGGTTTCTAGCCGGGATTCGATTTTTTGTCCTGTACTTAGGAATGAAGACTAAAGCCGTTGGAGATAATCGGCGGCGGGTGCTATTCCGTGAGCTGTGGTCTCTATGAAATTCTGACATCTTGGCTTTATCCCAGCTTTACATAAAATTATGGTTGAAATAGAGGGTGCGATCGCGCGATCGCCTTGCTAAGTGGTCGGTAGCCTGACAATGGTGCCCCACTATACCGTTTTTACATTTCCCATATAAATAAAAGTCTGGTGAATATACGGAAGCATCTCTTGAAGGTGGATTGACCTGGTTGGCATGATTTGGGCGTGTATCTACCAGATCTTTCGCGGTATTCCTTTAAGTCCAGATGAAATTTTCCTCAAGAGTTGACAAATGGAATTTGATCCAGTTTTGAATTTGGCTGGCCTGGATGGCAGCAACGGTTTTGCGATCAACGGCGTTGCTGCGGAGGATAGTTCTGGTACTTCTGTTAGCAATTTAGGCGATATTAACGGCGACGGGATTGACGATCTGATTATTGGGGCTCCCTTTGCCGACCCAAACGGTAGTGCTAGTGGCCAGAGCTATGTGGTGTTCGGTCGTCGCGGCGACTATGAAGAAAGCTTCGAGCTTTCCAGCTTGGATGGCAGTAATGGTTTTGTAATGAATGGCGTCGGTGCAGGCGATCTATCCGGTTGCTCTGTGGATGGGATAGGGGATGTCAATGGTGATGGAATTGACGACCTCATTGTTGGGGCAGAAGGTGGCGACCCGAATGGTGCCGGGAGTGGTGAAAGCTATGTGGTGTTCGGTCGCCGTAGTGGTTTTGATGCAAGTCTTGAGCTGTCTGGCCTAGATGGTGGCAACGGTTTTGTAATCAACGGGGTTGCTGGGAATGACACCTCAGGCCACTCTGTCAGCCATGCAGGTGATATCAATGGTGATGGCATTGATGACCTGATTATTGGAGCGTACTTTGCTAGTGCTAATGAGCGCGGAGCCAGTGGGGCGAGCTATGTGGTGTTTGGCGATCGCAATGGTTTTGAGACAAGTCTTGAGCTTTCCAGTTTGGATGGCCGCAATGGTTTCGCGATCAACGGTATCGACGCGGCTGATTTTTCGGGTCGTTCCGTTAGCCATGCGGGGGATGTCAATGACGATGGAATCGATGACCTGATTATTGGAGCGCCTTTTGCTGACCCGAATGGTGGTAATAGTGGTGAGAGCTATGTGGTGTTTGGCCGTCGTGGGAACTTTGGCGCTAGCCTTGAGCTATCTGACCTAAATGGCAGAAACGGCTTTGTCATCAATGGGATCAACCGAAGCGATTACTCTGGGGCATCGGTCAGCAGCGCAGGGGATGTTAATGGTGATGGGATTGACGACCTCATTGTTGGAGCGGCCTCTGCTGACCCGAATGGCAGTAATAGTGGCGAGAGCTACGTGGTATTTGGTCGTCGCGGGGGCTTTGACACTAACCTTGAACTTTCCAGTCTGGATGGCAGAAATGGTTTTGTGATCAATGGTGTTGGTACGCTCGACTTCTCTGGCAATGCCGTTAGCAGCGCAGGTGACGTCAATGGTGATGGCTTTGATGATTTGATTGTCGGGGCACCTTTGGCCGATCCCAGTGGCAACCAGAGCGGTGGCGAGAGCTACGTGGTATTTGGCCGTGATGGAGGTTTTGGGGCCAGCCTCGATCTTTCTAATCTGGATGGCAGCAATGGCTTTGTCGTTAATGGGATTGATGAGGGCGATCGCTTAGGGGTTTCTATCAGTGGTGCGGGTGATATCAACGGCGACGGTGTTGATGATTTGATTATTGGGGCAGACAGCGCCAATCCGAACGGGGGAGATAGCGGTGAGAGTTATGTCATATTTGGTCGCGTTGCAGTGCCGCAAGTCAATGGCCTGGATGCCACCATTTTTGTTGCGGGTAATGGCAATTTGATTGGGACTGCTGTAGGAGCCGGAACGGCCTACACGGGTAATCTATTTAGCAATACAGATGGCACCGCTAACCCGAATGATGTGGTGGTTGGAACTGCTGGGGATGACACCATTTGGACGGGGTCTGAGGGGAATGACATCATTTTTGGAGGCGATGGAGATGATGCCATCATCTTTGGTGGAGTTGATCCTCAGGTTGAATCGGGCATTGACGCTACTACCGATGGCTTGAATGGAGACAGAGATACCATAACGGGGATGAGTAACGGTGGCGTGCAGAGTGGATCTGCCGATACCTTCTTGACTATGGATACTACTGCCAGCAACGATGGGAATTTTGACGTTGCGTTTGGCCAGGGAGGCAACGATACGTTTGTGCTGAATGCAGGGGATGGCTTTGCCAGAATTGGCGATTTCACTCCGGGAGAAGACTTGCTAGAAATCAGAGGTATCACGTTTGAGGATTTGAGTGTTATGTCTTCAATGAGTACAAGCAGTACGCTCATCTACAGAAACAACGACCTCTTGGCCGAGCTACAAGATTTTACTGGAGTCCTGACGGAGAGTGATTTCTCCATTGTTTGATCCAATTACGGATTTCAAAAGACCTGTGGTGCAAGGTCTTCAACCCATCAACACTCGGTATATAGCGATCGCAAATGATCTGTGAAATCGGCTGTGATATCGAATCCGGTTAAATAGCCGTAGAACCCAAATATCGTTTTTGCCCGCCGCATTGCGGTGGGCAAAAACGATATTTGGGTTCTTCAACTGGATTTGATATGAATGGCCTACAGCTACAAGAAAAAGGCTAGCGCCCCTGGCGAGACACCAACCTTGTAAAGCGGATTAAAAAATCAGGCCAGACTTTTGAATGAACGACAGCCTTATGTACGGTTAGGCATGGGGCCAGGCTGCACCGTAAGGGTGAGGGTTTCACCATTGCGCCGAACATCTACCGACAGGTCACTGCCAATCGGTGTATTTTCCACGATTCGCTGCACTTCTTCAGACCGAGTGACGGCTTCACCACCCAGACTGAGAACGATATCCCCCGCTTGGAAGCCAGCGTTTGCGGCGGGGGAACTGGGAACAACTTCAAGAATCAATACCCCTTCTTCGTCCTGTACCTCAAAGGGAACGTTGGGGTTGCTGTTGAGGTTGTCTTGCACTTCAGGGTTCAGGGTTGCCATCTGGATACCCAGGAAGGGATGCTGGGCTTCACCGTTTGTCACCAACTGGTCTGCAATCCGTTCTGCGGTGTTGATGGGGATGGCAAAGCCGAGCCCCTGTGCGTTAGCTCGGATAGCTGTGTTGATGCCGACAACTTCGCCCTTTTCGTTGAGCAAAGGGCCACCCGAGTTTCCGGGATTGATGGCGGCATCGGTTTGGATGAAGCTAGCCCGCTGATCGGGAATGCCAACCTGAACACTGCTGCGTCCGGTGGCGCTGATGATGCCAGCGGTAACTGTGTTATCCAAGCCCAGAGGATTGCCAATGGCGATCGCCCATTCACCGGGCTTCAATTGATCGGAGTCACCCAGTGTCACAGTGGGTAAATCATTGGCGTCGATATCAACCACAGCCAAGTCAGTAATGGGATCCTCGCCCAACACCTCGCCCTCGAAGGTGCGGCCATCGCGCAGGGTCACGGTCACACGGTCGGCTCCGTCAATCACATGGGCATTGGTCAAAATCAACCCTTCGTCGTCAAAAATGAAGCCAGAACCGACGCCCCGTTCTACCCTCGGTTGGGCTCCATTGGGAACGCGATCGCCAAAGAATTCGCGAAAGGAGGGGTCATTGAAGGCTACCGTTCGTGAGGCGTTGATCCGAACGACAGACGGGCCAACTTGCTCGGCAGCATTGGCGATGAAGTTGCTGTTATTGCTTCCGAGGACACCCTCAAGTGGGTTTTGGGTCGGTAGTTGGCTGATGACGGGAACTGTATTGGTGGGCGAAGAGAGCGCCTGGTCGTTGAGTAGGCGATCGCCCAGCACCATTCCTCCGGCTCCCAATAGTATTAGCGAAAGGTAAACGAATGGCTGCTTCTTGCTTCCAAAACGATGGCTAGAGGAATGATGGTCTTGCATGTTGTGTGAGTCACCTCAAGTGAAATATGACGATAGAATTACGGGACGCTATGCCCGAATCCATGTTTGAAATGTTTGAATAACTATAGATTAAGCACCGATTGTGGCAACCTCATGTCACAGCCATCGCGAACATATGACAGTTGAACAAAAACTGACAAACCCGAGTCTGAGCTAAGCGGATAGGGCGGTTGAAGCTACCCCATGTCAAACCCGTTGGCTGTCGTTATCCACAAAAATAGGTAGATGCCCCTGTTGTATGGAGCTACACGCTTAGGTAAAACCCGATTTTTTTGAAAGCCCCGCAGTACAGGGCTTTTAAATTAAAAAAATAAGCGGTCTCAAGCTCAATGCATAAGGTTGTAGCTGCAATTTTACGAGATTTTTGGGAACGATAGGTTTGCTATGGGTGCCATTCGCGACGCGTAACACTCCATACAGTGGATGATTCTATCCCAACGCTATGGAAATCAGAGCTCGATAGTTTTTGAAACCCTTACGCCGCAAGGCGTTCAAAAACCTATCTGTAGTAGAACTTTAGCGGATTGGTATGCGTGCAAGCGATCGCCATAATCACCAAGACGCTATTTTACCGGACGAAGCGAAAACAGAGCTTGCTGTGCTGTCACAGGAAGTTCATCTCCGGCTCACGCCACTGACATATCGTCGCCATAGCTTAAGAAGTACAGGTGAATGAATGCGACAGAGGGCAATCGTACGCCGGAGAGGCTAGAGGTTTAACCAGCGATCGCCCTCTTTTCTTGCGGATTTTTCTCTGAAAACTAAATTAGAGGATCGAACCACAGAAATAAGGTAAGTGCCCTTGTCATCTGCGTTTATTTAACGTGAGTTCGGGATAAGAAAATCTGGCGGTTGAAACCGCGACTAGCGGAGCGAAACCCCGCCATCGTGCGCTTTCACAGGTTCTCAAACTACGAATTTTCATAGTCCGCAACGGCGGACTTCGTTCTGATAGCCGTGACTTTAGTCGCCAAGGCGTTATCCCGAACTCACGTTATTTACGTTCATCTGCGTTCCATATTTCCCCATCGATTCACAATTCTTCACTATCCTCCACTTCCATGGGTGCCCCTTTCTGCTCCATGTTGTGAGGAAGGAGCCAGTTGAGCAGGATGGCGGTGATTCCCCCGGTGGAGATGCCGGAAGAGAATACATTGCGGAGGAGGTCAGGTTTGTCTGCCATTAGGTCGGGGACATAGACGACACCCAGACCCAGGGCTAGGGAAACGGCAATGATGATGAGGGAGCGGCGATCGATTTGGGTTGAGGCAATGATGTTGATGCCTGCGACAGCGATGGAGCCGAACATAACGATGGTGGCTCCACCCAGCACAGCTTGTGGGATGGCTTGAAAAACGCCGCCGACGATGGGCAAGAGGCCAAGCAGAACAAAGATTCCAGCAACGAAGTAGCCCACATAACGACTCCCGACTCCGGTCATCTGAATAACGCCATTGTTTTGGCTGAAGGTGGTATTGGGAAATGTGTTGAACACAGCGGCGATCAGAGAATTGATGCCATCGCCCAACACGCCGCCTTTGATACGTCGGAAGTAGAGACCGCCTTTGACAGGCTGGCGAGAAACAGCGGAGGTGGCCGTCAGGTCGCCGATGGTCTCGATCGCCGTAATCAGATACAGCAGAGCAAAGGGGATAAAGGCCGTGAGGTTAAAGCTCATGCCAAAACGCAGGGGAATGGGCAGGCGGAGAATCGGCAGATCGCTTAGGTTGGCCAGGTTGACCAGCCCCAATCCTAGGGAAATGAGGTAGCCGATGATCAACCCAATGGCGATCGCTCCCATGCGCAAGTAACGGTTGCCTGTCATGTTCAGCAACACAATGATGGCGAGCACCAAGCCCCCCAGGAGGAGATTTTGCGTGCTGCCAAAGGTGCCATTTTGCTGCGCGATCGCCTCACCGCCCATGCTAATGATGCCGGTTTTGATCAGGCTCAGCCCGATAATCATCACGACAGTGCCAGAAACCACAGGGGTGATGATGCGGTTGGCCAGATGCAGAAAACGGCTGAGGAAAATTTCGACGAAGGCTCCAAAGAAACATAGCCCAAAAATGAGAGCAAGGGCTTGTTCGGGCGATCGCCCTGCGCCAATTTCAGCGGTTCCAACACCGATGATAGGCCCCAAAAACGCAAAGCTCGTTCCTTGCAAGCTCAACAGCCCAGATCCCACCGGCCCCACCCGCCGACATTGGATGAAGGTTGCTATGCCTGACACAAACAGCGACATGCTGATGATGTAGCTTGTAACCTCTGGCGATGCCTCTAGGGCATTGCAAATAATCAGCGGTGGCGTGATGATGCCCACAAAGGATGCTAAAACATGCTGCAATGCCACAAAGAGTGCTTCGGGCACGGGCGGTTTATCATCCAGCCCATAAAGCAAATCGCCAAACAAGCTGGGTAGGGCTGATTCGGATGGGGGTTCGGTTGACGGGGGCAAAAGATTGGGTTTGGATTGCGTCATGATGACTCCATCAGGGGCTGTGTTACAGTGCTGATAGATTTTGGAGTTGCTGCGTGCCTGCAGCCCACGCACCCCAAAAGTGATTAGCGTGAACACTTATTCCAAAAAAATTAGACGGAATCGTGATCGCTGTCTGACGAATTCGATACATCAACCCCTTCGCCCCAACCCAACCTGCGGGATGCAGGGATGAATGAGTAGCGCGTCAAGCCCTGATCAGCAAAAGGTTGCAGCTATCCCAAATCCGGTTGAAGAACCCAGCTATCGTTTTTGCCCGATGCATTGAATCGGGCAAAAACGATAGCTGAGTTTTACGGCTATTGAGCCGGATCTGATATTGCACCAATTCAACGAAAACCAAAACCAGATATTTTTTTGAAAGCCGCGCACTGCAAGGCTTTCAAAAAAATATCTGTAGTGGATTCTTAGCGAATGAATATTACTTCGCTGTCGATAGGGATTTGTCTGTGTCGCCCAACTTGCCAAAGCCACCCAGCGAGAATAACCAGAACACTACCACCAGCCAGTGAAATAGCACCAAGGCAAGCAGCGATCCGGTGAGGCCATAGAGCAGGGTGCAGGCAAGACCCAGTAGCGTGCAGAGCACCAGGAAGGGCAGGCGCGTGAAGGTGGGATAGCCTGCCCGGTAGAAGGTGCGTGCATTGATGGGGTGATAGGCCACATACAGCGCCAGACTAATGATCGCCCAAGCGGTCCAAAATAGAATGGAAACGCCTTCGCTGGGATGGGGGAGCAGTATGACCCGGAGGGTTTCTTCGAATAGGGCTGGCAGGAAAAACAGCCGCACCACCGTTAGCAATGTTTTCCACCAGGGAAAGGGGGGATGGCGCGTCACGATGAGGAAATGGGATTGAAAGCCAAAGGGGAGGGCGATCGCCGTATAGATTCCCAAAATTGCCAGAAAAATTGCCCATTCCCGTTCCCCTATAGGGGTCAAGGTGGCATTCAACAATCGATTGGCGACCAGAGAGATGATCGGCAGTTGTCCGAGTACCTTGGTGGGCGCAATGGGTTCGATGCTGGGGTCAAAACCCCCCACCTGATTGGTTCGGAGAAACCAGAGCTGCGCTCCTGCTCGGAGCAGAATGCGGCTGACTTCATCATGGGCTTGACGGGGCATGATCGATCGCCAACTCAACAATGCATTCTCCAGGGTCGGCTGGTTTCCTAAGCTCCCTTCGCCGCTGATGCCTGCCAGAAATTCGGCGTTTTGCTCCCAATCGGGTCGTACCGTGCCCCGTGGCACCAAAAAGGCATTTAAGTTGTTGCCTAGCTCGACGACGCGCTCGAACCGCTGCACTTCGGGATCATTGGGGTGCTCTCTTAGCCAAGCCACTAGCGCTTCATCGGTCAGGATGGCTTGCTGGAGCCGGGTCAGAGCAATGTAGAGCGCCTGGCTGGAATCCTGCACACAAGAGGTGGCGGGTGTGACGGCGGCGAGTCCGTTGCCATCTCCGGTGCGATAGCGAGCCGCCAGAATTTGGGTTTGCAGCCCCAGCTCCCGCAGGATGGAGACCGAAACCGTTTTGTCGCCGAATTGAAATGGACGTGCCAGCGCATCGAATTTAACAATGACATCTGAAATAGGGCGATTGCCCAACCATCCCCGCTGTAAGTCGCCTGTGTAGGCTGACCAATCCAGGCTGCCCGACACGATGCCGTTGGGATTGTTTGCATACACCTGTTGGTAGAGCACATCAAACTGCAGCTCGCCGGTAATGGGTTCCCGGATGACCTCGGCAATGCCGTAGGCATAATGCCCTGTGACCATCCACCCCGACGAACCTTCCCCATTCTCCCCACCGATGCCCCCAAACAAGTGAATGAGCAGGGCCATGTCCCCTTCTTGCCAGTCGGCGATCGCCTCCTCTGCCGTGCTGTGGATCGGATCGATCAGCACTGATTGGAGCGTCCCCTTGCGTTCTGGCGTATCGCGCCAGTTGCGCTGGGTGATGTAGTTATGGCCGCGACGTTTACCAAGAATTACACGCTGAGGCTGCAATCGATGCAGCGATCGCGGCTCCAATGCTTGCACCGTAAACATGCCATCGGCATCGTACGCCCCATAGACGTACCATCCAGCTTCCCCTGCTACTGATTCCTCAAGCTGGTGGGGGGTAGAAAAGAAGCGTCCATTGCGATCGCGCGGCTGTTGGGGAATGCGAATTACGTCCTCTGTCCCGTCGAATGTTCCCGTCACAGCGTTGTAGTGGTGCACCCGAAAAAACTCGCTGGGGCAGGGATCATCCCCTGGGCAAACCGCTGGAGCGGGACGGGTTGCATCGGGTTCTAGAATGTCCACCAGCCCATACCAGCGCCCGGTGATTTGCACGGGCTCTAACTCGGTTTGCAAGACAGGATTGCCCGCTGCATTGGCCGTCAGGGTAACTTGCGTCAGCCTCACTTCCAGGTCGTCGTTGGGGCGCGAGCCGGCTAGAGATTGGAGGGGGCCGACCTGCGATCGCCCGTCCAACCGGGTTGGAATCACATTTCCCAGCGCTTGAAACTGTCGCGCTGCCTGGCTCAGCTCCACATCCGTGGTCACCAGTGATGGGTAGCTTTCTGGAAAGGCTCCATCGCCCCACTCCAGGCGCACGGTCTGCCCAACTAACGCCTGCGACCGGGCGGGTGCATGGTACACCTCCATCCACACCCAGTCTCCATCTATCGGCGCATCTGGCAAAATCAGTCGTCCCATCCATTCCGCTACGGGATGGTAAGGGGTATCGCGGTTGTTCAACTCACTATTTGTGGCAACGGGGTAATGGCTGGGTTGGTTGAATGCCGCTTGCTGACCCAAGCTATAGCTCGACACCGCGTCCGTCCACCCGGCTGTTCCACTCAGCACGAGCGCGGCGATCGCCCCCAGCAGCACGAAGCCCCAGGGATATCCGTTTGCCAAGAAGCCACGCCAGTTTGTCTTTGGGAAACTGGCCCAGTGCAAGGGTTGCCACAAAAATCGGGGTCTGGTTTTCGTCAGCTTGGTCTCAATCCATCGTGACCGTTGTCTCATCGCCCGTTCCCGGCAGTATTGAATACCCGCTCGCAGTCCGCCATTATGCTAGCTCTCTAGTTCATGGTGCTAAGGAAAATGATGGACTGGATACAACCCACGAGGGTACCCAGAATGCCGCCCAAATTGACAATGCCTTGGAGTTCGCTACGAACGATGCCCTGTACGGCGGCCTCCAGATCGGCTGGAGAGGTGGCATTGACGCGATCCATGATGACCCGATCCAGGTCGAGGACAGGAATGATCTGGGCGACAATCACCTCCAAATCTCGTTCCAGGTAACGCTCTAGCACGAGCGCCAACTCACGGCTCACGGGTTCAAGAGAACTGTTGACCACCTCAGACACCTGGAGCCGATTCACCAGCAAAATAGCGACTTTGTTCCAATCCACCGAACCGCTCAGCCCTTGCAAAATTTCTTCTCCCTGGCTCTGGACATAGGCGCGGACGGTGTCGCGCATGGTTTTGCGCAGTTGTCGCACGGTCGAAACGGGCAGGTTTTGTAGAGAAAAGTTTTGCAACCACTCGCTGAGGCGACGTTGGAGGTTGAGGGTGCTGATGACTTCGGTAATCAGGGCATTGCCCCCTTCGCGATCGTCGAGCAGGTAGGTGCGGAGGCGCGTGAGGGCATTGCGGACGCCAAGCAGGTTGGCGACGATCCAATAGGAACCGCTGGTTTTGTTGCGCAGGCTGTCGTCGATGATCTGGATATTGCGATCGGTCAGAAAATCCACAATGCCCTGCCGCAAGGCATCTGGCGGAAAAACAATTTCGATAATCCAGTTGGCCAGTTGATTGGATTGGGCATTGGTCAGCTGCAAATCCAGCAATACCTGGTCAAAAAGCTGGTTCAACTGCGCTTCTAGAAAGTCTTCGCGCCGAGCCAGGGCTTTGATGGCGCGGGGCAGAGATTCACCCACCAGATCTTCTAGGATGCGAGCGAGAATTTTGGCGGTGCGTTGTTCCTTGTCCTGCTGAATCTGGTCGAGGGCGAGGCGGAGCACCCATTCGATCGCACTCTGCACCCGCACCGGATCGAGCAGGCGGCGGGCAATGTCTTGCAGCTCATCCGGGGTGAGGAGCGACCCCATGATGGCACTGGAAACCCGCTGAGCCAGCCGTTCCTGATTGCTGGGAATCAGTCCAGGGGTAAAGGGCAGGCGACGACCCCAGAAATAAATGGGGCGATAGGGCCGAAACAGCATTTTGATGGCGACATCATTGGTGAAATAACCGATGATGCCGCCGAGAACAGGAGGAGTGAGAAGGAGCCAGGGTGAAGGGGTCAAGGGTGATGAGCCATTGAGAATGAATTGTTTAATGAGCCATTCGCCATAATCAATGGCCAGGAATGATTACGGGTTAGGGTTTGGTGGCGACGAGGATGCCCATGAGGTCGTGGGCGATCGCATAATGCACCACATGGGTGAAGCCGACCTGTTGCGCCAATGCGATTTGCTCGGGAGCCGTGGGAAAACGCTCAAGGCTAGGGAAAATATAGGCGTACTCGTCTTTTAGTCCAAACTGCTGCGCCATCGGAACTACCAAATGGTCGAGATACCACTGCTGAAAGGTTTGTACGGTGGGGTTGAGGGGACGATTGAAGTCCAAAATGGCAACGGTTGCTCCCGGTTTGAGGACGCGATACAGTTCTCGCAGGCTGGCGGGGATATCTGTCACGTTGCGGAGGCCGTAGCCCATGGTGATGCCATCGAAGGTGGCTGCGGGGAACGGGAGATGGAGCGCGTCGCCCTCAATCCAGACGATGGGGAGATGCGACTCGGTGCGCTGACGGGCGATCGCCAACTGCTCCACCGAAAAGTCTAGCCCATAGACCTGGCCTGCTTCGCCCACCCGCTGCGCTAGCAATCGAGCCAGATCGCCGCTGCCACAACACACATCCAGGCAGGTTCCACCCTTGGGGGGCGCACACCACTTCACAGCCATTTGCTTCCACACCCGGTGTAAACCCAGGCTCAACCAGTCATTCAACTGATCATAAACGGGGGCAATGCGATCAAACAGATGTTGAATCTGCTGGGCAGATCCGGTAGAAACCGTCATAACAAAAAGGGCAATGAGAACAGGACGAGCAAGTCTTTCTCGTTAATTCTACGCTTCGAATCGGGTTTCTAGCCGGAGTCTCAACATTTTTAGGCCGAATCAGAGACTGAAACGCTTGTTAGGATGGCGCTTCTCTATGGGTACAAATTGCAAATAGATGCGATCGAGGGTGGCATCGTCAAGATTGAATCATTGTCAGTAGCTCGGCATGATAAAAAACCAGATTCTAAAAACCTGCACCGCCCGCGCTGCGGGCGGTGCAGGTTTTTAGAATCTTAGGTTTAATAGCACCTGACAACTTAATGCCATCAAAAGCAGGACTTTGGAGTAAGTCCTGCTTTACTTTTAAGTTTTCAGTGGTCTAGCAGCCGCTTATGCAGCAGCGCCGCAGTTAAGTGCTAGGGCAGCATGCTGCACGGAGAGGTAGAGCAGGGTTAGTTCTTCCTGGCGCAGCGCCCGAGGCGATTGCCATTGCAGCGACACTAGGGCTCGCACGGCTCCCTGGAATATGGCCGGAACCATCAGGTTAATCGACATCGATTGAGAGGCCGCGTCGCCCTCGGTGTAGGACATCTGAGGTGTTTTTTGGGCGATCGCATCTTTAGCCTTCAATTCAGCATCCAGAGGAATCGCTGATGTATCGGTTGTCTGGTGACAGCCCTGCTGGTCGATGAGATGGCCATCGTCGACCTTTTGGGTGACACAGGCGTCGGCATGGAAGACCGAGCAGAGGGCGATCGCGATTTCCTGCAAGATTTCCTCGGATGTAAGAGCTTGATGTGCTATCCGCACAATACTGTCGAGCAAGCGGGTTTGGGCCTGTGCCCAGCGCAACTCTTCGCTGCGTTTTTTCTGGACTTCATAGGTTTCGACGGCCCGCTGCACAACTCGCTTGAGTTCTTCGGGATCCCAGGGCTTGGTGATGTATTTATAAACCTGACCAGAGTTAATGGCGTCTACGAGGTCTTCCACATCTGTGAAGCCTGTGAGAATAATCCGCATGGTGTCTGGAAACTGCGGCACGGTTTTGCTGAGAAATTCTGTGCCTTTCATTTCGGGCATCCGCTGGTCTGAAATGATGACCGCTACCTCGCCCTCGGCAGCCAGCATGTTGAGCGCCTCAACGCCACTTTCCGAGCGCAGCACTTTGAACTCGCGGCGGAACGTGCGATAGAGCAAGTCCAGGTTGTCTGGCTCGTCATCTACCACCAACATCTTGTTCTTTTCGGGACGTTCTAGGCTAATGAGATATTCGCCAATCGCGTCGAGTTCCGAAATTCCGGTGTCCATCGTAGTTTCTCCTTACCTACTGGGGCGAGCATTTGGCCAGTCATGACATCTAAGTTCTTGACCTATGCGCCTCGCTTTTCTAGTTTCGACACGTTTGTCAATTTTCTAACTCCCAATCTGAAAAAAATTATGTTGATAAAATTTGGTTCAAACCAAATATTTTTTAATAAGACTTATTTCTGTCTGTGTCCGCCTGGTTTAGATTTAGGGCGGATTCCTCGCATAAAGTGTTCATGGACATCCGTTTCGCGACAAGAATTGTGTTGATTTTCCCGTTTACGCTTATCCTCGACTAGATTTTGTATATCTATTACTATTTTCTATCTTCATCATCAACCTACCTCTAGGCGTTACTTTACTGCATGTCATCTGATGGATGTCACCTGAATATCACCCATGGAAGATGAGGGCGTGAGTTTGGGATGAAGATAGCGTGGGGTCGAGATCTGATTCTCTGATTTATTATCAGGTGCAAATGACAAGCCGAGCATTCGGAATCAGGTTCCAGAGTTAGAGCCTTGAGAGAGTCCCAGATCAGGGTCTTCTTCGCTGCATTGCCACCGTTGTCGAATCTTTGCTGTTGTGTGACTTATGCCAACTCCTGTTGTTTCGCTGTTGCTCCTTTGCCACAATCGGGAAGGGTATCTCGAAGAGGCGATCGCCAGCGTTCTTGCCCAAACCTATAGCAATTTTGAGTTGCTGATTTGGGATGATGGCTCGACGGATCGCTCCTTGGAGATTGCGCAGACCTTTGCCCAGCGCGATCGCCGCATCCGCGTCATTGCTGCGCCCCATCAAGGTGGCTATATCGGTCGAGTGCGCCAGCAGGCGATCGCCTACACCCAAGGCAAGTACCTTGGCTGGCTGGATGATGATGACCGTCTGTTGCCCACCGCCCTAGAGCAGACCGTTGCGGTGCTAGACCGCCAGCCGGCCATTGGTATGGTCTACACCGATCACCAACGCATTGATGAGGCGGGAAATGTGTTGGGGGATGGGAGGTATTGCCACCTGCCCTATTCGCGCGATCGCCTGTTGGTCGATTTCCTCACCTTCCAATTCCGGCTGATGCGGCGCGAGGTCTATGAGCAGGTTGGCGGCATCAAACCGGTCTATGAATATGCCTACGACTACGACCTCTGCTTGCGGCTTTCGGAAGCCACCGAGATTCATCATCTGCCTCAATCGCTTTACCACTATCGCCAGCATCCCCACAGCCGCTCGGCGACCCGCCAACTGCAGCGCGTTCTCTGGTCGCGCCGCGCCGTCCATGAAGCTATTGCACGGCGGGGCTTGAGCGGTCGCCTGTCCCTCAACGTTGGCCTTGGCCTGCGCCCCAACAACCAACTCTATTCAGAATTTTCCCTCTATGCCCGTGAGCCAAAACTGGCCCGCGAGCCGCAACCTGTTCATGAGCCACAACCTGCCCGTGAGTTGCAATTGGCCCATGAGCCACAGCGGAAGCAACGGGTCGGCCAATGGGCGATGACTTTGCTGGCTACGGTGCCCATGACGGGGGCGTTTGCCCTGTCAGCGATCGCCCAAAACATTACCCCGGCCAATGATGGCACGGGTACCGTGGTTGACCAGGATGGCAACGAATACACCATCACGGGTGGGCAACAGTCCAGCGACGGCGACAATCTGTTCCATAGCCTGGAGCGCATGGGGCTGACCCGCGAAGAAATTGCCAACTTTCAATCTAACCCCGACATTCAAAATATCCTCACCCGGATTGTGGGGGGCGATCCATCGGTGATTGACGGGTTGTTGCGGGTCACAGGGGGCGATGCCAACCTCTACCTCATCAACCCGGCGGGAATTCTCTTTGGCCCCAACGCCCAGCTCGATTTGAATGGCTCCTTCACCGCCACTACCGCCACGGGCATCGGGTTTGAGAATGGTTGGTTCAATGTGGAAGGCACCAGCGATTTTTCCAATCTCGTTGGTACGCCCAGCAACTTTGCTTTTTCTACCCGCCTCCCTGGTTCTGTCGTCAATACGGGCAACCTCCAAGTGGCTGAAGGGGCGAGCCTGACCCTGCTGGGCGGTAGCGTTGTCAATACAGGGCGGTTGGCGGCACCCGGCGGTAGCATTATTGTGACGGCGGTGCCAGGAGAGAATCTAGTACGCCTGAGCCAGCCGGGGAGCTTACTGAGTCTAGAAATTGCTCCCCTGGCCAATGATGCGTCCGAAGTATCGTTTGATCCGCTCTCACTGCCAGAATTGTTGACCGGAAGTGCGGTGGATGGCTCGACGGGAGTGGCCGTACAGCCGGATGGCACGGTGCAACTGACGGATTCTGGAACCTCGATTCCTACGGAGCCGGGAACGGCGATCGCTTCCGGTGAGCTGGATGCAGCGACAACAGACCCGCTGGCGGAACCAGGCATTTTTGTGTTGGGCGATCGCGTTGCTTTGATTGGAGCTACCCTGAATGCCGATGGGCCAGGAGAGGGTGGCAATATTCGGGTTGGCGGTGACTATCAAGGGCGATCGGTTCTTCCCGCTGCACAAAACCTCGTTGTTGACGACACCACCACAATCAATGCCAACAGCCTGGAGCAGGGGGATGGCGGTAGCGTCATTCTCTGGGCTGATGGGCTGAATGTGTTTCTAGGGAACGTCAATGCCCGTGCTACCGATGGGACGGGGGGATTCGTCGAAGTCTCGGGAGCCGATAGCCTCGTTTTCCGGGGTCAAGTTGATGTCGGCAGCGACGACGGCGCAGCGGGAACCCTGCTGCTCGATCCGGTGAACATTGTTATTGCACCAGGTGGTACAGGTAGTGACCCAGGCGTTGACGCTGCCCTGCCCGACATTCTGGCTGGGGACTTTCCGGGTGAAGACATTACCATCGATGCCGACAGCCTGACCTTACAAACCGGCGATATTGTTCTTGAGGCGACCAACGATATCACCATCACCGACGGAACCAGCCTTTTCTTTTCCCCCGGAACCACAGGGAGCATTCGCTTCACCGCCGATGCCGATGAAAACGGCGCGGGTGGATTTTCGATGGGGGCGACCGATAGCATCTTCACAGAAGGCCGCGATCTGACGATTCAAGGGGCAACAATTGAGGCCGGAAACCTGAATGTAGGCGGGGGCTTTGACGGATTGAGCGGTAACCTGCTCCTAGAGGCGGATAACCTGATTCGAACGGGTCGTCTGGTCGCAAGAGGCGGCGGCTATGGCCTCAACCAAGCGGGTAACATCGATCTCTTGAGTCCCAACGGTTTGATTGACGTCCTTAGCATCGACGTGTCTGCATTTGATTTTGGCGGGGACCTCCCAGTCGTAGGTGGCGGAACCCTGACGGTCGATGCCGACCTGTTTAGAGTCAGAGGAATACTCGACGACAGCACCGTCAGTATCGATGCCAGAGACGCAAGCGTTGTTTCGATCACCCATCGGGGCGGGCCAGACAATATACCATTCACGATCGCAGCGGGTGGAGCCGTCGAAAATGGAACCGCTGGCCAGATTTTAGCGGGTGCCGAGATTCTGGATGTAGGGGCATTTCCAGTGTTGCCCGCGGGTGGTGATGCCGTTTTTCCCACTGCACTAAACAACATCACACTCCGATCGGTCAATGGTGCCCCCGTCATTCCCAACCCCGGTCAGGTCTTCCCCTCCGAGAATGGAGCCGCCGTCCTGATCAATATTGCTGAGCTGGGCACCGGAGCCATCACTGACCCCGACAACGACAACCTGAGCGTGGTATTGACCGTTGAACCCCTGCCTGCGGGATCCACCCTGACTCGAAACGGCGTGCCTGTCGCCAGTGGTGAAACCTTTCCCCTGAATGCAGCGGATGTCTATGAATTTACCCCTGCCCCCGGACAAGAAGGCCCCGTCGCGATTATCCGCGTCGTTGCTAGCGACCTGGATAATGGCCTTCCCATCCTGAGCAGTTCCACTC
>JADEXA010000081.1 GCA_015207365.1 Vacuolonema iberomarrocanum LEGE 07170
CTTGCAAAGACTCTCAAAAGTCGGCCTGACCCTCTGTGTTGAAGCACTCTACGCCTGCGTTCTCAACACAGGCACGACTCTGTTTGTCCAAAATCAAAGTACTTAACTAACGCGCATAGCGCTATAGCAATCACCTGACCGTCATTTTCGAAGCGCTCAAAAAACAATGACCATCTGTGCGATCGAGGCGATCGCACCAAAACCCCCAAGTTCTTCTGAATTCATAGCCGGACTCTACTCAAAGCTCAGTCGTCGACTGAAGCAATCGCCTCAATCGTTGACTGAGATGGAGTTGAGTTGTACAACTCAACCAAATTCTCTGTGATATCAGACGGTAATCCAACTAGCCCTAAAGAGGTTTCTAAGATGCCGGAATCAGGCAATTCAGCCGATCCTCTCTCCTGACTTTATTGATTCTTCAGAGGATTGGCAGCGATCCAATTCCAGCAGGGCAGTGGCGCGTTTGAGAGGGTGGGCACAGTCTACTCTCTCATTTCGTTTTTTGGAGACTAATCCCTTAGTGCGAAGCTTTCTGAATCTCTTGCGTCACCAGGGCTTCAGAAATTGCTGCATGATTGGTCTAAAGTCCGAAAGCAAGTGCCAGGTCTATCGTATGGCGCTAGAAATAGATAACGACCGACAGGCTTGAGGGAATCTTGTATGGCAGCCGAGCTAACGCTGATTGTAGACATGGTGAAAGTGCTGGGAGCAGCAGCGACAGGGGGCTACATCGCCAATCGGTTGCGCCAACCTGTACTGCTGGGCTACCTGGTAGGTGGCATGGTCATTGGGCCTGCTGGGTTGGGGTTGGTTTCTCTAGAGGGTGACATTGAGGTGCTCTCGGAGGTTGGTGTCGCGCTCCTACTGTTTGCCTTGGGGGTTGAATTTTCCCTAAAGGAACTGCTGCGCTTGCGCCGAATTGCATTGGGAGGTGGGACGTTACAGATTGTCCTGACCTTACTCCTCGGAGGTGGTGTGGCCTACCTCTCGGGTGGCGTCGAAACCATCCCCAAGGCCATTTTTCTCGGAGCCGTGTTATCCCTGTCATCCACAGCGGTGGTATTAAAAAGTCTGATTGAGCGCAATGAAGTCGATACGGTGCATGGGCAGATTATGCTGGCCGTGCTGATTGTGCAGGACTTGAGCTTGGGGATCATGCTGGCGGTGCTGCCTGCTCTCACGCAACCCCCTGAAATGATCGGTTCGGCACTGTTCGTAGCATTGTTGAAATCATTCTTGTTTCTGGGAGGGGCGCTGCTATTTGGCCGTTGGGTTGTGCCTTTGCTGACACGGTGGCTGGTGCAAACGGGCTCTCAGGAACTGTTTCTGCTGGGCATTTTAGTGCTGTGCCTGGGAATTGCCCTGTTTACCTATGCCATCGGCCTGGGCGTAGCGATGGGGGCATTTGTGGCGGGGCTCATGCTGTCGAATGTGGAGTATGCCGACCATGCCCTCGATCGCGTTTTACCTATGCGCGATGTCTTTGCCACGCTCTTTTTTGCCTCCATTGGCCTGCTCATTGACCCGATTTTCTTACTAGACAATGCCTGGATTTTGGTGAAATTGGTGGCGATCGTGATGGTCGGCAAAGCCATAATTACCACCTGCATCGTGCGCGGGTTTGGTTATCCCCTCAGCACGGCACTCATGGTCGGCCTGGGCATTAACCAGATCGGTGAATTTTCCTTTGTGCTAGCGGGGACAGCCCAGAGCATGGAGCTTTTTCCATCCTACTTATACGGCTTAATTGTAGGAACAACGGCAGCCACACTGCTGATCACCCCGTTTTTGCTCAAAATGACGCCCTATGCGTTGCGCTATCTAGAGCAAATTCCAGCCATGCAACCTCTGTTAGCTCCCACAAAGGTTTCCGCAGATTTTCTAGCAAAAGAAGAAAAGATGACAGGGCATGTGATCGTGGTAGGGTTTGGACGCGTTGGGCAAACCCTGGTGCGGATGCTCTATTTCCAGGGGCACCCCATGCTGGTGATTGATAATAACGAAGCCGCGTTGCAAACCCTGCGCGATCGCCAAATTCCCTACCTCTTCGGCGATGCCTCCAGCACCCTGTTGCTAGAAAAAGCTCGAGTTCATGCCGCCAAGGCCATGGCGATCGCCCTCCCCGACCCTATGGCAACCCGCCTCACCCTACAACGCGCGCTCAGCCTCTCTCCTGATCTGGATGTGACGGTACGCGCCCATGTCAATGCGGAAATTGAGTTGCTATACCAGTTGGGTGCCCAGGAAGTCGTGCAGCCCGAATTTGAGGCAGCTCTGGAAATGGGAGCCCATATGTTGCTTCGGTTTGGCGATGGTACCTATGCCGTGCAGCAACTCGTCAACCACTACCGCAACGGACGCTACCGCGACATTCTGCCAGAGCGAGCAGAATACTGGGGATCTGCTGATATCGAAACGGTAATCGAGGGGCTACACCACCATTGGTACCCGCTACCCGAACGTTCTACCCTAGTCGGACAGAACCTGGCCCAGGCAAATATTCGCCGACTAACCGGCACCACGGTGATGGCCATCAAGCGCCAAAAGCATACCCTCAGCTATCCCACCGGAGATGTAGTGCTAGAAGTGGGCGATCGCCTCCTCGTCGTCGGCAACCCAGAAGAACATCAGATGTTCGAAAATTTTCTGAAGCACCCCATCGAACAAGCCTAAGTCTCGGGGCGTGTTAATGATTAACAATCAACATCTCAAATAAGCTCTGAGGTTGAGAGAATTGAGATTGTATAAGAAATCATCGGCAGGGTCTGGTAAACTCTAGGGCAGTTTGTTCACATCGCTTTACATAATCGCCTTTAAGTAAAGAGAGGCGATCGCAGATCATTTATAGACTCTTAGGAAAGTATATAGTGCGAAATTATAGCCTTCCCGCTAAATGTTCTCGATGAGTTTCTCTATGTATTTCTTAAAATAACGGTAATTGGGAAAGTAATGTACGCGGAAATCCGATATTCTCCTAAAACCTATCCCCTTAATTCGGGTGTTGAGCAGGACGAATTTCTTGCAATCTCATAATAAAAGGTTTATTTTCATGAGCTTTCTTTTGGTGGCAAAGATGTAATTTATGACTGCGTAAGTTGAATCGAAGACCTACGTTATCCTAGTAAAACTCGATCCTTTTTGCTCTTTAGCTATAGGTGATTTCATGAACTCCAAAATTGTAGTGATTGGTAATGGGCCTAGCCTGAGAGGATTTGACTTCACCACACTCTCCAATGTTGATGCATTAGGCATGAACGCAGCCTATCGTTACTGGGATCGAATCAACTGGTATCCAACACATTACTGCTGCCTAGACGTTGAACTCATTGCAACCCACCATGAAGCTATTAGGCGCTTGGTAGAAGAGAATCAAGTAAAAACTGCTTTTTTGAATGAAAGTTTTTTAGAGTTTTTTCCTGATGCAGGGAAAGATAAGCGTTATGTTTTCTTGAATCAATTTTCGCGCAAATGGTGTGATGAAGTTGGCTCTAAATATGGCATTGTCTGGCAAGAGGGTAATGCCTTTAAAAGTTCACAACCTGGGAAGGTGACGACGGGAGCGTATTCAGTCCGTTACGCCATCCATTTGGGATATAAGGACATAGGTTTAATTGGAATTGACTTGAAATATGTTGAGCAGATTCCAGAAGCTACTCTGAAAGGGGGGATCCAGCTGGTCATGGAGAAAACACCAGACCACAACCCCAACTACTTTTTTGATGATTATCAGCAAGCAGGCGATCGCTTCCAGGTTCCGAATCCAGAAGTACATAATTTCGACTTACATCCTGTTTCCTTTGAAGTATTGCGTGACGACATTGTCCTCCGAGACTTTAATGTATCTGTTGTCAACTGCAATACACGTTCAGAGCTACACGCAAGAGGAACCTTCCCCTACACGGCGATTGAAGACTTTATTCATCGACAAAAGCTTGGAGCCCTGGTCATCCCTACACAGGTGCGAGAGCGCGATCGCATTCTGAACAATCTGAAACTATGGCAAAAGCCCGCATTTATTCCATTCCTAAACTTTAAAAGTTATGAAAGATTACGGTTAGTCTTCACTTTTACTGGGCATGAAGATGAGGTGCTAAAAGCTGAAATATTGCATGAATACTCTAAAAGCAGCATCCTGAAGAAATGTTTTTATGAACCAGAGTTTCACTTCTTCCTGTTGCCTGAAGGGGAAGACGTATATGTGCGAGACAAAAACACCCCAATTAGTGATAAGGGCCTAAAGAGTGGCCCCAACCAACAGTTCTTCCACAGTCTATTCGCAATGAAGGGGCTGTGTGACCATGTCTTTTTTATGGAAACGGATTGCTTACCCATTCGACCAGATTGGCTTGGGAAACTGTGTGAACTCGTTCAAGAAAGTGAAGATTTTTGGATCTTAGGAAGCCATTATAGAGGTAAGTTGCCTGTCCCAAAACACTTTGCTCGCCATATCAATGGTAGTGCAGTCTACGCAGTTGGCAATGAAGAGTTCATCGAGTTTGCTAAAACATGGCAGGCGACTTTAGATAAAGTCATTTCCACTAGAGACAAAACTCTCGCATATGACTGTGTTTTAGAGCACTTTTTCTATTATGACTTTCAAACAAACATAGAGCAGCAGAGGGCACTCGATCCGGAGTCAGACGGATGGAAACTGTTTCAAAGGGTTGCCTCAAAACTAAGATATTCGGACTATACGCTAAACTACAGCGGCAAAGTAGATGTAGAAACAGCTAATTTATCTTTTCTGCGATTTATAAGAGAGAAGTTTAATAATTCATACATCATCCACAACAGAAAAATTTGTGAAGACATCTATCAGTTTGCTTTAGGTCAAAGTCCGACAGTAAATGTGGAATCCACCTCACCTAAGCAAAATGATCTCAGAAATGACAGCCATGAATCACATGCCTCTTCAGAGCAACTCAGCAAAGAATCTATCGTCGTTTCTGTAAACCCAGATGCTGTAGATGAGATTGGACATTTCTTGTCCTATGAGGACTTACTCCATGGAACTTTTCAAAAGCTTGGTATTCAATACATCAGTCTTTGCAATCGATCCTTGAAAGCTGATCTACTTGCCCAAAGAAATTTCATCCGCCCTGTGTTGACAGTCAATTCTTGGACAATTGGCAACTGTCGAGGGCGCGGTGCAGAGCCCGACGATTCGGTTAAACAGACTTCAAAACAAGAGCTGATTCAAGCTGTCAAAGAAATCATTCAGAAAAGCCCAGAATCCGATCTCATCCTATATCTGTACTGCGGAAGTCTCTATCATGCCGAGATATTTGTAGAGATATTACAGGCATATCCTAATGTTCGTGGGGTGATCACCTTATTCTGGCTTTCTTTTACCGATATTTCAGATGCCGCTTTTCTCCCCCGCTGGCAGCACCTACTGACACACTGTGCAAATGAACGTCGAATAGATCTGTCAGTTATGACTGAGGAAATGCAGGCTGACTTGCTAAGCTATACAGGCTTCCATTTACCTGTTTTTCCTCATCCTAGTACAACGATTGATGATGCAATGTTTCTACGGTTGAAATCCGAACCCCTAGAAGGTCGCTCGGTACCGCCTAATCAATTCACGATACTCTTCCCTGGCAGCCTTCTACCCAACAAAGGGTATGAGTTCACAATAGAAACCTTAAAAGGGCTTTCAGAGTATATTAAAAATAACAAATCATACTCAATTCGGTGTATAGTTCGACATCCTAAACCCGAAAGAACATCCCCATCAGTACAAAAGTTTATTGATGAGGTTCGAAATTATTCAGAAGTTTTGGAAGGGGCATTAGAGAAGGATAATCTAGTCGATTTAATACGGAATAGTCATATTATTGTCTTACCCTATTTGCCGGACAGCTATTCAAAGCAGAAACATGGCGTACTCGCTTTTTCTAAACGCACCTCCGGTCTGTTAATCGACGCGATCCATTGCGGTATCCCTGTTGTTGCTTTCTCAGAAACCTGGTTAGGCAATCTCATCAACCAACTGCATTGTGGTATTGCAGTCAACGAATTGACAGGCTCGGCCTTGGTAGAAGCCATTGTCAACATCTTGAAAGACTATCCTGCTTATTCTAAAGCGACCTACCACGCCAGTACAACGTTTTTTCTTAAAAACAACTGGACGTCCCTTGCAGGAGCAATTATGGGAGCTACAGCTAGTTCTTATGCGGATAGCGGTGTATATTCTATTACGAATGGCTCGTCTACCTTCAACTTGCACTCTCAAAGCTCATTGAGCAGTGCCGCTGAGAGGAGTCTGTCGGTATTGGAGGAAGCTCCAAACTTCCCGGAAGCTGCGGCGATCGCCCGAAAGCCTTTTAAGACAGACCCTCCCTCCGCCTTATACCGAACATCACAGACCTCTATGTCAACCTCTGCTTCTCAAGGGCGTGCCTCAGTCCATCACGATGGAACCAGTTCTAATGGTTCAGTGTCTTTAGACATGAATGGACAAACCTCTCAAAGCAATGGCAGTCACCCTAAAGAGACGTCTGCGTCCTCAGAGCCGCTTTTGAGTTCAAACCCACCTCTGGATAATGGCTCTGTGGAACGGACAAATTACCTGCTTAAACGCATTGTTCGCTACTATCGCCGTTGGCCTTTAGGGGTTGCAGTGCTGGCGATCGCTTGTAATTGCCTCGGAATGATCGAAGAGATCCCATTTCGTTGGGCATTTACAGGGGGAGGTACAGCACTAACCCTACTCCTAGTAGGCCATGCTGCAACGCGCTCAGATCGTGTCATTGAATCAGCCCAGAATACCGCTGATCAGGCAAAAGCAATCGCTAAAGGAACAAGAGGAAAGGCCAGACTAGCCTACCGTCAGGGAAATCGTGCCCTTCAACGCGTCAAACTCGCAAGACAGGAAGCCATAGAAGCCTCATCCCATGCACAAAAGCTTGAAGGTAGCTTGGCCGCCTTAAATGCAACAACTCTGTCTACGGCGCGTTCGATTACTCATGCCAATGAGCGACTCTATAATGTTGAGAATCTTACCCAAACTGCCCTGAAAACAGGAGAAAAAGCTCTAGGTCTAGCGGGACAAAGCTCAGATAACTTAGCTTTGACAACAGATAACTTAGCTTTGACAACGAAAAAGCTCAATCGAGTTGCGGAAACCTTGGAGAAGGTAGAACGGTCACAGACGGGCACACAGCGTACAGCTAGCAATGCAATGGCAACAGCCTCCTATGCCCTGGATCAGGCTAATCGTGCTGCTGTTTGTCTAGATCTACCATCAAAAACCTTTCACCAGACGATTCAGACTCTTCCAAAGCTCGAAAAAACACTCTTCTATTTTGGGCATCACAAATGTGCGACAAATTGGGTGCGCCCTGTTTTATACGATGTTTGCGAACGCCATAAGTGGAGCTACGCGGTTGAAGGTGGAACAAACAACGCCCTCTTATATTTGGAAGCTCCAGTCTTAATTCAATGTCACGTCAATGCAACGACAGATTATCTGCATCTGATGCTGCAAGGAAAGAATTCGCGGGGCTTTCACCTTATTCGAGATCCACGAGATGTTTTAGTATCTCAATATTGGAGCTGGCGGAACAACCATTCGGTCAATGACACAACTGTCCTCAGTCTGCGCCGGAAACTATTAGACCTAAGCACTGAAGAAGGTCTATTAGAACTCATTCCCCACATTCGAATGATTCAACAAATTCAGAATTGGCCATTTGGACAAATTGCGTCAATTCTTGAAGTGAAGTACGAAGATTTGATTGAAGCTCCTTCATTTCATTTCCGTCAGATTTTCGACCATCTTGAGATTGAATTTAATAGTGATGAACTAAGCAAGCTAGTAGACAAACACAGCTTTGCAAAACGCTCAGGTCGTCCACTTGGCTCAGAGGACATCAATTCTCATCTAAGGCAGGGTTTGCCTGGAAATTGGAGAGACTATTTCACAGATACTCTAAAGCAAGCATTTCAGGAGCAATATGGTGATTTGCTCATTCAACTTGGCTATGAAAAGGACTCCAATTGGTGATAATTTCAGGTAGTAAGCCTGGTGTTATTCTCTCTCCTTCCAGGACGTATCTATTCCATGACATCACCAGAACCGAACAACAACTCTTCTACTTCACACCAAGGGCTGAAGCATGAGCAATTGATAGCCTCTCAACATACAGATAGCTTGTTCAAGCGCGTTTCTCAGAATTACCGCCAGGGTTTTCTGGTCTTGGCTATAGCAGCCGTTGGGCTCAATTATGCTGGCATGATAGAAACATTGCCCTTCCGCTGGATTTATGCAGGAGTTTCAATGTTTATCTTTCTGTTTCTAATTGGCTATGCAACTTCTAAAGCGAAGGATGCACTGGCTTTAGCACAAGAATTGGAGCAAGCCAATCAGATTCAGAGGACTTACCCTCCTGCAAAACTCAAAAAAATTAGACAAAGTTCCAGGTTGGCTTTACGCCAGAGTAGTAAAGCCCTGAATGACGTTGAGAATCTGGCAAATAGCGTAGAGAAAATCAGCCAAACAAATGAACTTACCAAGCAGCTTAACTCTAAGCTAGACAAAGTCGATGTCGTAGAACAAGTTGCTTATCAATCTTTAGAGCAATCTAATGAGATAAGTGAACGTTTAGTCGTCTTAGAGAGAGCAATCTCTAAATCTGGACAACAGGTCAACACAGATAACTATCGACTATTCCAAATTTTTAATCGACATCTTACAGACGAACATATTGAAACTCTTAAAAAACAATGGTTTCCGCTCTTGGGCATTCAAATGGATCGACGTGCTTTAGGTTATTTAGCACATCGTGTCTGCCTAATTGAAGATACTTGCTCAGGAAGACTCGCTTCGACTGTCGAGGACATGCTGCTAAGAATCTTAGTTGCTCGCAGCGTTGCTGGGCAGAGGCTATCGGTGCTTGAAATAGGCTCTCTATTTGGGATTAATCTGGGAATTATTTATGAAACCTGTCGTGGGTATTTCAAGACAGTTCATCTCACCGCGATTGATCCCTTAGATGGCTATTACGGTGAAAGTAGATTTGACAAGGTTACACAGGTACCTATTAGCCGAGATACCTTCGACCACAACATGCGGCAGCTAGATTTACCGTTCAGTGACGTTACCGTTGCCCAAGGCTTGAGCACAGACCCCAAGATTTTAGAAACTGTTAAGCAGAATCGATATAATCTGTTGTTTATTGATGGTGATCACTCCTATGAGGGGGTAAAGTTTGACTTTGAAAATTATCTGGAATGTGTGGAAGAAGGAGGCTATATTATGTTTGATGACTATGGAACAAATTGGCCTGATGTAGCAAAGTTTGTAGATTCTGAAGTGCTAAATCATCCACAAGTTCAATTTATCGGAGCCAGTAAGCGATCGGCTGTCTTTAGAGTTTCAAGCGCATCATAGGAAGTTCTTGCGCATACGTGAGCTTAATGACAGAACAATTCCTAACTTGACAATGATTTATAGAGATGAGAAAACCAAAGTTCTTTAGACGATTCGACTATCACAAATCCCTTCTTCCAAATTCTGTCTTAGCTGAGTTAGAAGAAGGTGTTAATTCAATTGAGCAAGCTGTTGAAAAGACAGGTCGAACAATTGGTTATCCTGGCTGGAATTTGATCTATTACATCATCTTATCTCACCTAAATCCTGATTCATTTAATGTCATTATTGAAACAGGTAGCAATGTTGGATGCTCTACAATTGCCCTTACTCAGGCATTAAAAGACTCTCATTATGATGGGCAAGTTTATAGCGTTGAGCTTCTTCCAGAAAATCATACACGAGCACAAGATAATCTCTCTAAAGCAGGAATCTTAGACTTAGTAGACTGTCGACTAGGAGATTCTAGAGAGGTACTGAAGAGCATTTTAGAGGAAGTGAAAAGTGTCCGCATTGCCTTCTTAGATGCCTCTCACTTACTTGAAGATGTTTTTCAAGAATTTGAGTTAATTTATCCATTGCTTGAAGATAATAGCATTGTAATTTTCGATAACACTTATCAAATTGCAGAATCCCATGAAGATCAGCGAGTGTTTGGCGCACTGCATAAAATTAAAGAGATGTACGGGGGGAACTTAATCAACCTTGAATTTGTTTCCTGGTTTACTCCAGGAGTTGCGATATGGCAGAAAAAACCCTTTCCTACCATAGACACTCCTCCATATTTACCATTTGCTGCTACGCCTCAACAGACTTCTTTAGGCTCAGAACAAATCACTGAAACTTTACCTTCAAAAGGTAATTCAGGCCGCTTAGAACAGTCGTCAGGCGAGCAGGTTTCTCCGCAGCAGCCCGTGGCTTCTTTGCTAGGTCAGATTCTACGCTACTATAGCCGCTGGCCTGTGGGGGTTGCAGCTTTAGCAATCGCCCTAAATACGGGAGCATTGTTTCTCAGTGGCGTATCACAGTGGCTTATGGTAGCTAGCGGGACTTTGCTCTTGCTTCTCTTAATTGGTCACGTCGCTTCAAAAGCTGATACAGTCCTGCAAGAATTGAAAACAGTCAAACAGCAAAATCAGAAGGCGATCGCTACTCTCAGAAAACGAATCAAAGCAAAACAGCTCAAGAATGGATAACGTGTTTTTGTAGCTAATCAGATAAACACTTAATTAGTGCAGAAATTCTCTAGCTTTTAGGGTACTGCATTATTTTCTTAACAGCTTGACTAGATTTGTTGCAACTTCTTTTGTTGTTTTTTGAGTCTCTTCTAGAGAGCTTTGTAAGCGATCGCTCGTCTTCGCAACATCACCAACCTTTCCCAGTAGCCATCCAATCAGTAGCAATATGAACATGGTTCCACTAGCTGTAAATATCCAATGATAGGGAATCGCCTCAATTGAACCGACTGTATTGAGTGCAATAGCCAAAAGAGCAATCGCAAGGGTTTTGCTTGAGAAAGCACGGATGATGAACTTGAACACAGAAATCGGAGGCGCAGCAGATATATGCTGAGAATTATCATTATTATCTAAGGCTACTGAGAGGGCTGGATTAGTTGCAGGAATCAAGTTAGATTGAGAGCAATCGCTCAAGTCTTCCTCAACAAGGTTTTTGCACTGACTTTCTTGCTTATAGGATTGCGCGGAAGGTAATAAAGTAGACGACTTTTCAGGAGAGCTAGGGCTTGAGAACAACCGATCGGTTGTCGAATTTTCCGACACCCGATAATAGGTATCTTCGCAAAGAGTCTTATGGTGAATTAGATAAGCCTGATCGTACTGCATTCTGATGGCGCGTAGAAATTCATCGCCTGACACATCCTGATCGGTTGCATCGCTGAAATTGAGGATGTAGTCGGTATATCTAAAGTAGGCTGCGGTTCCTTGGAAGAGTTTCCAGCCATTGGAATTAGGGTTCAAGCGTTTACCGCTACCCTTCGAATTCATAAACTCATAGTAGAAGAAATATTCCAACACAGAATCATAGGCAACAACAGGGTTCTGATGCGCAACAACGTGATCTAAAATTGCTTCCCACTCTCTAGCAAACTCGATAAATTTGGGGTTGCCGACCGCATATATAGCAACTCCATTAATATGCCGAGCAAAATGCTTAAACATGGCCAGTTTGCCACGATAGTGACTGCCCATCACCCAAAACTCGTCGAGAGTTTGCACCTGTTCACACAATGTTCCTAACCAATCAGGACGCAGAGGCAGGCAATCCGTTTCTATAAACAGCGCATAGTTGCAGGTTTCATGCAACACAAATAGCGTTTGAAAAAACTGTTGGTTAGGCCCGCTGGCAAAGCCCTTTCTTCCTAGAGGCACAGCACCATCTTTGATGTATACATCTTCGCCTTCAGGTAAGACAAAGAAGTGAAACTCTGGTGGATGAAAGCACTGCTGAAGAATGATGCTTGATTCGTATATCTGTCGGATCGACGATTGTAAGGAAACATCTTCTTCTCCTGTGAAAGTGAAAATAAGTTTGACCTTTTCCCGATCCTGAAAATGGAGGAATGGAATAAACGCAGGCTGTTGCCACAGCTTCAACATTTTGAGGATGCGATCGCCCTCTCTCACCTGAGTTAAAACTACCAACGCATCTAGTTTTTGCTGCCTTAGCCAGTACCCTAACGAACGGTAAGGGAAGATACCTCTAGCATGAAGCTCTGACTGGCGATTGCAATTGACAATGCTCACCTCCAACCGTTGCTGTACCAAATCGTCGCGTAATGCTTCGAAGGAGGCAGGATGCAAGTCAAAATTGTGGATCTCAGGATTGGGCACTTGGAAGCGATCGCCCTCTCTTTGATAGTCATCAAAAAAATAATTTGGATTGTGCGTGGGCGTCCTCTCCATCACTAGTCGTAGATCTCCGTTAGGCATCGCTTCAGGAATCTGTCCTATGTAGCGCAAATCAATTCCCAACAACCCAATCCGCTGGTAGCCCAAATAAATCGCATAGCGCACCGCATAGGCTCCTGTTGTCACTTTTGCCGATTGAGAACTGTAAAATGCTCGGCTCTCAATAAACGGCAATCCATATCGTTCACCGAAGTCGCCATACCCGTTGCGATTAAATTGGTTGAGGAAGACAAAGCGCTTGTCCTGTGCAGCATCTGGAAAAAACTCTAAAAAATCTCCATGCAAAAATGCTGTTTTTACGCGCTCTTCTACAATAAGAGCCCAAATCGCGGTATGATGCGTGGCGATTAGTTCTGGATCGAGGCAACAGTAGTGGGTGGGATACCAGTTAACTCGCTCCCAATAGCGATAGGCTGCATTCATTCCCAGGGTATCTAAAGCCACCAGAGCAGAGAAATCAAACTCCCTAAGGCTTGGCCCATTACCTATGACAGTAATCGTTTTCATCAAACACCTCTGGATGGAGGCTGATACAGTTTTTGCTTAAATCAAAGGAGAGCAAATATGAGGCAGAGAACCATGCAACACTTTCATTTATGCCTATGTATTATCATCTTAGGTTACCGTACAGTAAAGCAAGCTTAGTATCAAAAGGCGTCGCTAGATTCTTTGGCCAATTCTTGTAACGATTCTATGTAACCGTTTTAGCGTATAGTATCTACAAGAAATTATACCAATTGTATAAACATGACTGAACGCACCACAAACTTAATCCAGAGAATTTTTGCTTACTATAAACCGAGTATATTTTTACTCGCTATTTTAGGTACTGGATTAAATGCAGGTGCATTACTCTTAGAGCCAAGATATGGATGGTTTTTAATAGTAGCAGGCAACTTATTTTTTTTGCTTCTTATTGGACATGTAGCTGCCAGAGCGACCTCCGCACTTGCAGAAGTCGAAGCGTTAAAAAAAGAGAGCCAACAGAATCATAAGCTTCGAAAGGCTGAATTTGTTAGACTTCGGAAGAAAGCAAAGAATGCAATTAGTATAAGCAAGAGAGCAAAAGATATAAGCTTTAAAGCCCAACAGATAAGCAATCAAATAAAGTCTGAATCTCAGCTAGCTTCAAAAACTATAGCAAGACCTCTTGAAGGTACAGATGACACAAAGAAAATAATGCTTCAAATTCAGAGGGAGCAAAAGCGCTTATCACAAACCCTTCAATGTGTTGATGCTAGATATTCTTTCTACTTGCAAACGCTTCCTAAAGAAAATGGCACGTGGAAACATAATTCTGAGAATTTATTTAAAGAGCATCATGTTGAACTCCCTCAAATATTGAAGCTAGTTTTGCCTCATGCGGAAATTGGACAACTCAACAGAAAAATCATCGATAGAATTAGCCAAGATTCCGAGATTACGTTAGTCCACCAGATGGGAAAGGTTGGTTCGTCGGGACTGTATGGTTCATTATTAAAAGCGTTTCCTTCTTCCCTCATTTTACATACTCATGCATTGAATGAGCAAGCGTTTTATAAGATGCTTTACAGACGGCTCATCAATTCAGGCATATCTAGCAGATTGCTAATCGAACAACATTATTTGATAACACTGCTTCTCATTCATGAGCTTAAGCATAAAAGTGACAAGACGTGGAACTTAATCACTTTAGTGCGAGATCCGATCGCACGCAATATTTCTGCCTTCTTTGAAAATCTAGACTTGAATTTGTTCTTTCCCAGTTATCTGAGCGCAAAAAGAATTGAAAAAGACGAGGTTGATTTTGCCATTTCTACCTTTCTTAGTAATTATCCGCATAATCTACCATTGAACTGGTTTGACTTACACATTAAAGAGGTTTTCGGCATTGATATTTTTAGCCAACCTTTTGACAAAGCTAGAGGATATTCTATTTATCGAAAAGATCATGTAAATTTACTTCTCATTAGGCTGGAAAGTCTAAATAGCTGTTATAAAGATGCATTTAATGATTTTATGGGATTGCAGGATTTTGAACTACAGTCTGCAAATATGGCATCTGACAAAGTTTACAAGGATGCTTACACAGCATTCAAAGAATATTTATTTCTGCCAGACAGCTATATCGATCAAATGTATAACTCTCGCTATGCCAAACACTTCTATACAGATGACGAGTTATCTCAATTTTCAACGAAGTGGCTGTCATAAGTCACATTGACCTCAAAGATGAACGTACTTCTCCACATAGTTCAGAATTAAACTTACCAAATCATGCTGGATATAATAAACAAAAGAGAATATTTTGAGTGGCTTAACAAGTCCCTAGCTGATCATAAAAATGTGAGTCTAAAGGGTATACAAGACGGCTGGATTTTATCAATCTTATCAGGTCGGCAAGAGTTAAAAGTTGCCGAAATCGGAGGCGGTAAATCTCGCGTCCTTCAAGTTCTATCCAAGGAAAACGAATGTTGGAATATAGACAAGCTTGAGGGAGCAGGGAACGGGCCAACTGATGTGCCTGATATCCCAGGTGTGAAGTTAGTTCGCGCCTATATGGGGGAGAATGACACGAGTATCCCCGATAACCATTTTGATGTAGTTTTTTCCATCTCAGTCGTTGAACATGTTCCAAATGTGGCTTTAGAGGCTTTCTTTTCCGACTGTTGTCGCATTCTTAAGCCTGGCGGAATCATGCTTCACGCTATCGATCTTTATATATCCGATGAGCGCACTCAGCGGGTTCATGTTATAGATATTTATCGAAAAGTTATCGATGCGCAAGATTTTGAATGGCTTTCGCCCCCTACTGTGGATGGGCAAGCTACCTTTAGATGCAGCTACGCATCAAATTCTGATGTTACCCTCAACCGATGGAATCGAGTTGCCCCAGCTCTGAAATCAGTTCGAGAGGTCTCCCAAAGTGTTTCTCTGAAGATGTTTGCTTTCAAAAAAATGAGTACTGGGGAAGCAGAAGTGAACAGCTTTCTATCAGATGCTGAAATTAGAAACCTGAGGCAGCCTAGTAGCAATGCTACACTCGCGACTCCCCAGACCAAGAGCAATATATCTAGTAGCTCTCGACAGATTCCAAGACAAACGACCCCTGCTAATGTTCCAAAGGCATCGAGTCAGGATACATCGCAAAATAGACAGGTTTCTCAATCGCGATTCATTGCTGTTAGAAAAGTCTTGGCATATTACAGCCGTTGGCCTGTAGTCATCGCAATCCTAGCAATCGTACTCAATACTCTAGCGTTCACAGCCGAAGAACCCTACCAATGGTTTTTTGCTACTGGTGGTACCACATTATTGCTATTGCTTGTAGGCCATGCCGCTTCTAAAGCAAGTTATGTAGCAGTAGAGTTGGAGCAGGTAAAGACGGAAAATCAGCAAGCAATTGTAGCGCTGAGGCGGCGAGTAAAACGCCTCGCCAACAAACGCCAACAAAAAGCCCACGGGCAGCAGAAGCGCAATTCTTGGGGCTAAGATAAATCGGTGTGGTAGTTGAATAGAGTGAGTGATCGCCATGACCAATCCTCGGTGTTCTATTGTCATCCGGTGCTACAACGAAGAGCAGCACATTGGACGGCTGCTGAGTGGGTTGATGCAACAGACGCTCTGGGATGAGTTGGAGATTATCGTTGTAGATTCTGGCTCAACTGACGCGACTGTTGCCATTGCCTCCCGCTATCCAATTAAGCTGGTCACTATTCGTCCTGAGGAATTTTCCTTTGGGCGATCGCTCAATCTAGGTTGCCAGCAGGCGACGGGAGAATTTATTGCGATCGCCAGCGCTCATGTCTATCCTGTCTATAAAGACTGGCTTGAGCAGCTATTGAAGCCCTTTGAGACTCCAGATATTGCTCTGGCCTATGGCAAGCAACGAGGCAATGACGTTACTAAGTATTCTGAACATCAGCTTTTCGCCTCCTGGTTTGGGGAAGAGTCTCAACCACGCCAACGTCATCCTTTTTGTAACAACGCCAACGCTGCTATCCGTCGCTGTTTGTGGGAGCAGCTACCTTACGACGAAGCTTTGACCGGCCTAGAGGATCTTGACTGGGCGCGACGCGTCATGCAGCGAGGCTATCACATCGCCTACAGCGCTGACGCCGAGATCATCCATGTCCATGAGGAAACGCCTCAGCGTATTTACAACCGCTATCGGAGAGAAGCGATCGCCCTCAAACATATTTTTCCCCAAGAGCACTTCAACCTTTGGGACTTTGTGCGCTTGTTTGCCAGCAATACGCTGAGCGACTACTTCCATGCCTGCCACGATAGAGTTGTTCTAGATAATGTGATAGATATTCCCATGTTTCGCTTCATGCAGTTTTGGGGTACCTATCGAGGATTTTCGCGTACCACTCCTGTAACTGGTCAATTGAAGCAAACTTTCTACTACCCCAGAGGCTTGCGAAGGATAAACTCCCCGATGGAGCCGGCTGCAACATCAAGGGCAGCAGTCGATTATACTCAAAGCCATGCATACCAAAATTCTCAGGAAGCTTCTCTCGAGCGCACTTACTAATTCTAAAAGTTCGCGATCGAGCCTTCTCGATTTCCCAGTATAATTTAGTATCCTCATCGTTTTTCCAGTTGGCCAAATTTGTAATACTAAACTATTCAACTTTGCTTTACTAACGCCTTAATGATATTAAAGCGGTTAGAGGTTTTTTTTAAAAACAGTCTCAAACAAGATTTTCACTAACAATAGATTTCCACTGATAACGCTAGAGTTGAAGATTTTGTAACTAAGGTAGTTTGGATATGAATATCCAAGACGACTTTTACATCGGGTCCTTAGAGGACTATCTAGAGCCAAGATTTACGCTGTTTTACATTCACGTACCCAAGACAGGAGGGTCAACCATGACCCGAGAAATTCTGATACGTGAGTATGCCCAAGACAAGATCTTTGGACACTTCTTTATGGGACTCAATTACATGGGTAACAAAGGAATTAACCACTGGAAAAACCTATCGCCTGAGGAGAGGCAACAGTTCCATCTGGTTACGGGCCACTACCCTTTTGGGCTGCACGAGGTACTCGACAAACCCGCAGCCTACATAACGATGCTACGAAATCCTGTGGATAGAGTGATTTCGCTCTACAATCACATGCGTCGAAAAGAGCGGCACAAACATCACGAGAAGATTCAACGGATGACTTTACAAGACTTTTTAGAAGATGAAACCTTTCTCGAAGCCGACAACTATCAGGTGAGACAACTAGCAGGTATTGGCTGGTATGACGGATATGTAGGCTATGGGGCTTGCGCTCAAGAGCACCTCACCCGCGCTCAGGAAAATATTAAGCATCACTTCCTCTTAGCAGGAATTACAGAAAAATTTGATCAATCCATTCTCTTATTTCGATATTTATTGGGCTGGTCTACACCTTTTTATAAGAGGATCAATGTTCACTCGGGCAACAACTCTTATAACAACTCAGAAGGTAAACATATTGAAATCGATAGCACCATCATTAAGTTGGTGGAGGAAAGAAATCAGTTAGATATAGAACTATATCGATATGTTGATCGCTTGCTAGATGAAAAAGTTTCTAAACTCGGCAAGACATTTGAGGTAGAGCTCAGTGAATTTCAACTTATCAATGGAAAGCGAACACTCTTTCTGAGTCTAGAAAAAGATTTAAAGCGCGCAAAGACAGATATGAATCATGTTATTGATGACTTTCATAGAAAGGACAAGATTATTCGATCAAAAAACCAAAAGCTTGCAGAATACGCAAATTTAATCAAACAAAAAAACAGTCAGATTCGAAGCCAATCTGAGATATTCATAAAAAAGAACGAGCTATCACAGAAAAAAATAAGAGATTTGCTAATGCAGCTCAGCAAAAGTGAGCAGCTTCTCAAGTTTAGAAACTCACGCTTGCAAATACAGCGAAAAAAGATCAGAGCAATAAAAGTACGACTCAGAGCAAGGAATAAAAAGCTTTTCAGACTCAAGGAGTTGCGTTCACGGGTCGAAAAGTTAGAACTGCATATTCATTCTATTGAGTCTAGCAAGCTATGGCGTTTGAAGACTTGGGTAGACCGAATAAGAGCCAAACTATTTCCCACTCGTCTATAGCAAAAGTAGCCTAAGTTGAAATCAATAGATTCATAATACTTACGCTTTAGTATTCAACTAATACATGAGCACTGAGTGATTATAAAATTTAAAGAAGGGCGATCGCAAATGTCCCACATTCTTGTTTAATAGGTCTGGTATTTCAACATTGGTTTTCTGCGTTGCAAGTTCATGACCGAAATTGTTGCCTTTGTGCCCATGCGGCATTCCAGCGAGCGGGTTCCAGGAAAAAACTATCGCCCGTTTGCCGGACGCCCGCTCTACTACTACATCGTCGAGACCTTGCTGAACTGCCCGCAGATCAGCTTAGTTTGCATTGACACTGATAGCCCCACCATCATGGAGGATGCGGCAACGCAGTTTCCATCTGTGAAGCTGCTGGAGCGCCCTGAGCATCTGCGGGATGGGGCGACCCCCATGAACGATGTATTGCTGAACTCAGTGGCACAGGTGCCCGCAGATTACTATTTACAGACCCATAGCACGAACCCTCTGCTAACGTCGGCAACCGTGTCACAGGCCATCACGACATTTCTCGACCAGTCAGAGCATGACAGTTTGTTTGGGGTGACTCGCCTACAGACTCGGTTCTACGATGCCCAAGGGCAGGCGATGAACCATGACCCCAATGTGCTACTTCGTACCCAAGACTTGCCGCCTGTGTATGAAGAGAACTCCAACCTGTACCTCTTTACTCAGAAAATTCTTGAGGAGCGCAAGAATCGCATTGGCTCCAACCCGCTCATGTTTGCCATCGATCGCGATGAAGCCTGGGATATTGATGAGGAAATTGATTTCCGTGTGGCAGAGTTTTTGTATCGCGATCGCCAATCTCAATAGACGATCCTGGGCGATAACAACTGTTCGGCCTATGCTCCTCTCTATGTAGTCCCTTGAGCCTATTTCTCACGTTCCATTCGACGTCTAAAATTCACCCTTCCAAATTCCTATGACCTGGCGTGTTCTCATTACCTGTCCTCCGATGATCATGACCCTCGACCAGTGCCAGGAGCGCTTCCGGCAAGAGGGGTTTGAGATTCATGTGCCAGAGTTTCAGCAACAGATGAGTGAAGCAGCGCTCTGTGAGTTGATTGCAGAGTTTGATGGGGTGATTGCGGGGGACGATCCTTTTTCTGGCAAGGTGTTGGAAATTGGGCGTCAGGGTAAGTTGAAAGCACTGGCAAAGTGGGGCATTGGAGTGGATGCGATCGCCCTGGATCGCGCTAAGGAACTGGGCATTTTTACCTCGAATACCCCGAATGTGTTTGGCGATGAAGTGGCGGATGTTGCCTTGGGTTACACCATCCTGCTGGCGCGGCAGTTGCATCGTATGGATAGCGCTGTGCAGCAAGGAAAATGGCTGAAGGTTCAGGGTACTTCCCTGCGGGGGAAAGTGGCTGGCATCATTGGTGTGGGTAGCATTGGGCGGGCGATCGCTCGCCGCTTTCAGGTATTGGGGTTAGAGCTTCTGGGTTACGATGTCTTCCCCATCGATGCCGCGTTTTGCCAGGAAACGGGGTTGCAATCGGTTTCGCTAACAGACCTGTGGCAGCAAGCGGATGTAGTTGTCTTAGCCTGCAACCTTACGCCTGACAATTTCCATTTGTTGGATCAAGCGGCGTTTGAGCAGATGAAAAAGGGTGTGTGGATTGTTAATGTGGCGCGGGGAGGGCTGATTGATGAATCGGCACTTATTCCAGCATTAGAGAGCGGACAAGTCGCCGCTGCCGCCCTCGACGTGTTTGAGTCGGAGCCGTTGGCCGCTGACCACCCTCTCAACACCTTCGACCAGGTGATTCGGGGTAGTCACAATAGTTCCAATACCCGTGAAGCAGTGTTGCGCGTGAATCAGATTGCCATTGATAATCTGGTGCGAGACTTGAACCGTGCCGCAGCAGGGGAAACCCCATGAGCCGGGTGGTGCTGATTACGGGGGTAGCTGGAGGCATTGGGGCAGCAACGGCACAGGTATTCCAGCAAAATGGATGGGCAGTAGTGGGGCTAGATCGCAAGCCCGCTGACGATTCCACTGTGGCGAAGCTGGATGGATATTTTGAAACGGATCTGGCCGATCCAGCGGCAATTCAGGGGGCGATCGCCCAACTCCAGAAGGATTTTGGCCAACTCCACAGCCTAGTCAACAACGCCGCCCTACAGATATGCCAGCCGATTCTCGAAACGAGCATCAACGATTGGGATCGGGTGATGGCGGTCAATGTGCGGGCGGTCTTTTGTCTAGCTCAAGCAACCCATGCCTTACTCCAGGCCAGCAGTGGCAGCATTGTAAACGTTAGCTCGGTTCATGCCGTCGCTACCTCCGCCAATATTGCGGCCTACGCCACCAGCAAAGGAGCCCTATCGGCTTTTACCCGCGCCCTCGCCATCGAATTTGCCCCCACAATTCGCGTCAATGCCATCCTTCCTGGTGCGGTGGACACAGAAATGCTGCGCTCTGGCCTGCGACGGGGGCACCTCAGTGGCGAGCAAATGGAAGATTTGCTCAGTGACTTAGGGCAGAAAACGATTATGGGACGGGTAGGCACACCCGAGGAAATCGCCAAAGCCGTGCTGTTTCTAGCCGATGGTGAACAATCTGGATTTATGACGGGGCAGGAATTGATTATGGATGGTGGAGCGATCGCCCGACTCAGCACCGAATAGCAAGCGATCGCCCCAACGTGAAGGGCTTTTAAGCTATATCCGTTAACTGGGCTCCAAACGCACCAAGCGCCCGTTGGGTTCATCGGTCAGGATGTAGAGCAAGCCGTCGGGGCCTTGGCGCACATCGCGAACCCGTTGCCCAATGTCGATGGGAGTTTCGTTGATTACGGTGCCGCTAGCATCCAGTTCAATGCGGCGGACATCTCGCGAGACAAGCCCCCCCGCAAACAGATGCCCCTGCCACTGGGGATAGCGATCGCCGCGATACACCGCTAGCCCAGAAGGGGCGATCGCCGGAGTCCATACCACCAGCGGATCGACCATCCCTTGACGTGACTGCTCAGATGAAATCTGCCCTCCCCAATATTCGCGGCTATGGGTTACCACAGGCCAACCATAGTTGCTACCCGGTTGCACCGCGTTGAGCTCATCGCCGCCCCGCGCCCCATGCTCCGTGACCCAGATCTGGTCCGTTGCAGGATCGAGCGCCAGCCCTTGAATGTTGCGATGCCCATAGCTCCAGATAGCGGGGTCGGCATCGGGGGTATTCACAAAGGGATTGTCGCTGGGAATCGAGCCATCAGAATTCAACCGCACCACTTTACCAAAGCGGGTTCCCAAGTTTTGTGCCTGGTTTCGAATCAGGTCACCATCCAATTCGACGGGGGGATTGCCGCCATCGCCGATGGATACAAGCAGCGTTCCGTCAGGTAGCCAAGCAAGGCGCGATCCAAAATGCTGCCCATCCGATTTGTCGCGCTCCACCTCGAAGATCACGGTCCAATCGCTCAGGGTGCTGCCATCGAAGCGGGCACGGGCAATTTGGGTTTGGTTGGCGCGAGCCGTGCCAGATGCATAGGTGAAGTAGACCCAGGGATTTTCGGCGAACTGGGAATGCACTGCCACATCCAGCAAGCCCCCCTGCCCTACTGCCAGCACAGACGGGACACCGGGTACAGGGTTAGGGTCGAGCTGACCCTCGCGAATGATCCGCAGGCGTCCGGGGCGCTCCGTCACCAGCATGGTGCCATCGGGCAACCAGGCCATGCCCCAAGGATGCTCTAATCCTTCTACTAGCGTTACTGGCTCAATGCTTTGGGGTGCTTGGGCGATCGCCTCAGCAGCAGCAGCCTCTCCGGTTTCAGGCGACGCCACCGCCTCCGGCACCACCGCCTCTGACTCAGGCGTCTCAGAGGAGATAGGAGACGATGCCGCACATCCTCCTAGCACCAGGGCGATGGCAAGGATACCCAAGCTCTGTTTCCTAAACGCGCTAGATCCCACTTTCAGCATTGCCTTTCCACAACAGCTAGATGACATGTTGGCTTGCGTTCTCGCGCAGCCCCACATGCTTAGTGTAATCAGCGAAGATGGCAGATGTGTGACGATCCTGCGGCTGATTTTCTACGCTTACGATGGAGCAGCGCAACAGGAAGGAGCTGTCTCTGACAAAGTTCCTATTCGGATGAGTGAGCGATCGCATAACGCATCCATTCATCACCATCTGGCTTTTGCAACGATTTTTCCAATTCCCTGTAGCCTGTGCTGTTGAATATGTAGCGCATCAACCCACTAACATCTACTTGCCTTGACTACTTTCCACTCAAATTTTTGAGTAGCTGCCGGGGTCGTGCAAACACAACATCTTGATACCGATCCGGGTATTTTGTGAAAATATAATGCTCATATTCATACCAGTGCCTTTCGCCCTTCTCCTGGTTGCAGTGATGACAAATTACCCACAGGTTTCTGAAATCTAACGACAGCCACGGGTATTGAGCACGGGGCAACTTATGGTCAATACTTCTGCCGCTAAAGCGATCAAATCGGATACCGCAGATAGGGCAATGCCGTTCCGAATTGTTCCTGACCCATTTTTGGCTTTCTGAAGTCGTCCCACACTCACTGTCACCATTGATATAACGCCAGTAGTCAAACTTGCGATAGTTTTCAAAATCTTGCTGGGTGAGTTTGTGATAACGCCTGTTCCCAACTTTGTTAGCCGCTCTAAAAAGCTGTTGGAGAGTTTCGCTTTCTTCTGAAGACATAAACATGATCCCATAGAGAATTTACGCATTGCTGATTGAGGGGATGATTTTTTCTGAGAGGGGGCGCGGTGCGCCCCCTCTCAGAAAAAATCATCCTTGGATCCTGCAGCCCCAGAATTTATTTGCGTTTTTTGGTCGTTTTTCCTCGTCTCCGTTGACTGGATGAAGCAGGGGATACCTGGCTGAAGTCGATAAATTCGACCTCATTGTCTGGAAATTGTTGGTCAATTTTCTCAGAAATTGCTTCGACCTCAACGCTTAGCGCTTGATTGAACGCCTCCCTTTCTTCGGTCGTTTGATATTTGTTACCAATGCTTTCGGCTTGTAAAAATAGCACTTCAAGGGTTGGATCATCGGCATCCGCAGCTGATAGAAGATCATTAATTTTTTGATAGAGCCGGATGACAGGATCCCAACCAACATTGCGGTATCCATTTTCCTTCAACCACTTCTGTTCTGCCCTGGGTAGCTTACGTCTGCGGTTGGCGTTCGATCGCTGCACATCGCGATAACCCATGCCGCTAAACAATCGCTTCTTGCTCTTTTTGCTTGCCATAGCGATCGCCCTCTTACCCTAATGTCCAGCGGAACAGGCGGATTAATGCCTTGCGAATCTCACTGTCTTCATAGTCCAGCAGCATTTTGGTATCGCGCGCTAGCCGCAGACGAATTTGATCCACGATATTCTTGAGGTCTTTGTTATCCCGCTTTAGCTGGTCGTTCGCTTCAACGAGCTCATCGTTGTGGGTCGTCAGGGTTTGCACCTTCATGCTCAGACTCTGATTCTCAGCCGTTAATGTGTTGATTTCGGATTCCAGAGCCCGACGCTCGTCAGCCAAAAGCTTTTTGCGATCGCCCAACGCCCCATTGGCTTTTTCCAGATCCGCGATCGACTGCTCTAGTTGCTCATACTCAGCTTGAAGTTGCTCAAACCTCTTCTCGGCTTGACTACGGCGCTGCCCGTAGTAGCGGTTATTCTGCGACAGCTCACTATTCTTCTCGACGAATGCTTCAACCAACTTCTCTGCACTGGGCTGATGGCGCAGGAGGCTCAACAAGCTTTCGCAATCATCCAAACTCAGGGATTGGCTGATGTTCTTGTTGATACCATATCTTTCCTTCAGGATGGTTTGAAGCTGACGTTTCGATGACATTCGGCGTGTCCTCTCACAAAGCCCATAATGTCAGTTTACCCAGAGCGCGATCGACCCAACCTTAAATCAAGTTAGGAATGCCGAGGGCAAATCTATGAGTGACTCGCTGCCTTATTTTGAAAGGAGTATCGAACTAAGCTAAGAACAGCCCGGGCAACCGATGCCGTTTCATTCGCATTCACCTGGATGATAGGCGGACGCGTCTCGGGGTTAGGATAACCAAGGACAATAGCCACATTCTCAGGTTTCCAAGCTCGGTCACAGTCTACATGCGTTAAGCCAATAATCATGGGGATAGTGCGGCGCTTTCGCATGAACGTCATAATTCGTCTGGCTTGCAAAAACTCCATAGGGCGATCAGCAGCGACCAAGACAATATAGGCATGGGCTTGCTTAATCAAAATGTCCCACATGAAATCGAAACGCACTTGTCCGGGTGTGCCATACAAATGAAGCGCCATTTCCGGGCCAAATTGTAAGCGACCAAAATCAAAGGCTACTGTCGTTCTTTCTTTGAGCTGCGCCGTTTCATCAGTGGCTGCTTGATCCGTGTCAACCACCTCAATTTCACTAATTGAGCGAATAAACGTAGACTTCCCGGCTCCTACTGGCCCTGTCACGACCAAACGCATAATTTCCATAAATTTGGTGGGGAGTAAGGTTGACTGCTAAGGCCAATCTGGACTGATTCAGAGGACAGGCTCTGAATTCTATTTAGTGGCAGCAAATTTCCCCTTGTCCCTGCAAGACGCTAGGTTGAAACCTCAAAAGAGTTGGCGATCTGAAATCTGTAAGGGTAGTTTGCAGCCACTGTTAGTAAATAGAGAGTCTTAAATAAGGAGCGATGTAGGATGCAGTTAGACGTAACCGTAACGCACCATCTGCCAGAGCTTGATGCGTTACGCTAGCGCTAGCATCCTACAAAAAATTGAGGCTACCCACTGAGTGTTCTTAGGCAACTCATATCTAGAGCAACATCAGCTTAAGTTCCTCAACAACCCGCTTAATCTGCAGCATGATGATGCCTTGTTTAGCCGTCGCACTTGCTAGCACCAGAAAAACGGCATCTTCGCCACAGCTTGTCAAAATACCATAGCCTTGATCCCCTTCTACAAAGATGCGATCAATGTTGCCTCGCAAAAGCTCTAGGCCAATGCGCTCTCCCAGAGACAAGAGCGATGCAGACATTGCAGCGACCCGTTCTTCATCCATTTCACCCGGCAAGGTTGAAGTCAGTGGCAAACCATCGGGGGTCACCACGGCTGCGCCTTGAACACCGCCGGTTCCGGAGACAAAAGTTTGCAGGATCGAATCTAATTTTTCAGCGTTAATCGGCATGGAATATCTCCTAGTAGCCCAAATGCGGGCAAATTTTGGGTAAGCAATCTGTTGCCTGCATTACTCACAAAAGCAGGCACAAACAAGGCGTGAAACGGCTAAGCCAGAATCTCAAAGGCAATGACATCGCGATCGCTGCCGCGCAGAACAGACTCTACCTGTTTGCCCCGTAGCCGCTTGCCCGTAATTTCTTCAATTGCCCCTTGCACCGCTCCAAGGGTGTAGCTCAGGTTACGACTAGAGCCTTCGTCTTCTAGGGACGAGCAAATCGTTTCGCGGCAGGAAACCTGAAAGCTTTCATCATCCGCCACGATCTTATCGATCATGCAGAGGCGCGTTCCTTCAGGCCCCAATGCTTTTTGCAAAAGCTGCGTCACCTGATCCCATCCAGGATTTTGATTAGTCAAGCCCAAACTAGCCGCTAGGGACTTGCCTCGCTGACGGCCTGCTGAAATCAAAGCAATATTGGCAGCTTTCGCGCCTAATGCTTCTTCAATCCCTGTAACCAAGGCTTTGAAACAAACAATGCTACTAAAGTCACCCAGTTCCTGACGGATATCATGGGTAACTGGAATCATTGTGGTCGTGGACATAAAATACCTCCAACTCGATGTCAAGATCGAGCAACTCTTTTTCCAAGCGAATGATTAGCTGATAAATGAGTCTTGAGTGGCAAGCCCACAGACTTGGATCGGCAGGGCTTTACTGCGCCTCAGACGTGACAAGCCTACAAGCTTGAACCAATAGGGCCATACCGAGCCCCAACAGTGGCGAGCCCATAGGCTTGGATCAATGGAGCAATACTGACCCCAGGAAGTATATAGTGAGACAAAAATATACTGCAAGGATTCAGTATTTGTACTTTGAGCCGACCCAATCAGCCTCGCTCAAAAGAAGGCGCGATTTGGCTCGGTGCAGTACAAACCGACTCACAAAGTCAACCAATTTCTTACATTGCGTATCCTTTCGCCAAGCCTGCAATATAGCGTTTCTCAATCTAGTGAGGTACAGTAACAGCAATGCGTAAACCATCCCTTGATGTCGTCTAACGTTACCTGGTCGAAGGCTTCTTCAATGGCTTTATCTAAATTTGGATAACTCCTG
>JADEXA010000082.1 GCA_015207365.1 Vacuolonema iberomarrocanum LEGE 07170
TCTCTATAGTGATATCAAATCCGGTTAAACAGCCGTAAAACCCAACTATCGTTTGCGCCCGCTGCATTGCAGCGGGCGCAAACGATAGTTGGGTTCTTCAACCGGATTTGATATGAAATAAAAAAAGTGGAGCAAAGCCTCACGGCTCACTCCACCTAATCGAAAATCCAGAACTCTCCTTACCAGGGTGCCCAATCTTCCCAGTCCAAATTGAAAATCGAGGTATTTGGAAATGCGGTGGGGTTGCCATTGGCCTGGAGGAGCTGTTGCAGGGCTAACAACTCTGGCTCTGGGCGGGGCAAGTCATCGACCAGCGTGTAGGGGAATAACCCCTCGGAAAGGGCAAAGGAGGCGGTCGTTCCAGCCGCCGCACCCGATGACCACTCGAAGGAATGAACCCGGTATGCCGCTGCTGCGCTATAGCTAGCGGCAATGTTCTTTCCGGCGACCAGTAAGTTGTCGATCTGTTGAGGAATCAGGGCTTGCAGCGGAATCTGACCAGGGTACGCCCGTCCGTGGGCTTGCCGTACGCCAGGACGCTCGATATTACCAGGCGCCTCGGCAGGATAGTCGGCCATGCAAGGGTGGAAGTCGATCGCATACTGGGCAATCCCTACCGAGTCGGGAAAGATGGTGGCGCGAGTGCGGCGCTCAATTTCATCCGGGGGGGTTTCGTTGAGGATCGCCGCTGTCGTATCTAAACCGGCCAAGCCCAGCCACAATGTGCGGTAGGCATTCGGGGACAAGGTTTCGCGATAGTACTCATCCCGGAAATCGGCCCAGGAAATGTCAATTTCGTTGATGGCAAAGCCCTGGGGATAGCCGTAGGCTGGCCGTCCGACAATGCGGCGAGACTCGCGGATGTAGGGATACTTCGACAACCCGTGCTCCGTGCCCATTGGGGAATCGAATCCATAGAGGAAGCGATGATTGGGGTGGGGTTCCTTGACCCCTTCGCCCAGTTGAGAATCCGTATCGTCTGCCACAATCCAGTAGAAGAAGCCAAGAGCCAACTCTTCTCCGGCTTGTAGGGTTTCTGTCCGCAAGCCACCGAGCCAGCCGCCTGGATCCAGTTGTCCGGCTGCGTCTAGCTGGTCGTGGGTCAGAATCAAGTTGTCTTGGGAGGTGCCGGGGCGATAGTCGTTTCCCCATACCCAGTTCTGCATGGAGATATCACCGGGTTTGGGCACAGAAACCCCAAATACCCGTTCCTCTGGTCGAGGCAACTCGCTCCATATACGGCGATAGGTGAACACCACATCCATGTCTGCTAGGCGAGGGTTGGGGTCATAGCCATAGTAGGGGCGGTAGCGCTGATAGAAGGACGGTTCTTCGTAGACCTGCGGCTCAGCGGTGCGCTCCATGGCAAAGGTGTAGGTAAAGCCCTGGGTGCAGTAGAGGTCGCCCGTTTCCGTCGGAGACGACGGGTTGAGGGGCGATCGCGCGTCTAACCCCAGCCGATAGGGCACCCCCGACAAGGCCACAATTTCCCCAGTCTCCGTCGCTTCAATCACGTACCAGGGAGACGGGTTTGGCAGGTTGCCATCTTCGTCGGGCTTGGGCACAAACCGAATGGTGGTTTTGGACAGGCGATCGCTATCTTCAAAGCGATAGGCATCTTCAATGAAGGCCGATAGCGGTTCAGTGTTGAGGGGTGGCGTGTCGGGAGCTGGGGTATGCTGAATTGCCGTCGCTGCCGTGATGATGGTGCCGTCTGCGTTGAATTCCAGATCCTTAATCACCGTCGAAGGAAAGGCTCTCAGCTCCCCATCCCCTTCATCTTCTGCCTCTTCCAGCATCTCCCATAGTAGGTTATGGGCATCGCCAGGGATGAAGCATGTCGCACTCACCCAACAGTCTCCCGGATTACGAATGCCGTACTTGTCTTGAATTCGCTGCCGAAAATCCAGGTAGCCCGCTGCAAAATAGAGCAGTTGCCGCTGCATTCGTGCTTCGTCGAGAGCCGAGGTTCCCTGTGAAGAAAGTTGCCCGCCCACCCAGTCCGTCAACTCGGTCATGCAAACGGTGCGCCCCATTTTTAGCGCTTCGTAAGCGGCGCTAACGCCGGAAATGCCGCCACCGACAATTAAGATTTCGCATTCTTCAATCACATCTGGGGTGATGCCCAAATCGCCGTTCCCAGTCGATGGGGCACCATCGACTGGGGCCTCGTCTGGGCTCGTTGTTTGGGCGATCGCCTGCATGGGCAACCCAAACTGACCCACAACCAGTACGCTGCCCAAAAAGCCAGCAACACCCGAAATCCACTGCTTCTTCCGCATGAGAAAAATCCTGATACCTCAAACGTAGACGTTTTACGGAACACTGGAACTGTTGCTCCTTGAAATAAGCACCGATCCAACGGAACGAACATGAACCAATAGTTCCATCCAATCGCTGCCTATCGTTAACCGGATCATTTGCGCCAAGCTGTCAACCGAATAGGGGCGATTACGGATTACTTTGACAGCATTCGATGCTAGACCTAGCGTTTTCTCGGATATGTCTGCCTTACCCATGTTCTCCAGCAGGAGAAAAATTGAGACACCACATAAACCGCCAACCGTGCCCCAAAGCACATGCAATTGTGCAAGGAGACTGATGACTATGATGAACGCCAACAGTTAATTTTTACCAAAGTTCTTTCCCAGATTTCACATAGATTCTTTAGACGAAAGTCAGGGTTTTGCAAAATCATCCCCTCAATCAGCCACACTAAAGCCAGCGGTTCAGGAAGATGTTTGTTTGCGGCTCGTTTTGCGTTTGCGAGCGGCTCTCTTGCGTGGCTTTAGCAGCGGGATGCGACGGATAGCATTGGCTGGGGCGGCTTGCAGTGCGCGGTTGAGATGATTCAGCGTTAAGTTCGGTTCTCCAGATTTCCGCCAGTCGTAAATCGCTGCCTTCGCGATCGCCCGAATCTCTCCTCCCGTTAACGGCGCACAACGAGCCACAGCGCCCCAGTCAATGGCTTTGTCCAGCGGTATATCATCGGCAAACGACTGTCCCCAAAGGTGCTGGCGATCGCCCACCACCGGTACCGGAAACAGGCACGCCATTGTCCAATACGGCCGCCACCGTACCGCGACGGCTTCCTCGTGGGTCACGGTTAGTATCGTCAGACCGCCGTTGGCTTGCCGCCCTGCCAACCAGCGTTGCAATGCACCGGGCACAATCGTCGCCGAGCGCCGTAGCCACTGCTCTGCTCCGCGAATCAGTACGACAGGCGCGGCCTTGACCGTCAGCCGCTGCCACACCTGTGGGAAATGCTCCGGTTGCATTTGCGCCAGATCTGCCACAACCAGAGATTGCTCACGGGTATGGGCGATCGCCTCCGCTGCCAGGGTTTTCCCCGTTCCCGAAGCCCCTGCAAAGAGCACCGTCATCCCTTTCGTCACCGTTTCTGTAGAATCGGATGCTTCCTGCGTTAGCGCCTGTAGCTGCTGCATCAGTGCTTCGGGCAAAATCAGCTCCTCCCACGGCGTTGAGGGAAAACGCCGCAACAGTCCAGGAACCGATTGGGCGTCTTCTTTCGGCGAAGCTTTCAAGGGTAAGGGGGCGATCGGGTCGCGCAAAAGAGCGTCCAAGCCCTCCCGGGTTGGCGCATCAGCCAACAAAAAATTCAGCAATCGAGGTGCTAGCCGCACCCGACGATTGAGCGAGGTACTGTTTTCCCGAGGCAACACTTCCAGCAACCCTCGCTGATACAGTACCGACTGCGAAAATAGGTGCTGACGAGCCACGCACCACTCTCGGTCATTACGACAAAACAAGCGCAAAGCCAGATCTGCCGTTGGCAAATCACCGCTCGCCGTTTTCTCGTCTCCCTGCAAAAACTGATAGATGCCGCCATAGCGACGGTTCACTTCGGGAGCCAGAGCCATGAGCACCAGGTTCTTTTCAAAGAGCGGCATCTGGAGGCGATCGCTTAATGTGGGCAACGCCAAGAAGATACCTTGCTCCATGCTCGCCCGAATTTTGGATTCCAGTTGTTGTTGATAGCGCCCCTGTTGTACCGCGCCCTCTGCCTTTTGAGGACGGTGCTCATCATAGGCAATCTTGCCTTCCAGCGACACCACTCCCTGCCACCAGTGGCTACTGACTCGGTCTGCCGCCGTCTGAGCAATGCGGTCGACCCCTTTTACTTCCTTGCGCTGCCGCGATACGGCCACCATCAGTACCCGATCCAACCATGCTAATTCGGTTTTTAGATACGCCCAATTGTCAGGAAATGCAGCAAGATTCGGCTGTTCAGTTGCCATAGACTATTTACGAAAATGCGATCAACAGATAGTTGAGAGAGACACCCGTTCCTATCGCTGCCTTTTATCTACTGTGCCCAACTCCGTTACAAATTGGCTAAACCTGCAATGAATCGTTGGCACCCCTCCGAACCCTTAACCCTCTCCCTTTTTCCTGACTCGGCCCTCGGTCTACGGGTGAAAATAAGTGGGGTTCCCCTATCGACGATTCTTCATTTTTCTGTCTTACTGATAGTGAGTGAAATCACTGCTTCATGATGTAGCGGTTCATCTCGTGCCCCTGTTGCATACCTGTAGACATCACCAAGTAGGTACCTCTCAGAAGATACTTGTCAGACTGAGTGGCTGGGCGATCGCCCCTATCCCGCCTTCTCCTATCTTTGTTATCCTTCCAGAAGCTCCCCCAGCTTCATCCTCTACAATCCCTGTGAGGATCTCTCTTCAGAATCGGTTCAGACACCAGAGCTCTACCCATATAAATCCTCCGCCAGGAAACAGGAAGTGCATCCGCCAAAGGGCTGATGAATCAACTGATAAACATGGTAATAATTCATGAGGGTTCAGAAATTGGGAAGCAGTGAACGTCTGTAGACTCAAATTTTGTGTTCCAGAACTACCCCCTACGTTTACTCCACCCTCTGATCAATGGCTTTCTGCCATTGTGTCTAGCGAATCTGTTCATCCATTCGTTCCGCTATCCTCCACTTCACACAACTTTTTAGCAGCTTATGTTTGAAGTTATTGCGCTCGGATTGTGGCTAGTCCTTTTCGCTCTATTACCGAATGCAGGACAACGGGTAACGCAACCAAGAAGACAACGTTCATCTCGTTTCTAAGGCTTTCCTGGTTGTGTAGACCTTGGTTTCGTTCAACCTAACGGGTTTCAGTTAGAAGGGGCTGCTTTGCCTCCAACGTTGATTTGCGCTGGTTTGGCCTGTGTTCTTAATGGAGATAGATGCAATGCACCGATCACCTAAGAAGATAGCCAACGACGATACTTTTTAGGCGTTTAGGTTCAGAAAATGAGGAGTCAAGACAGCGAGAGATGGGTGAACCTCATTTTCGCGAATGATTGGCTTGCTAATAAATCCTCATCGTTTGCGACAGCCGCTCCCGTTCTCCTATGCAAGACCTGGGGCCGCAAGGCTTTGTTCCTTGCACCTCTAGTTTTTTAGTCAATGCTGACGCCTCGGGCTGTTTTGGGACGTGTCCGATTTGTTGGTGGTGCCTGGGCGATGACGCGGCGTTCCACCTGATGGGGCTGGAAATATTGCTGCCACATATCCGGTGCATCCAGCGTTTGTCCGCCATGCTGAGTCAGTCGTTGTCGCACCTGGCAAAGGACTGGCGTATTGACACAGGCCCCGGCAATAATGACCTGCCCTTTTGTGAGCGCAGGCAGCTCCTTCAGCAAATCTCGGCCTGCCGCTTCTACCCCATACTTGAGGCTGTCTTGATCCACAGGGTTAACGATGCGCATGATGAATTGGCTCATGCATTGAGACAGCACATCTGAATCGAGCTTACCCGGTCGTTGGGTGATCAGCCCTACACCCAAGCCAAATTTGCGACCCTCGCTCAGAATGGTGCGAAGAATCATTTTGCAGCGGGAAGGTTCGTGGGCAGGGGCAAAGCGATGAGCTTCTTCCAGCAAAATAAAGATCGGATAGGGTAGGTAGTTCTCATCCTGGGGCTCGATCTGCTCTTTCTGCGTATTCATCCGCGCTTGGTTGGCTTGCCGCAAAATGGCCGCACAGATGACCTGCTGTTCTTCCTGACTAATTTCATTCATTTGAAATACAGTGACCTGCCCTGGCTGAAAGAGATCCTTGGGGGCAAGATGATCGACGGTGTCGAAGTAGTCGGAGCGGGCCAGTCGATCCAGCTTCCACTCCAGTGCATTGGCAGAGGAGCCGACTTTCTCATTGCCATCCTCATCCTGGATCCGGTCTGCCTGATACACCGCATCCATGAGGTCGTTGACGCTCCAGCGATGGTCGCTGTGGGTATGGTTCAGAATCCCGAATGCCTTGTGCAAGATGGATTGCTGGCGATCGCTCATTGACGGCAGCAGCGTCATCACATCGTGATAATCCAGCGACGATACCCGAATGCGAATATCCTCCGGTTTCAAGATCTTCACCCTGGGTGCATAGCCATCGTCTGCTTGAAACGCCGGGTGGCCTCGCAATTCTTCCAGGGTTCCATATTCGCCGTGGGGGTCGAAAATCAATACGGCAGCTCGGTTGTAGGTCAACATCAGTTCTTCTACTAACACCCCGGCCGTGTAGGACTTGCCCGATCCGGTTCCCGCTAGAATCGCCATGTGGGTGCTGACGAGTTCTTTGACATCCAATATCACAGGCACCGCTTCAGAGGGTCGCAGCAGCAAAGATCCGATCTGAGCTGAACCAATATCCCCAGGCTGCTTTTTGTTGAGCACCCGCTGCAAATATGGGTCGCTCGCCAGGTAAACCCGCTCGCCTGGATTGGGTGCCACCCTTGGATTCATAAACCCCAGACGCTCATCAAAGTGGCCAACCACTTCAACAGTGACTTCGTAAATCTCTGGGTTAGGGTGCATGAAGCCGACCAAGGCGGCGATCGCCTCTGGGCTAATCTCCGTATCGGCAAAGATCCGATCGGGCAAATGGTCAATCAGCCGCCGATCGGCAATTTTGCCAAGAATTTTGAGGGGAGCGGTACCATTTTCGGGCGATCGCAATTCGTAATAAACAAACTCACCAACCTTGACCTGGCGATTGTTAGCTGTAATAAACACATACTGGTTGCCAGATTCTCCCGGTCCTTTGACCGTACCAATGGCATTGGCGGGGAGTTCTGCCTGCTGCTGTGTAGACATAATTGTCCTCATCCTGGGCAGTACATGACCAAGCGCTTCGCTTCGCACCCTACATCATGAACGAATTCCGATCATTTGATCTAATAATCTAACGGTCTTTCTAGAAACAAACCAGATTCACTTTCCTCATTTCAGAGCCTCAAGCGGTCTCTCATCTGAGTTCCCAACCGCCGTAACTGGTTGTTAAGACCGTTAGCCCAAACTGCCTACGGCCTTGTCCTCTGACTAACACATCGGTTCTGGCTAACGCGCCTACTTTTACCGTTGAGAACCCTGGATTTTTCTAGCGCTCACAACAGAATCGTAGGGAAACCACGGATAACTCAGCAAAAGAGAGCGTGTAATCTAAGGCATACGCCTCTTACAAAGCACCTACCTCAAAGTCTCGTTCAAGTCCGGAGTAAGGGTGAAAACCAGCGTCCATTACCGTCGCTTTACGATTGAATGGCTATCTCGCGTCCTTGGCAAACGTCAGATTAGCCCCGTTGAGCATCGTCAACACAGCCAGTGAGGAAAGCGTTCATTCTCTGTTTTCTACCGTGTGGTTTATCTGTCGAGGCTTGATCTGAGTCTTAAAGCATGTGGATGCCGCACATCCATTGCCTGAGTAAAGCAAGAGGAAACGCCATTTCTATGAAGTATTTATCGTTACTGGGTTAGGGAAATTCTACGAACAGCTCTGATTGAATCGATTCGGACAACTTTTAGTTACAGCCAGTGTCCAGGCTTCTAGATCCCAGAATTTGACTACACAACATCTTTGCCCCCTGCTTTGCTGAGTTCATAGGCGCAGACGGTTGCCTACCTTGTCCCGCAGAGCGTACTGCGAACAAGGGACATCAGACAATGGCAAATCGGCGATCGCCCTCGCCAGATGTATTTTGCAGTTTGTATACAGAAGCAAAGGGACTCAGACGTCGGCTGTTTGCTCAGCAATCAATGCCTCGCCTGCCCCGCTATGTCGCTCCAATAGCCATGAAGAATCTCTCCTCTGCGCCTACCCAGTTGCATCCAACGTCTCCCCTGCCCATAGAGGAGACACCATCAGAGCACTGGCTCCTGCAAATGAATCAAGCATTGATGCAATGCCAGCAGAGCCAAGCAAGCTCCAGATCTGTTCTTGAAGCACTGCTCGCCCAGGTTGGCCAGACCCTCTCCGTGAGTGCCTGCGCATTGTTATCTGTCGATAGCCGAGGCAAGCTACTGCAAGGCATTCGCTGGCAGAACGTGGGCGTTGATCAAATGCCACAAGATTGGGACATACTGCTCCAACTACTCCAACATCCGCTATTGCCCAGTGCCTCAAATGAGGGCAAACTGGTTGCAATTTCCTTGCAAGAGTGGTTGAACCAAACGGGTGATCCAAAAGTAGGGATCCCTACAGCAGAACCCGTATTTTTGAATCTTCCTCAGACCGTCGGCCAGGGTTCAAGGGAAGGAGAATATTCAACGGCACGGCATGAATCTCTGGCAAATTTTCAGTCCGCTCTGATTGCTCCAGTGCAGTGTAACGGCATAACGAACGGCCTTCTGGTAATGCTATGCTCCTATCCCAGGAACTGGCTAGATACAGAAACCGTCATAGTGCAGGTTGCCTCGCAACATATTGCGATCGCGATTTCGCAGATGCAGCTCCAAGAACAGGTTGAGCGTCAACGGCATCATCAAGCACTGCTTACCCAGTTAACCGAAGCGATTCGCGAAGGGGTGAGCCTAGAACAAGTGTATGCGATCGCCATGACCGGGCTGGTAACATTGTTCCAGGTGACGCAAGGCGTGGTGTTGTCCTTTAAGTACGCTAACCCTCAGGTCAAAGGGCGAACGGTGGCTAGTCATTCATCCGTTCGAGCCACCCTGGAATATGCCTACAGCCAAAATCCCGAGGGATTGATGTCTCTGGCGTTCCAACAGGCATTCCCAACCTCATCCAACCATCGCTATACCTTTCAGATCAGTGATTGCGCCGTTGGGCAGGCGATTCTCAAGTTATCGGATGCCCCTCTCCTTATCCCCTCCCAGGAAAACTCTGCCTTCTTCCCGTCCACTACAAATCATCTTGAAGGGGAACCCATACAGGAAGGGGCATTTCAGCTAGCAACTGCTCCCCTATTCAATTTTTCTACTCTCCCCTCTCTGCTAGCCGTGCCATTGTCCCATCAAGGTATTGGGTTGGGGTGTTTGATGCTGCAACACCAAGCTCTCCGCTACTGGCAATCCGATGAAGTCGAGCTGGTGCAGCGCATTGCCACGCATCTGAGTAGTGCGCTGATGCAAGCTAACACTCTCCGTAGAGTGCAGGCGCTGGTCGAAGAACGCACGGCTCAGCTCCGCCACAGTATGGATGTTCAAACCAAACTCTACGAAAGTAGTCGGCAGCAGGTTGAGCAACTCAAACAGATGAATCAGGTCATGGAGGAGTTGCTGAGTACGGTGAGCCATGAGTTGCTGACTCCGCTGACCAGCATGAAGATGGCGATTAAGATGCTGCGGGAAGCCCCGTTGGATGATGGACAGCGCGATCGCTACCTGCATATTCTGGAGCATCAGTGCAGCCAAGAAACGCGTCTCATCCGTGATGTGCTAACGTTACGAACGATCGAATCCCATGCGACAACGTTGCACCTCCATCGAGTTGATATGCATGCATTTCTCTTGGAACTGCATAATATTTGGCAGGATACGTTAAGCGAGTGCGATTTGTCTCTCTCTCCAAAACTGCCCGAACGTTCTGTATCGCTACAGACAGACCCCGAAAGTCTTCATCGAATATTGACGGAATTACTAACCAACGCGAAGAAATATAGCGCCCCGGGACACTCAATTGATATGCAGCTTGATGTAGAGTCAGGAAAGAAAACACCCCATGTCACGTTGACCATCCAAAACACAGGTCTAGGAATTTTTCCAGAAGAACTCCCGGTCGTTTTTGATAAATTTCGCCGGGGGCGGCAAGCACTTCAGCGAACGATTCCTGGCATCGGCTTAGGTCTGACGCTGGCTCAGGGGTTGACCTCTCACCTGAATGGGACCATTGTTGCAACCAGCACGCCCATCGCGGAAACTGAAGACTGGCTTACATGCTTTACGCTGACCTTGCCGCTCGTACCCGAATTTGCGCATTAAGAACGGCCACTCATTTATCCAGTTGTCCTATGGTTAATAAGCCTGAGATCCAATATTTTCAATTGTCCTCCGAGCTGACTGACGAAGCTGCTGTCAGCACTGAGCAGAGCATCGTTAGCATGAGCGACGCTAATGCTGCTGTTATCTGCCTTGAAGGAGTCGATATCCAGTCTGAACCACTGGAAGGGCGGCGACGACGGATTTCGGCAGCTATCAATATCTCTCATCCTGTCGAGCAGATTTGGCAAATCCTAACAGACTATGATCACCTAGCCGACTTTATCCCCAACCTGGCCGAAAGCCGCCGGATCGAGCATCCAGAAGGAGGAATCCGGTTGGAGCAGGTGGGCACAGAATCTTTGATGAGACTAAAGGTTTGCCTGCGGGTTGTATTGGATATGGTGGAACGCTTTCCCCATGCCATCGAATTCAATATGGTTGAGGGGGATTTTCGGCAGTTTGTTGGCGCATGGGAACTCGAACCACTGGAACAAGCGGCCGTAACTCGTTTGCGCTATGTCGTCACGGTGCTACCTGGACGCGCTATGCCCATAGCACTGATTGAGCGTAACTTGCGCCGCAACCTGGTGCGCAACCTGATCGCTATCCAACAGCATGCCGATCAAAAATTTGGGATTGCAGCATCGTAACGCAAGAAACAGGCGTTGCTGGTTGAGGGTATGAATTTTTTCCGAGAAGGAGGCAGCGCCCCCCCTCTCAGAAAAAATTCATACTTGGATCCTGCATCCCCAAGAAACGAGCGCTTCAAAAGCGGTGTCCTAAGCCAAACTGGAAGCGAATAGGATCTTGTTCTCCAACATTGGTGGGATGCAAGCGGACGTTGCCATACAAAATCACGCGCTGATTGATCGAGGCTTCAACGCCTGTCGTGAAGACAACCCCATCGCGATCGCCCAATACGGTTTGTGCGCCTGGCCGGACGATAACGTATCCTGCCCCGGCATAAACATTGGCATCATTTCCTACCGGCAGATCATAGGTAACACCAGGCATCACCGCCTCGATTTCATCCCCTAGGACAACTGCACCGCGCAGGGAAATGGGTAACTCTTGAACGTCGATGCGGGTTTGGAAGTGACGCTGCCCTGAGCTAGCGGCATCGTCTGCTTCCTCGTCTGGGGTAGCTTGCTCATACACCCATTCTTGACTGCTCCCTACACCCAATAGGGTCAGTACCCCATCTTCGACGTTACGACCATCGATGGTTGCACCGAGGTAGCTGCCTTCCATTCCACGAGGACGGGCGATCGCTCCTTCTGCCATCCATCCCAGCAAACCCAATCCAATCAAACCACCAATCCACAAGCGTTGGACACTTATCATGTTTTACTTATGCCTTGCCTATCAATGGGTGCATCAATGCATCATCAGCTCATTAGTTATCGTCAGCAATTAGACAATAACTTGAACCGACTGACAGGGGACTGAGGATTTTGGAGTTGACCCAACCCAAAACTAAAACCTGTTGACCCTACGCCTTTTGCACAACAGAACACATGAGTTTTACAGGATTCGTGAAGTATTTTCCGGGGGATTTCGAGGTAAGGTTCATCAAAAGATTTCGAGAGAGTCAATCAGGACTTATATCAAATCCAGTTAAACAGACGTAAAACCCAACTATCGTTTGCGCCCGCTGCATTGCAGCGGGCGCAAACGATAGTTGGGTTCTTCAACCGGATTTGATATTACACAAAACTTTCGTCGTCCTGATTGACTTCGTTGATGGTGTGGCCGCGCCACGGCCATACCATCAACAAAATATGTAAGTCCTGTCAATAAATAGTCAATTTGTATGACATGAAAAAGCCCCCGCTGACGGAGGCGGAGGCAAAACGGAGAAATGATGCGATGCTGAATTGCATCAGATGGCACACCGCAGCCGCACGGTGACGCCGAATCGCAATTAAGCTTTCCGTGAGTAGTATTCAACCACCAGCAGTTCGTCAATATTGAGAGCAACCCACTCTCGCTCAATGACACCTGTTACCTTGCCAACCATCTTTGGCTTATCCAGCTCAAGATGCGTCGGAACATTTGCCAAGCCGGGATATTGCAGGTTGCTTTCCACCAAACCACGAGAACGCTCGGTTTGCCGAACGGTAATTTCGTCCCCTGGCTTGCATTGGTAGCTTGCAACATTGACTCGCTGACCATTAACCAAAATGTGACCATGGCTAACCAACTGTCGTGCAGCAGGAATGGTGGGAGCCATACCTAGCCGAAAGATCGTGTTGTCAAGCCGCATTTCTAGCAGTTGCAGTAAGATTTGCCCAGTGGAACCAGAGATTCGACGGGCTTTACGCACATACCGTAGAAGTTGGCGTTCACTGACGCCATAGTTAAACCGTAACTTTTGCTTTTCCTTGAGTCGCTTTGCATACTCTGATTCTTTGCGGCGTGCTCCCCCATGTTGACCTGGGGGGTTCATCCGTTTTCCAGACTGTCGCCGATCCTTGCGAGTTAGTCCTGGCAAGGAATCCGTCCCGGTACACAAGCGGCGGACAATGCGGAGGCGAGGACCTCGATAACGCGCCATCTGCTCTTTTCTCCAAATATGCTCACAAATATTCAATTGTAGCAGCAAAATATCCGAACAGCTACATTTTGCTCCTTTAATTTCGAGTCAGTTATAGAGGTCAGCAGAACTTGCGTCAACACTTTGCTCTACCCTTGGATTTGGCATCGGGCGATCCTTATTCAATCTATCGAGCTTTACCAACTATATTTATGAACACTTTATGAGCACTTTATGGACACTTGCGTCAAACCTCTCAACCGTGGGGGCAGATTTTGGGTGGTCGCTCAGTGCTTTCTACGCTGAGTTCGAGATAAAGCCGTGGCGACTAGCGTTTCGGCTATCAGGGCGATATCTGCCATAGAGACTACGAAACTTTTTGGTTTGAAAACCTTCGAGAGCCGGCGATCGCAGGGTTTTGGTTCTCTAGTCGCGGGCTCAACCAACTGATTGACCTCACCCGAACTCAGGTTCTCTACCTGCAAACTGGATCTTCCCAAAAATCAACTTTTTTAATTTTTGATCCACTCTCGCATATGAAAAGCAGATGGATTCGGTTTTCACCCGATGAGAGTAGGTACACATAGGAATTCCTGCGCTATGATGCAGTAGCCAGAGGTTGGAGTTAACGACCGAAGTAGCCTTCTGTTTATGCTTTCAGGATGCAGATGGGGTCAGTTAATTATCGGAATCGCTAGTCGTTTAAGTTGCGTTCTCTCCTCTGTTTTATTCCACTCCGCTACTTAACTTAATTTTGTTCATCTGAAAGGATTTCTAAAATCAAATTATGACTGACAAAACTGTTGTTCAACCATCAGTCGCACATCCCATGTTTAAATTCCAGCGGCAAGTGCAAAAGCTGGTGGATTCTCGAGTTGTCAAGCCAGAGGAGCCATTGTGGAAAATTGCTCTGCTATTTGGCGATGACTGGGTTTATTGGAAAGGTGAGTTGCAAGACTTTGATTTTTCCATGCAGGATCCCATTAGTGCCTTGCTAGCAGTCGAGAGTTGGGAAGAAGACTAATAATGTCCTGGCTAGGGCTAATCGGGCTTGCAGAAGTAGCGCGTGTTTCTGTGAGTTTAGGTTTTCTAAGGGTCGACCAGAATCATGCTCAGAGTTTGGCAAGGGGCGTGAGAGCTTCTTGAGGCGATCGCTGAACCTACCTTCAACCTGGCATTGCTCACCCTCACAACGTGGATATTGCGTCTCAGTAATCCATCATTGATCATGCAAGGATCATGCAAGTGCTGGCTTTTGGGGAAATCCCAAAAAGACCGAGTGAGCGGTTTGGACTCTAGCTGCTTTGGTGCGCAGTCGTGAGAACCTACTGTGGCTTTGGCTGCGAAAGGTTGGGGCGCAACTTCACTCGTACTAGGATGACGGTGATGTTGTCATGTCCGTTGTACTCGTTGGCAAGGGAGATGAGGGCATTCACCCCCTGCTCCAGATTTGCCTGGGAACTCAACAATGGCTCGACGTGGCTTTCGCAATGCCGGTTAAGCAAGTTGTTATCGGTCAGGCCGTCAGAGCAGAGCAGGAAGAGCGCGTCTTCGTTAAAGTCGAGAAACTGGACATCGGGGTTAACAAACTGTTCCCCACGGGGGCCAAGCGCTTGGGTCAGTTGGTAGGCATCGGGGCGGGCGTAGGCGATCGCCGGTTCAACGCCTCGATGGATCTCGCGCTGCCCAACTTCATGGTCTACGGTGACTTGCTCTAGACCCATGCGGCGGGTGTAGCGGTAGAGTCGACTGTCGCCAACATGAGCGATCGCCGCCTGCTTATCACGAATGAGAAGCATCACCAGGGTTGTCCCCATGCGGCCACTGCCCGAGCTTTCGTTCTTCTGATTCTGATCAAAAATGGCTTTGTTTGCCGCGAATACAGCATTCCGCAGGGTCGATTCAGAAGGGAGTTCCTCCTCTTCCCAATGCTCATCAACGTACTGGCATAGCGTTTTAGCGGCCATTTCGCTGGCGACCTCTCCACTGGCATGGCCACCCATGCCATCGCACAGAATGTACAAACCTTTGACTTGCACTTGGCGGCTACTGACACTTTCACACTTTTTGATATCTGTTTGAATGTGGAAATAGTCTTCGTTGTGCTCTCGCTGCCGACCGACATCCGTCCGCCCAGCATCATCTACGCTGACCACGTTCATCGGTAGAACGATGGTCGGCACATCATCGCCGTCCCCGTCTAGCTCAAGATCCATTTCATCCTCATCCTCCTCATCCTCCAATGCCACCAAATCTAGCATCGTTGGGCTATTGGACAGGGCCATATCTGCACCAGGAACCCTGGTTTGTGCCTGTTTGGTTACCAGCTTCAGATGCGGTGGCCGCAAATCAGCCGTTGTATCATCTGAGCCAAGCTCTTCATTCGATAGAGGGCTTGTATCTTCTTCCTCTTCCTCTTCTTCTATGATCGATTCATCCAGAGTGCCGGGAGCCTCCTGCAGCTCCATCGCAATGGATTTGAGGCGCGATCGCAATAAGTTGGGCGTACTGATTGTTTCGCTCTGCAAATCCTTGCACAACTGCACCAACACAATAGTTTCTGCCAGCTTGGGTTGTGATTCAATCAACTGCGCCCAAAACACTCCTAAAGCTTGGAGATTTGCGGGTGATTCTGCTCTATCGGCATAGAGTCGCTGGAGATAAAGTAGCTGGTCTTCATCGCTCTTCAGGTTTTCTGTCTGCAGCACACTAGCTGCATAACCCCGGGGTTGGAGCTCAATCCATAGATCGGCTATTTGATGAAACAAGTGGATGGCCTGAAAGGGTTCAACCTCCCATTTCTCCCAAAGGTGTTGCAATGGCAGCAAGAACTGGCGATTTTCTAGCAATAAAACGGTGCGCCCGTTCTCTTCCCAAGCGTCTTGTAGCATGGGGAGGGCAGGCGAGAGCGGTGGTTCTAGCTCTAGATAGTCGAGAGCGATCGCAGGTAGCTGTAAGAATTCAGGAAGGCCAGCTTCTTCGGGTTCCCCAAAATCCTGAGTCTGCGCCAGCAGATCAAGCTGAGAAGGGCGCAGAGGCTGACAGTCCAGTACCCGAACACTAGCTCCTGTCGTTGCGACTTGCTCTTCTGATAAAGCGTCTAACAATCGATAGCGCTGTTGCCGATCTAAATACCCATAGGATACTTCTTTTGCTGGGCTGGATGTGGAAGCAGCAGAGGCATCGATAGTAACCCCCTTTCCTGGCTCAGAGCAAAGGGGATCGACCGAATCTTTGTCTTTCCTGGTGGCCAAAGAAGAACTGGAAGATACCGTAGAAGGCTTAACACTGCTGGCCGCTTTATCTGTTTCCACCTGTTTGGGAACAGTACCATCTGTTGCTTGCACAATAGCCAACCAAACATCACCAAAGGGTGCCTGACAGGTCGGGCAAAATTCTGTCCCAAACGGCACCATTGCCCCACATGACTCACAAGCACACTCCGTCAGAGAGGTTCCACACTTCTGGCAGAAGCGATTGTCATCTGGGTTCTCAAACTGACATTTTGGGCAAACGAGCATGTTGGGGATTCCTTCGTCTTTTCCCATCAGTAAATGCTAAAGCAGATGGCTGTAAAAAACAGCCAGCCCTCATACTTGACCGCTTATTCTTCGCAACATGCACTCTGAAATCAGATAAAAACTCACAGATTCTATCTGACAGACAAACAAATTTACAGATAGGCAGGCGGGGCGGGTGGGGTTTAGGTCAATAGCCTGTAAATCGGTGGCCTGTAAACAGTTCAAAAAAGACGACCAATCCTACAGAAGCATACTTCACCTTGTACCTGTATAGAGTACCCATTGCTTTCCGTAGGAACAACAGGTTTCCTGCAAAAATCATCACTTCTTGAACTTTTTTCGTGAATTGCCAGGTGGACGATGGCGTGACGTTGGTTGATCGCGCCGTCGTCCGTCCCAATTATTCACGTACCGTTTTAGCTGATCCACTTCTTTGTGCGATAACTCACGCCAGTCTCCGGGTTGCAAGGGCCCAAGCTGTAGATGCGCGATCGCCACGCGCACCAAACGCAGGGTTGGATGCCCAACCGCTGCCGTCATCCGCCGTACCTGACGGTTGCGGCCTTCTGTCAGCGTCATTTGCAGCCATGCCGTTGGCACCGCTTTGCGGAACCGAATGGGTGGATAGCGGGGCGGGAGGTCGGGTGGCTCTGGCAGGAGATGTACCTGAGCCGGACGGGTATGGTAGTTCCGAATGGTGACACCCTGCTGTAGGTGCGCGATCGCGCCAGCATCGGGTACCCGCTCAACCTGAACCCAGTAGGTCCGCGGATGCCCATAGCGGGGATCGGTCAACTGATGCTGCAAGCGGCCATCATTGGTCAGCAATAACAATCCTTCACTGTCTCGGTCGAGTCGCCCCACAGGGTAGATATCTGCAATCGAAATGAAGTTCTTTAAAGTTTTGGGGCGAGTATCGACTGCAATCTCCACAGATTTCCCCTCAGTTGGAGCAGGTTGCCCAAACTGGCTCAGCACATCATAGGGTTTGTAGAACAGGAGATAGGTCAGGGACACGTTGATGGAATAGGTGTTAGAACCGAAGCGTAATCGCCCGTACAAACAACTTATCTGCCGGGTTGACAAGCGCCCATAGCAACGCCATGAGTGCAAAGAAATGCTGATTTTCTTAAAGGGAGTGTTGCGAGGTTTGAAGAGAGATTGAGGAAACCTCGCAAAATCTGAGGATACCCCTTAGGCTTAGACTCTAAAGGATTCTTCTGAGACAGTCATGGATAACATCAACCGATACCGCGTTTTTTGTACACTTTCCTTTGGCGACATCTACGGTCAGATTGTTGTTTGGCTTGTGGTCATTTTTCTAAGTCTCGCCGGTGCGTTGGCATTGTTAGGCACGAGCCGTCCAATTTATGCGTTGGCAACAGTGGGTTTGATCTTAGTTTTGTCTCTTCCGTTTCTGTTGTTTACTTTCGTTACTACGCTGCTAAATCATATCGAGTTTAAGGCCGTTGATCCGGCAGAAGAGAAGGCGAATAGCCGCTCCTCTAATACTCCAAGTCGACCTGCCCAGGTTGCTGGCTAAGGTGGAGATTTAAATCATCTGAGTTCCACAAAATTTTGAGCAACATTCCGGGGTGAGGGCGATCGTCCTCACCCAATTCATATGTCCTTTCCTTCATGCCCAATAGCACCTCCGGTTGCCCGCCTCATACATAAAATCTTCCTAAAAGTCTCTTCGTTCCTAGGTGTGCGGAGAGCTTTTTTACGTCAGGATAAAAGCAGCAGCAGCAGTTCAGGCAGAAGGAACAGTTCCATGACCTAAATCGAATGTCATTGAGGTGCTTTATCTTGGTGCCCTTCCCGTCGATTTCCAACGGCTCTTTGCACCACCTACCGAAATGCTCTGACAAGTCGTTCCAAGGACTGACACATACCGAATAGATACCAACCATGATTGAACATGACGTGATCATTGTCGGCGGCGGCTTGGCTGGCTCCCGCGCAGCGGTCGAAATAGCCCGAACTAACCCGCGCCTCAGCATTGCCGTAGTCGCCAAGACTCACCCGATTCGCTCGCACTCTGTGGCTGCACAGGGTGGCATGGCGGCAACCTTGAAAAATGTCGATTCTGAGGATAGCTGGGAAGCGCATGCCTTCGACACAGTTAAAGGGTCGGATTATCTCGCTGATCAGGATGCGGTAGCCTTGCTGACCCAGGAGGCTCCTGATGTGGTGATCGACCTAGAACACATGGGCGTCATGTTCTCTCGGCTAGACGATGGGCGCATCGCCCAGCGAGCCTTTGGCGGGCATTCCTATCGCCGCACTTGCTATGCGGCTGATAAAACTGGGCATGCCATCCTGCATGAACTGGTCAATAACTTACGCCGTTATGGGGTCACCATTTACGACGAATGGTATGTCATGCGGCTGATTGTGGAAGAGGGGCAAGCCAAGGGATTGGTCATGTTCCGCATTCGCGATCGCCAGTTGGAGGTGGTGCGTGCTAAGGCCATCATGTTTGCGACGGGAGGCTATGGTCGGGTCTACAACAGCACCTCCAATGACTTTGCTTCGACGGGAGATGGCCTGGCTATGACGGCAGCGGCCGGACTGCCTCTCGAAGACATGGAGTTTGTGCAGTTCCATCCCACGGGTTTGTACCCTGTGGGTGTGTTGATCTCGGAGGCAGTGCGCGGGGAAGGCGCTTACCTCGTCAACAGCGAGGGCGATCGCTTCATGGCCAACTATGCTCCCAGCCGCATGGAGCTAGCACCTCGCGACATTACGTCACGGGCGATTGTCAAGGAAATTCGAGCGGGGCGGGGCGTTGACCAAAATGGACAACCCGGCGGGCCGTTTGTCTATTTGGATGTGCGCCACTTGGGGAAAGATCACATCATGAGCCGCATCCCTTTCTGTTGGGAAGAATCCCATCGACTGGTGGGAGTGGATGCGGTCTATGAACCGATCCCCGTGCGTCCTACGGTTCACTATTCGATGGGGGGCATTCCCACCAATGTGGATGGACGCGTGCGGAGCAGTGCTGATGGTCTGGTCGAAGGCTTTTTTGCGGCAGGAGAATCGGCTTGCGTGTCGGTGCATGGCGCGAATCGATTGGGGAGCAACTCCTTGCTGGAGTGTGTCGTGTATGGACGACGAACCGGAGCGGCGATCGCCCGCTATGTCGAAAATCGAAAACTCCCAGAAATCAACGAATCCCTCTATCGTCAGGAAGCTGAACAACGTCTGCAAGCCCTCATCAGCAGTCAGGGCAAACGTCGCGTCGCCCATGTCCGACAAGCTTTTCAAGATTGCATGACAGAGCATTGCGGCGTCTTCCGGACCGAAGCGATCATGCAAGCAGGGCTCGAAACGCTGCGAATGATCTGCCAGGATGCCACAGATATCTATTTGGATGATCGAGGAACGCTGTGGAATACCGATTTGATTGAAGCGCTGGAATTACAAAGCCTACTGAAAGTGGGCGAAATCATCTTGACCAGTGCGCTCAATCGACAGGAAAGTCGGGGTTCTCATTGCCGTGAAGATTTCACCCAGCGGGACGATGCTAACTTTTTGAAACATACCCTGGCATACTATTCACCGATGGGGGTTGAGTTACAGTATTTTCCAGTAACGCTGACCCAGTTCCAACCCCAGGAGCGCAAATACTAGATTCTTTCTGAGTTTCTAGTGGGTATGGATGCCGCCCATCCATCCGTTCCAGGCCGATAGAGCGAAAACCTTCTCAGAACGAAGGTTTGATTTGTCACGGGTGCGATCCAGCAAAATACGGTGAGAGGGAATGATCATGCAACGGCTCCGTCAGGACATGAGCTATGTCAGTCAGGGGTTTATTGTCAGTCTGGCAATGCTGAGTGTAGTGTTGCTACTGGTCGCAGCGATCGCGCTGGTGCTTCTAGCTTTGATGCCAGGAAGCCTGGGTATCATGCTCCGGGAGCTGTTTCCGCCCGGCGAGTTTATGGCACAGCTAGCGCTTGGTGGGGTTGCCCTTTTTATCATGCTTTGGGGGCTGTCATACATTCATTATTTGCCCCGGCGCCTGAGCCTACGGTTGCGCTGGCTGATCGGTCTCGCCTTGCCCATGGCCATGGTCACAGCCACGATCTTCATCAGCGGTGCCTCTGGCTAAACGCCCGCTCTCAAATTCTTCTGTGGATCGCACCTATCTCGCGATGCAGAGGTCTGGGGCTCCAAGGAATGAGGCGGCATTGAGAGGGAACCCCGAAATATGCGCTATCGTCTGGTAGATTCTTCGAAGGCAAATATCATTCTCTTGCAGGATTCGGGATTCTTGCGGAATCTCGTTTTCCAATCAAGAGTCTAAAGTTGAGGTGCCCAGGTGGCGATCGCACAGTCGTCTAGTCGGGACATTGCCCCCGCCCCTAGAGTGATTGCTGTAACAGCTCACTGCGCCCACTACATCTCAGGAAGCATCGTACGATTTGTGGCCATAGCCCAAACAGACACAAGGTCATTCTCACAGCGTCCAATCGATAGGGCTCATCGTTGTCGCCCTGTTTATATCCGGATGTTATCGCCTGTTCCTGTCGTTGAAGCCGTATCGCCTGTCATATGAAGCCAACTCACATTAAACCTCTGTCACTATGCTTACTCGCTACTGCGATCACCCTGATTGCATGTTTGATCCCAACGGAACCGTCGCCTGTTGGTGTGATGACACCTTTTCATCGCAGCTTTCAGGGCTTTTATGGAAGCGATCCCAGCCCTTAACGGCAGGATTGTGAAAATGCCTGAGGCACGATAGTTCCTCAAGCCTTGGTGATATCACTCGGAATCAAACGACCCATTGACGGTGCGTTACGCTTCACAAACAGCACCCCACAGCAGGGGCATGCTCATTTTTTCTAGACCTCTTTTGACAGATCGTTTGAGTCGCTGAAAGCAATCAAATTTTGCACCTTCTGTTGTCCCTGTTCGCTGCGCATCTCCTGTTATGAATTCACCTCTCTGGCAATATCGCACCCCTGGCATTCCCGATGAGCTATTTGAAGAACTGCCAGGCATTCCGTTAACCAAGCGTGAAATTCGAGTGTTGTTGATGTCGCAGCTACGGCTGAAGACCGACGCTGTATTTTGGGATATTGGGGCGGGCACTGGAACCATTCCGGTGGAAGTAGGATTGTTGTGCCCCGATAGCCAGATTTTTGCCATTGAGCGAGATGAAGAGGTGGCGAGTTTAATCCAGCGGAATTGCGATCGCTTCTTGGTGAAAAACGTCACGGTTATTGAAGGCAGCGCCCCAGAATGCTTGGAACCCCTCACGGCACAGCCAGACTGCATTTGCATTGAAGGAGGTCGCTCCCTCAAAACCATTCTGGAGGTCGCCTGGCAACGGCTCAACAACGGCGGAACGCTCGTGGCCACGGCCACCAATTTCGAATCCCTCTACACGATTTCTGAATGCCTCGCAGACCTGCGAATGCGAAACATCGAAGTCGTGCAGTCTGCCATCAATCGCCTAGAAAATCGTGGCATCCGCCAGGTATTCGCAGCCCTCGATCCGCTGTTCATCATCAGCGGTACCAAGATGGAGTAATACCAATTCTACGAAAACCAAAACCAGATCATTTTTTGAAAGCCCCGCACTGCGCACCTTCTCAAAAAAATCATCCCCTCGATCACGTTAACCGGATTTGATGTTAGCGGTCTGTTGGGTTTCGTGACTGCGCTGTAATGATTGTGGAATCAACCGTTCAGTAGGCTCTGCGTGCATGGAGATAAACGAGGAGGAATATCTCCACTACTCAATGCCCAGCAGCTCACGACATTGCTGAATGGTAACCGTCGACGGTTGATTCATGTTGCCAATCCAGGCTCCAAAGAAGATAAGGAGCAAGATGACCAATACGATGGGAGTTGGATCTCCCCAGCCATCAGGGTTTCCAGGTGGTTCAATCTTTGCCATGCGATCGCCCCCTATTGGGATATACAACTATGTGCAGCGCGTGAAACGAATCGATGTTAAGGACTGCTCTGTACGGCGGAGCGCCGTCGTTCAAGCAGTGGGCACACTATGGCATCCAGTGTAGTCGCTGGCAATTAGCTGATAACTGAAAATCTAAGGCAGACGGTCGAACATTGGTTAATTTCTGGCCATTGCTTTACCCTTCGTGCCAAGTTGACCGCCATGCTAATTCGGCCTGGGCAGTTGTTTTTTCACGTTGTCGTTTGCGATAGTCTTTGCCAATTTTTTTGAGGCGAGAAAGCAGTTGACGCATCTGCGATCGCTGGCTAGATAGGCTGGGATTGCCAAATTCTAATTCGGAGAGGCGCAGCCGGATAATGATGAACTGAAGGATGCCAGAATCATCACGATCTTCCGATTTCGCTTCAATCATCAGTTTCATCAAATTGGGCGAACCCGCCGATTCCGCCGTCATCCCCGATTTGATGGCGACTTCCAGAACCGGATCGGGCAAGTTGTGCGGCAGAATTTTGACCCGATGCAACAGGCGATTGGCTTCGTAGGAAAGCGTTTGCAATACGTTGGACATTCCGCCTTCGACCCGCTCATGCCATTTTACAAGGCGATTCAGTGGATCGGATGGCAAAATCGACAGGGCGCTTTCTTCGTCGTCCTCATCATCTGAGAGATCCCCCAGTTGCAGAATGACGGTTCCTTCTGTATCCGCAATGGATTTTGAGCGTTCGGCAAGGGAAAGGTCTTCACCAGAAATATCTTCTGTCGAGCCTGGGAGGCCAATGTTAGCCTCCGTTAGATCAGGATTGGCTGATGAGGATTCTGACGATGTCAGCTCTGCTAACGAAGGTTCGGCAGATGAAGGTTCGGCAGATGAAGGTTCGGCGGATGAAGGTTCGGCAGGTAGATAGAGGTCATCCTCTGGACTCAGCGCTGGAAGCGGCTGCGATGCCAGATTTACAGGATCTTCATTGCTCTCCGTTGATTCTGGAGGAGGGGCGATCGCCGCTTCTTCATGCATTGTTCCCTGTGCGTCCAGCACGACGGCTGATGTCAGCGGCTCTGCCGCTTCTACCGATGGGTCTGGATCCGGGTCAGACGGCTTTGGGCTGAGCGCTTCGTGTAACTGTTGCTTGGCACCTTGAGCTAGCGATCGCAATGCCTGCTGGGTTTCCTCTCGCTGACTGGCAGAAAGGGCTAGGAACTCCTCTGGATAACCCTGGGTGCAGAGATGGTAAGCGGCCAGAACCAATTGCTGAGAGGTGATCGTTGCCAGATCGGCCAAATAGCTTTCATAAGCGATCTCCAAATCTGTGGCGATCGCTCCCATCGCTTCTTCCAGCGTTGTCAGGTCTTTTTCAATTTGATCGATCCGTCGTGCCATTGTCCCCAAGTTACTGAAAAGCAGGTATGAGGGATACCTCAACCTGCTCTAATGCTAAAGCATTCAACTGAAAAATCATGCGGTCAGACGATGGGCGATCGCGCTTCCGACTCAATCGACTCAAGCCGAAAGAGCAAAAGCCAATCCTAAAGCGTCAGTAGACATCCTCAGAACTTACGCATTTTGTTGATTTTGTGGCCGCGCCGCGGGCACAAAATCAACGAATTCACTTAGGATGACGCAAGTTTTGTATAGGTCCTAGTCCTATGAGTAGCGCTGTGCTGCAAGAGGATTACTAACAGCTCGCCAGCGTTACTACACTGATGCTACTTTTTCTTTTTTTTCTTACCCTTCCCCTCAGCAGCTGGAGGCTCGTCTTTTGATGCATCGTTAGAGGGGTCGTCTGCTTTGAGAGCATCCTCTTTATTTTGTCCCGTTTGGGCTGCGACCTCTGCAGCAAAGTCTTCCTCTTTGCGCTCGATGCCTTCGCCCATCAGGAAACGCACGAACCGCCGCACTCGGATATTTTCACCCAGTTGCGCCACATTTTGCTTCACCAGTTCTGCAACCGAGATGCTCTGGTCACGAACATAGGGCTGCTCCAGCAACGACATTTCCTTCAAGCGCTTTTCAATTCGTCCAGAGACGATTTTCTCACGCACGGCTTCGGGCTTGCTGGCCAGATCTTCTTTGCCCATTTCAATGGCTTTTTCGCGGGCAATCACATCGGCAGGAATATCTTCGACCGAAACATACTCCACGTTGGGAGACGCTGCGATCTGCATGGCCATGTCTTTCACCAGTGCCTGGAACGCTTCATTACGTGCCACAAAGTCGGTCTGGCAATTGACTTCTACCATGACACCGACACGACCACCGGTGTGAATGTAGCTGCCAACCAATCCCTCAGCAGTGATTTTGCCTGCCTTTTTCCCAGCAGATGCTAGCCCCTTCTGACGGAGCCAGTCCATTGCTTTTTCGATGTCGCCATCGTTTTCCGCCAGGGCTTTTTTGCAATCCATCATGCCTGCGCCTGTACGATCGCGCAGTTGTTTAACGAGCTTTGCCGATACCTCTGCCATGTGTTCTAGTCCCACTCTCTACATCAACGGGTCCGGTCGGCGGTGACAATCGCAGTCAATGCGAGCGCCACCCTATCCAATACCATCGTGCCCACGCCTTCAAATGAGCAATGCAAGCATCATCTCATCTTGGCGTCAGCCGCTCTTAGTTGCTTTCCGACTCGCTATCGTCACCACTACTGAAGTCTTCATAGCCCATGTCTTCCTCAGTGCCTTGATAATCGGAATACATATCCCCATTTTCATCATCGGCCTCGAGTTGACCATGCCGCCCTTCATAGATAGCGTCTGCGAGTTTCCCTACAATCAGTTTAATCGAGCGAATCGCATCATCATTGGCGGGAATTGGGATATCCACCATGTCTGGATCGCAGTTCGTATCCAGCAATGCCATGATCGGAATTCCCAACTTCTGACACTCTAGCAGAGCGTTGTATTCCCGGCGTTGATCAACGATCACAACCGCATCGGGGAGTTTCCGCATAGACTTGATACCACCCAGATACTTCTGCAACTTTTCGAGCTCACGACGTAGCACCGACGCTTCTTTCTTAGGAAGCAAATCGAGCTGCCCGGTTTCCTCGCGTCGCTCCAACTCTTTCAAGCGCTCGACCCGAGACTTGATGGTGACCCAGTTGGTCAACATGCCCCCCAGCCAGCGCTGGTTAACGTAGTAGGAACCACAACGGGCGGCTTCTTCGGCGATGATGCCAGCGGCCTGTCGCTTTGTCCCAACAAACAGAAACTTGCGCCCTTGCTCTGAAGCCGTCCGCGCATAGTCGTAGGCTTCTTCAATCAATGTGGCCGTCTGCACCAGGTCAATGATGTGAACCCCGTTGCGGGCGGTGTAGATATATTGATCCATCTTGGGGTTCCAGCGCCGGGTCTGATGACCAAAGTGAACCCCTGACTCCAATAGCTGAGCCAACGAAACAACTGGCATATTCTTTTTCTTTCTCCTTTTCGGGTTTATCCTCCACCCGGCAGCATCTCTGGGGCAAGCTCCCGTTTCAAACGACCGGAGCCACAATAATAAGAACCAGAGACACCCGAAAATCCAGGTGTGCGAAAATTAGACAACCCTACCAGGATATCGCAGAAACGAGTGTTCTGACTATTAATAACTTATAGCGCTATGCGCGTTAGTTAAGTACGGTTGTGTGGGGCGCGTCGCGCCCCACACAACCGTTGCTGTGCTTAATGCGGTTGCACACCGCTATAAGTACAGGATAAAACCCAGAAAACCCTTGATTTTGTGTAGCGCAGGCACCGCCTGCGCTACACAAAATCAAGGGTTTTCTGGGTTTTATCCTGTACTTAGATTAAT
>JADEXA010000083.1 GCA_015207365.1 Vacuolonema iberomarrocanum LEGE 07170
CAAGCAAATTAGTCGTAGAGTGAAGATTTCAGGCGCTCAGTGGAAGGAGGAGAACCTGCCTCAAGTGCTGGCGCATCGGTGTGCTTATCTCAATGAATTAATCGGGGTGCAAAGGTGACATGCTCCCCAACTTATATGGTGGAACCACAACAAACTCTTCCCTCATTAATTCAATCCTCTTTCCTAGCTGTGCCTCCATCAACTACGGTTCAGCGAGCGATCGCTATGATGTCCGAAGCTAAGCAAAGTTGCGTTTTGATTGTTGCAGACCAAAGGCTCTTAGGGATTTTTACTGAGCGGGATGTTGTGAAAGGTTCGGCCAATCATAGCCTGATAAAAACTCAGCCCTTAGCCGAGGTGATGACCCAGAAGTTGATTACTATTGAGGTTTCTGAAACAAATGATTTCTTTGCATTATCAAGGCTCTTAAGTATCAAAAAAATTCGACACCTTCCAGTGCTAGATAAGCAAGAGCAGCTTGTAGGAATTATTACCCCCACAAGCATCAGGAAGTTGCTGAGACCAGAATATCTACTACGCTACGTACGGGCAGCAGATGTGATGGCTCGACAGGTCATCCATGGCCTCCCAGATGCATCGGTCATGGCTTTGACGAAAAAGATGGCGCATCATCGTGTTAGTTGCATCGTCATTATTAATCATCAAACATTTGTTCCCATTGGAATTCTTACTGAACGTGATATTGTTCGCTTTCAGCAAATGAATTTAGATTTAAATCAAACATTTGCTCGCGACGTGATGAGTCAACCCCTCTCTACTATGCAACCCCAAGACTCGCTTTGGGATGTGAATCAGCGTATGCATGAATTAAATGTACGCCGATTAGTGATTTCACATCCTACGGGTAAGCTAGCTGGAGTTATCACCCAGTCTCAAATGACAAAAATGCTCGATCCGGCTGAGATGTATCATGTCATGAAACAGATGCAAGAGACGATCGATCGGCAGACGAGTGAGTTAAAACAACTCAACCAGCAATTGCAAACGGCAAATTTAGAGCTAGATCAACTATCAAAAGTCGATGAACTTACACAGATCGTTAATCGGCGTAAGCTGAATGAATTTCTTGATCAGGAATGGAGTCGTTTAGGCATTCTTGGTAAACCATTGTCCTTGATCATGTGTGATATCGATCATTTCAAATCTTACAATGACCTCTATGGGCACATTGCTGGAGACAAATGCTTACGGGAAATTGCTCAAACCCTTAGAAAAGCAACTCGACGGACTTCAGATCTAGTTGCGCGCTTTGGTGGGGAAGAGTTTGCTGTTGTTTTACCAAATGCTGATAACAATGGAGCTGAGCGCGTTGCAAAAAAAATCATTGCGCAGATTCAACAGCTCGAAATACCGCACAGTTCCTCTAGTGCAAATGGTTGCCTCACCGTTAGCTTGGGGGCTGCTACGGTCATTCCGAACCAAAGCAATTCGCCAGAAATGTTATTGCAAGCGGCAGACCGGCTTCTTTATCAATCGAAACAGCAAGGACGCAACAGGTACAGCCTTGAATTACTAGCAGTTAGTCCATCGGTTGCCTCATAACTGGGTGGATGGCCATCAATAAAACCAATGCAGGGCAGAGTCGCTACGGCTGCACCCAGCATTGCTTGGAGTGATATGGGCGATCGCTAATAAATCCTACGAAAAATGAATACTATCAACGAGTGTCGAACCAAAGCGACATTCCATTTTATATTTGGATATTCAGTTCAGTTGAAAGCTGTTTAGGTTCGGTGAGTATGAACGTTCGATCTCGAACGTAATCAATAACCATTGATCTGATATTCAACTATGAGAGGGATTATTTTGAAAACCTACAGTGTGACCAAGCTTATCGATGCCGATCCAAAGACGATCTGGTCAATCCTATAGCGGTGTGCAACCGCATTAAGCACAGCAACGGTTGTGTGGGGCGCGCCGCGCCCCACACAACCGTACTTAACTAACGCGCATAGCGCTATAAGTTGGCAGGTGCAATTAAACCTAAAACCCTAAAAACCTGTGCCGCCCGCAGCGCGGGCGGCACAGGTTTTTAGGGTCTGGTTTTTCATCGTGCCGAGCTACTTAACGAATAGTTCTAGATATTCTGAGTGGAACAAAAGTGTAACCAAGCTCGAAGGTGATATTGCCCTAGGAAATCAGATTAAAGTCTATGGAACCATCAACCCTGAGAAAGCCTTTCCCGTCAAAGTTGTAGAATTTGAACCCGAGAAGCAAATGGTGTGGCGGAGTGGTATGCCATTTGGTCTTTTCCAGGGGGTTCGAACCTTTACCTTAGCGAGTCAAAATGAAGGCCAAACAGAATTTCAAATGCAGGAATGCTTCAGCGGGTTGATGGCGCCATTGATCATTCCTTCGATTCCAGACCTAACGCCATCGTTCGAGAAATTTGCAGAGAGCTTGAAAACAAAAGCGGAGAGCACAACATGATGGGACTTCGCTGTGAATGGTGATTTTGGGTGATGCAGGATCCAAGTATGAATTTTTCTCGAGAAGGGGTGCACTGCACCCCTTCTCGAGAAAAATTCATACCCTCAACCAGCAACGCCTGATTTTGTAAATGACTTAGGTGATTGATGCGTAGTTCGTGCCAGTCTTTTGAGGAACAAACCGATGGCACTTGAGGGATGGGCAGCATGTGAGCTGAAAACGCGCCTCATGGAATTGGATAGGGCTCTGCCAAAAAGCAAAAGTGGGCGTTGACACACCCACTTTTATCGCTTCAATCTAGATCTGAGGGGCGATCGCCATCCTCTACCTTTCACAAAACCTCGAAAACTTGGATGACATCCGTCTAACCATTGGGATTCAGTTGAATCTCTGTTCCACCATTGTCGGTGTGATAGACCCACGATTGATCGCCATCGCTGATGACAGCCTGCCAGCCAAAAATGCCAACTTCAGGGCAAGCGTTATTACCTGTGACCTCAGGCGGAATACCATAGCAACCATCCCAGAGACGCGGCTCCGCCGAAACTACAGATAATGCTTCAACATCATCGGCCAAGCCATCTTCGACAATCGTCTGGAAAATGCGATCGCGCAAAGACGGTGGCAAGTTGTGTTCCAGAGTTGAGCGGCGAATCTGATCCCCAGCCAGGTTTGTGCGGAAGAAATAGCTTTGGTCAGTACCATCAATGACTTCGACCTGCCAACCTTCGGTCTCCTCCGCAAGGCATGACTCTGCTGGCCCACCTAACCCTAAACAGCCATCAGACCAAGTTTCCCGGCTATAACGTCTGATTTCTAGGGGGATATCGCCAATTTCTTCACTGAGAGCGGCTTTTACGTCAGCGGCGATCGCATCCGGCAGTGGCTCAAACTCACCATCCGTTGGATCTGGCTGAGGCATGACGCTAGATGGCTCCGTATCTGTTGGCACAACTGGGTCAGAGGTTGGGGTGGGGGCATCTGGCGGAACTGAGCAGCCCATCAGAAAACCAACACTCAATAACAACGTCGTAAATTTAGTAAGAGAAGGCATAGTAATAACGGCCTCCAAAGAATAAGGAACATTTCCGGGGAGAACAGCTCCAACGTAAAGGGATTTATTAGATGGCTGTGTATGGTTACAGATTCTGATACCTACTTTGGAGGAATGATTTTAGAGGAATGATCGACGAACATGATTGCTATTACCTGTATATAGCGCTGTGCGCGTTAGGTAAGTACGGTTGTGTGTGGGCGCGTCGCGCCCACACACAACCATTTCTGTGCTTGATGCGGTTGCACACCGCTATAAGTACAGGACAAAAAATTGAATCCCTGGCTAAAACCCTTGATTTTGTGTAGCGGGGGCACCGCCCGCGCTACACAAAATCAAGGGTTTTCTGGGTTTTGTCCTGTACTGAGGAGCTTGATATACTGCGGGCAGTGCTAGAGCGCTTAATTTGCAATGGCTATGCGCATCTCATTGCTGCAAGCTGTATTACAGGCGCAGTAAAGATTTTGTATCAATTAACTCAGGAAGCTCTATGTATAAAGTTTTTGGAGATATGCTGTCAGGGAATTGCTATAAAGTCAAATTATTGATGCAGTTTCTTGGTCTTGAGCATGAATGGATTCCTGTTGATATTCTTGCTAAAGAAACCCATACCGATGAATTCAAACACAGGAATCCAAATACCCGAATTCCTGTGATCGAGCTAGAGGATGGTCGGTATCTTTGGGAGTCGAATGCAATCTTGAATTACCTTGCAGAAGGGACTGACTTCCTACCGCAGGAACGATATGCACGGGCGCAGGTTTTGCAGTGGCAGTTTTTTGAACAGTACAGCCATGAGCCCTATATCGCGACAGCACGATACATCAACAAGTACTTGGGGTTGCCCAAAGAGCGAGAGGCCGAGTATCACGGAAAGCAAGCGGGTGGGTGGAAAGCGCTTGCCGTCATGGAAGGACACTTGGCTGAAAACAGGTTCTTTCTCGGTGATAAAGTGACCATTGCGGATATTAGTTTGTATGCCTATACCCATGTCGCTGACGAAGGGGGGTTTGACCTATCAGAGTATGCCAATATCCAACGGTGGTTTAAAGACGTTGAGGGTATTCCTGGTTATATCAAAATGGCAAGAGAAAACGCTTAGTCGTATCTACGAACGTTTTCCTAGAAACCGAAGGGAAAAACGACTTTGGACACCTGAAAACCTGATTGATTGACAAAACTTCTGGCGTAGGTTGGCTTGAACATTGTGCAATCCACACGAGTAAAGATTTCGTTGCGTTTTACATGCGCTCAATCCAACCTACAGGAGGGTCACAATCAGGATCTGATTTTAGGCAATGAGTGATGGTGCTTTTGGTTGGAGTGACTGGCTCGTTGCCCAACCACAACACTGATCAAAATAATCGTCACCCCCAGCAATTGAATGAGTGTAAATGTTTGGTTGAGGAACGCAAGACCCATGATGGAGGCAACCACAGGACTGAGCAAACCCAAGTAGGAAACGGCTGAGGCTTGGAGCTTATCAATCCCTCGAAACCAGAGGGCATAGGCAATTCCAGTGCCAATTAAACCTAGGTAAATGAAGCCCCATAGGTTTGTTGTCGAGATTCCATCCAGTGGGCCTTCTGTGATCAACGCAACGGGCAAGAGGATGGCTCCCCCAACGGTCAATTGCCATGCGGTAAACACAAGCAGCGAAACCGGACGCTCCCACCGTTTGACCAGTACCGTACCCAATGCCATTGTGGCGGCTCCGACGATCGCTGCCACAATGCCAATTGCATCTAGCCGTGCTTCTGGCCCCAATACCAATAACCCAATGCCGAGAAAGCCTGCGATCGCTACTTTGATCGCCATTCTCGTTGGTTGCTCGCGCAATATCGGCCATGACAGTAGCACCACCAACAATGGCTGAATCGCACCAGCAGTCGCCGCGACTCCTCCAGGGAGACGGTAGGCCGCGACAAACAAAAGTGCCTGGAAAATTCCAATATTCAAGCTGCCCAGCAATAAGATCCGCCACCACCAAACGCCTTTGGGGAGCTTTCTAAAGGCGAGGGTCATGAGCAACCCAATGGGTAGCGATCGCAGTGATGCAACCAAGAGGGGATGACCGGACGGCAACAGCTCTGTGGCAACAATGTAGGTTGTTCCCCACGACATGGGAGCCAGAGCGGTCAGCAAAATATCAAAGAACCGTGCGTTGGACTGTCTCATCACAATAGTCACTCGCGTTTGATCTAGAACTGGGGCGATCGCTCAAAACGTTAGCCGCTACAGCTGCACTAGTAGCATGACTTCTAATCAGAAGTTCCTGCGGGTGGGCAGTAGCCCTTTTCAAGGGGTTGAGCACAAAGGATACTTCGGCAAAGCATGCGCAGAAGCTATCTTGATATCAAGATACTTGTAATTAATGTTTAAGTCAAGAATCTCAACATCGAGGTATTGTTTGACTATGCCTCAAGAACACACGCCATCAGAACTGACAACGTTTGATGATTTTTGGGGCGCAGAGCGCCCCAAAAATCATCAAACGTCTTGGTTTTCGTAGCAAATGCGTCAGTCCTAGCCATTTTTCACTGGGTGACTTCGTCGGATGCTAATGCGCATTGCTGATTGAGGGGATGATTTTTTCTGAGAGGGGGCGCACCGCGCCCCCTCTCAGAAAAAATCATCCTTGGATTCTGCAACCCCTGCTAATGAATTAGCCGACTCAAAAGGAAAGCTCCTATGTTCATTCCGTTTGTCTGTGGTGCGCATCAGAGCAGACCTTATAATTTCGCCTAGGTGAAGCGGAATTAGGACAGATTAAAATGGTAAGCTCTAGCGCTGATAGGCCTCAACAAAAAGCTGGAAGACTAGCCGGATTTGCGTGGTTGATTATCATCGTTGCTGGCATCTTTGCAGAGTTCTTGGTTCGTATGCAACTGATTGTGCCAACGGATGCAGCAACAACGGCTCATAATATTGCCGAGTCTCAGTGGCTATTCCGCATCAGCATTACCAGCGATCTCGTCATGCTTGTGTTTGATGTGGTGGTGGCTGTGGCGCTTTATGTTTTGTTCAAACCCGTCGATCAGAGTCTTGCATTGCTTGCAGCGTCTCTGCGACTGGTCATGAATGCCATTTTGGGCATTAATCTATTGAATCTGATTGTCGCGTTACGTCTCTCGACGGACGCCATCTATTCGACCGCATTCGACCCTGAGCAGTTACAGTCCTTGGCTTTACTCTTTATCAGCGCCCATAGCTCCGGCTATGACATTGGGCTCGTGTTTTTTGGTCTGCATCTTCTCACGATTGGCTATTTGATCTACCAGTCTGGCTATGTTCCTAAAATCCTGGGCATTTTGCTGATTGTTGCCTCGTCTGGCTACCTAATCGATAGCTTTGCCAACATCCTTCTTCCCCAAGGCGAAGCCATTCTTGAGGCGATCGCCTCAGTTCTCCTGGTTCTCGCCCTTGTTGCCGAGTTGGCGATCGCCCTCTGGCTGTTGTTCAAAGGGATTGACCTTCAACAAACGCAGGAAACGCACAGCATTGCTTAATCCTGTTCAACAACTTCAGGGTGGTGGGGAGCCTCTGCTAGCAGATGACTGACCAGCAGCTTCAGCATCAAAAATGGCACGAACCACTCCAAGCCTAACGTCGGCGACAGCAGATAGCGATCGCCCAGCAAGGCCAGCCCATAAAGCCCCAACGCTACCGGACGCTGTAGGTAAAGGGGCGATCGCACAATGGCGATCGCGGCCACCAACAAATAGCCAGAGACCACAGCAAAGAAGCTCCAATCGCCGCCCCGAAACAACAATGCAACCAGACCGATATGCACGATATGGAGACTCACGAAGGCCAAATGCTGTCGCCACCCTTGCCCCGGTCGGTGATACCAGCGCTTAGCGGTAGTCGTGGCATTGGTTAGCACGCCACCGATGCAATCCAACCCTAGCAGCGCTATGAGCCCAAGCTGAAGCGGTGTCCAGTCATGGGGTAGCGTGAGGGCATAGAGCGGAGCGGCGATCGCCGCAATGACGGCTGGCAGAAACTGGAGCCACATCTCGGCAGGCGTCGCCCCCGGCCCAATGAAGCGATCGATCAGTCCTAACCAGCCTGTTCGGGGAACTAAATGGGAATCGTTGGACTGAGATGGCTCAACCCAGGCATCTTCAAGGTTTTGTCGTTTTGCTAGCTGCATATCATAAACCTCATAACAGTTGTTATGTTCAATTTATAACAACTGTTATGATATTCTGTCAACGGATGATTGTTGAGCGATAAGCGCTTTGGCTTATGAGCCATACAGCAGCTTATAGGAATAAATAGTTTGGAGTGCTCATGTCCCAGGAAGAGCGTCGGCTTGAAGTATCTGAAGCCGCTTGGCGTGTGATTGTCCGCGAGGGCTTAGACCGCACCAGTATGCGGGCGATCGCCCAGGAGATGGGCTGCACAACGGGCGTGGTCACCCATTACTTTCGCAATAAGCACGAGCTGATTTTGTTTGCCCTGCATCAAGTTACCGAAAAGCTCCAAGTCTTCATGGAGAAGGGCACCCAGTCTGTCTCTGGGTTTGAACGGTTGGTTGCCATGCTGTCGGCCTTCTTGCCGTTGGATGTCGAGCGGCAAGATATCCTACGGGTTTGGCTGGCGTTTTTGGGCTATGCCGTGGGTCGCGAGAACCTGATGACAGAGCATCAACACAGTGCGGCTCGGCTACGCGCCCTGGTGGTGCAGGAACTTCAGCAATTGCAAGCTGCGCAGTTACTCCGGAAGGATATAGATCCGACTATTGAAGCCAATGCGCTATTGGCTTTCGTGAATGGCTTGAGTCTCGACTGGTTGATCCAAGCCGATTGCCTAACGGCTGAGCAACAGCAATGGGCAATTCGACAATATGTGAGCGATCGCCTCGCCAAAAAGCCTATTTGAAATCGGAGGGTGCAGAATCCAAGAACAATTTTCCGAGAAGGGATGTATCGTGCCCCATCCCGAAAAAATTATCCGCTCAATCAGCCTGCGTGAAATTGCAAGTTATATCGAATCCGGTTAAATAGCCGTAAAACCCAACTATCGTTTGTGCCCGCTGCTTTACAGCGGGCACAAACGATAGTTGGGTCCTTCAACTGGATTTGATATTAGACATGATTACAGGATTCTTGTAAATCCGTTGTGTTTAAACTCTAGGCACTTACGGTAAGGAAGCGGAGGTCATTGAATGCAGCGATTGAGGCGCTTAAAACTCAAAAGACGTAGCAGAAGGCGACTGCTCCAGATTGTATTGATTGTTTTCCTCATCCTCAATGCCTTATCCTACGCGGGTGCCTATGCCATGACGCACTTTAGCTCCCCTGACCAGTGGCGATTGGGCTTTCCCAGACCAGACAGCCCCCAACTCCCATCCGACATGGGACTGGAGTATGTCACCCAACGCATCACTATTAGTCAAGATGAGTGGCTAGAGACTTGGCTGATTCCAGCTCAAAACGCTTCACCTAGCGGGACAGTTCTGCTATTCCCTGGGAATGGCGGTAGCAAGGCTAAACAACTTTTAGCCCCAACTGGAGTTTTTCATCGGTTAGGTTACGACACCCTGCTTGTCGATTTCCGAGGGGTTGGGGGTTCTAGTGGTGATACGACAACACTGGGCATTCGGGAGGCTAAAGATGTTGCCCTAGCGCTGAGTTATGCCGAGCATTCAAACCTTCAGCGTCCGTTCGTCCTGTATGGGGTGTCGATGGGGAGTGCCGCCATCCTCAGGGCGATCGCCCGAGAGGGTATTGATCCTGACGCGGTGATTCTTGAACTTCCCTTCGCTCGACTGGTCGATGCGGTGAGAAGTCGTTTGAGAGCCATCAGAGTGCCAACATTCCCCCTAGCTGAGATGCTTGTCTTTTGGGGAAGTGTACAGCATCGCTTCAACGGCTTTACCCACAATCCCGTCGCCTATGCCAAGCAAGTTGGAGTCCCGGCTCTTTTACTCCATGGCAAGTTTGATAAGTGGACGACTGTCGCGGAGATCGAGCAAATCTTTGAAAATTTTCGCGGTTTCAAGCAGCTCACGATTTTCCCGAACGCTGGTCACAACTTGCTCGTTACGGTCGACCAAGACTATTGGCAACAGAGTGTCAATCAGTTTTTGGAAGGGTCGCTGTCAACGGAAGCGATAGGAGCTGACTCCGCAGGGCTAGTTAAAATCCACGCGGGCTAAAGTAACTCCGCTAGCTCGGAGCGTTGTGCCACCTGTTATCTGTACTACCTATTAACGACGATGCGTAAACTGACCTATTACATTGCAACCAGCTTTGATGGCTTTGTCTCGCGAACGGATGACTCCATTGACGACTTTTCGTTCGAAGGTGAGCATGTGCCGGATCTTCTCTCGGAGTATCCCGAAACCATTCCTACTCATCTGCGGTCATACTTCGATCTGGCCAATCAAAATCGACACTTCGACACTGTATTGATGGGACGTCGCACCTATGAGATGGGGCTGGCCGCTGGTGTCACCAGCCCATACCAACATCTCGATCAGTATGTCTTCTCCACGTCGATGGATTCCTCCCCCGACGCAGCGGTAACCCTTGTCAAAACCAACGCGATTGATGTTGTGCGATCGCTCAAAGCCTCCGATGGTCTAGACATTTGGCTCTGTGGCGGGCCATCGCTTGCTTTCGCCTTACTCGACGAAATCGATGCCATCATTGTCAAAGTCAATCCGTTTCTCATGGGTGCAGGAAAGCCATTGTTCTCATCGGCTTTCCCGAAAAGGGATTTGCAGCTTGTGGATCGCCGTGACTACCGGAATGGATTTGCTCTAGTACACTACAAGCTTCGCTAATCACAACATGGCTTACACAAGCTGTTCAATGTCCCCTCCATCGCAGCAGAAGAATGCTCCTTGATGCCCAAAACGGAAACTATCGAAAAAATTGTCGCCGAAGAATAAGCAAAATCTGAACGTAGCTTATTCTCCAGTAAAAGCTGGCTATACTGAACATGCCTACCGAATCATCCGCATCAGAACAGTCGGTAGAGAACTTTCCTCTAACAATGCTTATGGCGCAAGGGGAGCAACAATGGCCTATTTGACGTTATCAAAAGACAACATTCGTTCAGAACATATTTGCTGTGCTTTTTCTGACAAGAAATGTGCCGAGAGCTATGCACTCAAGAAGCAGTGGCTCACCGAAGGATTTGATAACGGTTACATATTCCAGCGCCTCGATGAACGGGCAAAAGTCTTCATTGAATACGGCCCTGCCGAGAAAGCTTGGGTGCCTGTAACAGCACCGAATTATATGATGATCGGTTGTTTCTGGGTTTCAGGTAAACACAAAGGCAAAGGGCACGGCAACGCACTATTGCAAGAAGCTATCGATTCAGCTAAAAGCCAGGGGAAAGATGGGCTTGTTACAGTTGTGGGCACCAAGAAGTTTCACTTTATGAGTGATACCAAGTGGTTGCTGGGTCAGGGATTTGAAATCTGCGAAAGCCTTCCATCGGGCTTCAGCCTTATTTCGCTGGAGTTCGGCTCCTCCAACCATCGCCCGCACTTCAACGACTGTGCGAAGCGTGGTGAAGTGCCAGAGCAAGCCGGATGTGTTGCTTACTATTCAAACCGATGTCCTTACTCTGAGTACCATGTCAAAGAATCACTCGCTGAAACCTGCAATAAGCGAAATATTAAGCTAACGAGTATTAAGCTAGAAACAAGAGAGCATGCCCAAGCTGCTCCGACCCCGGCTACGATTTTTAGCCTGTTCCTGGATGGCCAATTCGTCACTACAGATATCAGTGTCTGTATGGATAGTCGATTCGACAAAATTGTCGGGAAATGGCGATCGCAAACCAACGGGTAGCAACGGATAGTTTTCCGTACAACCGTTGAACCGCATCACAGTGGAACCGATGTACGACAATCCATCCGGTTGGACGTCACATCCAACCGGGGCCAGTTCTTTAAAGCAACGTACACCAATTCCATTGGATCCAAGGATAGGGAGAAATATGAGCGGGCTTCAACGCTTTACGGGAAAGACGATACTTGTTACAGGAGCCGCAAGCGGTATCGGCTATGCATCAGCGGAACAATTTGCCCGTGAGGGTGGCACAGTAATTGCGACCGATATTGATGAGCCAGCGCTGGAATCAGCCTTCGCCAGTGCAAAGAGCGAAGGATTAGCGATCGCCACCCAATGGCAAGATGTAACGCAGTTTGAGATATGGCAGAAAACGACTGCAGATATCCTTGAGCGATATGGAAAGCTCGATGTCCTTTTCAATAACGCAGGCATGGCGGAGTTTGTCACTATTGAAAACACTAACCTAGAGCAGTGGTATAAGGTGAATCGGCTCAATCTTGATGGCGTTTTCTTTGGGATGCAAGCGGCCATCAACTGCATGAAAAAGACCGGAGGAGGGGCGATCGTCAACAATTCCTCGATCGCAGGCTTGATAGGCGCACCCATGCTCACGGCCTACAGTGCAACAAAAGGTGGCGTGCGTGCCATGACAAAGGCGGCGGCTGTTGATTGCGCTCGCCAGGGGGATGCCATTCGGATCAACTCTATCCATCCTGGTTATACCGACACAAAGCTCGTTGCCAATGCATTGGCCGCCCTCGGAGACGGTGCGGATGACTATGCCGCTACGGCACTCGCCAGCATTCCGATGGGGAGACTGGCACAACCGATTGAAATTGCGCGGGCTGTCTTGTTTCTTGCCAGCGATGATGCCTCTTACATGACAGGAGCTGAGCTAGTCGTAGATGGTGGCTACATCGCAGCCTAATGCTAAGTAGATAGCCATAAATTAACGATGCTGTAGGGTGCTGTTAGGCAAAGCCGTAACGTACCATCCCGTAAAGCTTTGATACGTTACGCGATCGCTAACACATCCTACAAACAATTAGGGCTTCCTACTTATTCAAATCCTGATAGCACGGCCTAGGGCTTTGAGTCATATTTTAGGGGTAAACAAGGTAACAAACTTCTCAGTTTTACCGACAAGTACAAAAAATAATCAAACTCGTTTTGATCGCCCTCTTGCGTAAGCAATTAGCCTCAAATCTTTGCCAGACGCAAACACCAAATCCAGATTCTATCTACACTCTGAAGATCCATCATCAAAGAACTCCTAATGACTCAATCTCTAAATACAGTCCCGTTGCAATTTGCCTATCGACTATTGATGTTTGATTACACTGGTCATGACAGAGTAAAACTTTGGATGCAACAGTTGCCCAGTGAACTGCCCGTCGAATTACCTCTAATAGAACAATCTCAATTGATTGCAAGCTTACAACAGAGACAAACTTTCACAATTTTGATACAGGCCCCCCTGAATCCTCTAATAATCCGAAATTGGTACTCCAACCACTTACGCATTCAAGGCTGGCTTCAATGGCAATCAGAAGAAACAATCGTAGACCTCAGAGACTTTCACATATTTGGCAGTCAACTTTATGGTCATGGCTACGGCTCAAACTCCCTTCTTGTATTCCGCTATTATCCAAAATCGATTTGGCTCACTCTTCAAACTTATCCGAGCGTTGAGAATGTTACATTCGTCAAGCTCAAATTGTCTGCAAGGAACATGTCTACTCTACCTTCCGAGAAAGAGTGGGAACGCAATACACTTAATTTACTTCCATTGCCTCAGCTTGCTCCGCCGCCTAGTACAGACATTAAAAAGCTGCGGGCAGGGGGCTCGAATAAGGAATGGAATAGTGAAGCTCAAGTCCAAACATTACTTAATGAGCTAGACTTGCTAACTCATTATGAAGAACAACTAGTTCAATCAAGTTGGACAAAACAATTGAGTGATGTTCAAGATGGATTACTGTGGAGTGTTTGGAATTTACATGATAGAAACAATCAAACATGGCAACTCGTTCTTAGCTTTATTGCAGACACTAACAAACCTAATCATTATGCAGCCTCTTTACGATTACTGAATCTAGATGATTTTGAATACATTCTGCCACCCGCCACAATTGATGTGGTTTCTCCTACAGAATCGATTCCAGAAGAAGTACTGTGGCACTTTTTGTCTGATGACTTCTCTAGTAGAAATTCAAAGCAATTATGGGTGGGTCAACTTCCGCCCACACTTCCTAACTCATTAAATTTCCCAGAGCAGACCGAGGTACTGGGCAGTCTTGTTGAGGAAAACCAACAAATCGATCTATTTTTGAGAGTCTCTCTTCCATCTAAGCAAATTTGTGAACTTTTAATCAAACAATTAGTTGATTTTGGTTGGCAGCAATGGACAGGCCCTACTGATTTTGAGGGTCCTGGATTTGTGACCTCAATATTACCAAGGGTGACTCAATGTTCACTCCTTCATCCAACTGATGGGAGTCAATGCATAGTGATATGCAATTCAGTTACACTCAATTGCACTGATGTTACGATTCGCTGGTTGCCTTCGGTTGGACAACCTGGTGCCCCGCCAGGGGAAAGTAATCGATCAAGGCTTCAAGGTGAATTAGTCCGAAAATCGATTCCTACCTTGGCATTAGCGGATCAAACTGAAGTAATTAGGAGAACAATTCAAACAGGGGACAGGTTTATGTTCTCAGCGTATCTAATTACATCACTCTCAATAGAGGTCTTAGTCAACCATTATCAAACAGAGATGCGACAAGCCGGTTGGCAACAACAAGTAATGAGTCAGGTGGAAAACTGTCATTTAAGTCTTTGGAGCTTTATAGACGAGCAAAGACAGTTGTGGCAAGGAGTCTTATATTTTCTAGCAGTACCAAATAAAACCACTCAATTTACTGGCTTGCTTAGAATTGAACCCTTGAATTATAAGTAATTTCTGCTTCTAAGCTTTGAATAAAGATGGCAAAACTGCTATTTTAAGTAAGTTGAAGCGCAGGTCGAGACTATGACACCCCCCCCAGGTAACACGCCAGGATATTATGAGGGCTATCGTATTTCAAAATGGAATACCCCAATCTCAACTGCTTTAAAGGGTAGCTTTCTTATCGTAGACAAGCTGCTTGTGACTCCGCTTCACACGGCTGAACAGCGAGGTAGTCAAACATTGAAAATTGAGATAAGAGATGTGTATAAACCTGGTGTGGTCGCAATCTCATTTTATACGTGTATCACCCTTAGAATCATTGAAGAGTTTTATTTTAGTGGTGGTTTTGAAGGAGATATAAGGCAGCTAGGAAACACATTGATCGTGGATAATTCTCCTTGGATTGCTAAGCTAAAAGAAAAGTCACCTACATTTGATGGCTGTGCTCCTCTTGACGCAAAACACTATTTTATTCTTACAGACGATTACACGATTGAAATTATTAGTGCATCCACACCTGTCATTGAAATTTTGGATTGACTAGACTAACGAAGTGAAATAACAGTTCATGAATCTTCTATACGAGGTTTCATCATGCTACTGAGGTGGATGTTTCTTTCAAGTGTCCTTTTACCAATAGCTCTCTTTTCTTGACAACTTAAGGTATTTGCCCTGCTTGACTGACAAAAGATGCTCAGCGGCGCGGGGCTTTCAAAAAATGATTGGGTTTTGCCTAAGCGCGTAGCGCTATAGCACGGCTTAGCGGTCAACGGAGCCCATAATAATATCGATGCTCCCCAGAACCACCATAATATCGGCCACCTTCAGGCCTTTGAGCAAGTAGGGTAGGATCTGCAAATTATTGAAGTCAGCCGCCCGAATCTTCCAGCGCCAGGGAAAGGGCTCTCCTCGACCGATGAGGTAAATGCCGATTTCTCCTTTGCCGCTTTCGATACGAATGTAGTTTTCTCCTTCGGGAATTTTAAAAGTTGGGGCAACCTTTTTGGCTATAAACTGATAATCAAATTCAGTCCATTGCGACTTTGGCCCTGCTTTGATGCGATTGGCTTCCAGGCTTTCGTAAGCGCCGCCTGGAATTTGGGCGATCGCCTGCCGCAGAATCTTCAAGGATTCACGCATCTCTCGAATTCTTACCGCATAGCGTGCCAGACAATCACCGGGGGTCTCCCACTGGACATCCCAGTCAAAGTCGTCATAACACTCGTAATGGTCTACTTTGCGGAGATCCCACTTCACCCCCGACGCTCGCAGCATGGGGCCGGAAAGCCCCCAGTTAATAGCCGCTTCACGACCAATCGTACCAATACCCTCTAGGCGTCGTCGAAAGATTGGATTGTTGCTAATCAATCGCTCGTATTCATCTACCTTCTCAGCAAAGTAATCGCAAAAGTCTTCACACTTCTCAAGCCAGCCATAGGGTAAGTCGGCAGCGACCCCGCCCAACCGAAAGTAATTATTATTCACCATACGGGAGCCCGTTGCGGCTTCCCACAAATCGTAAATCAGTTCGCGCTCCCGAAAGATATAGAAAAACGGTGTACCTGCACCCATATCCAGGAGGAACGGCCCCAACCACAGAAGATGATTAGCGATCCGATTGAGCTCCAGCAGCATCACGCGAATGTAGCTCGCTCGTTTGGGAACGGGTATGTCTGCAAGCTGCTCAACGGCATTGACCGTGACGGCTTCATTGAACATCCCTGCCCCATAGTCCCAACGGCTGACATAGGGAATGTACATGATATTGGTGCGATTTTCGGCAATTTTCTCCATACCACGATGGAGATAACCAATCACAGGTTCACAATCGACAACCTCTTCTCCATCAAGGGTGACAATTATGCGAAAGCAGCCATGCATTGAGGGATGATGAGGCCCCATATTAATCACCATTGGGTCCGTCTTTGTCTCAAGCATTCCCATGAGAATCAGCTCCTTCGCAACCTAATTGGAATTCATGCCCTTAGTGTGCGAAGAAGGCGATTGGGTGTCTTGTAGATTGTTCCGATTTTTGTAGATTCGTCCGGCTATTTTGCTTGCTGTATGAATTGCTTAGGCGTGACGCCAACCAGGCGTTTGAAGTGGCGATGAAAATGACTTTGGTCAACAAAGCCAACGATTTTAGCAACATCCGCAATAGCTAAGTCGGCCCGGCACAGAAGCTCCTTAGAGCGTTCAATCCGATGATGAATGACATACCGATACGGAGGCATTCCAGTTGATTGCTTGAATAACTGAGAAAAATGGTGCGTGCTCACTTGAGCAATACTCGCCAACTCCTTGAGCCTCAAATCATCACTGAGATGGTCATGAATGTAGTTGATGACGGCTTGCAGTTTCAGTTGGGGCAATCCCCCCGCGTAGGTTGGCATTACTGCTGCGTTTGTGCAGTAATGCTGCAGGAGGTGCGCTGTCAAAGCCGCAACTATCGTCTCTGCATAAAAATGACTCGCTTTGCCAGATGCTTTAAGGGCATGTTTGAGTGCTATTCCCATTTGATGAATGAGCGGGTCAGCCGTGGCAAAGTGAGGAGCTAGTTCAATCCCATCGCGCTCGATTGTTTCATCTATCACCTGAGCAAACTCTTTAGGATCGAGCCCCAAGATGAGTATCCCGCCTGCTGCCTCTGCATTGACTCGGTGCCAAGCACCCGCAGGAATAACCACAACATCACCTTGAATAACGCGCTCCTGATGACGCACACTGCCAATCGTCCGCTCGACTCGAATAGGTTTCGGGATATCCAAGAAAATAGCGATGCCATGCTGTTCTGAAGCGACTTCAGGATATATCCCCGGCAGATAATGATCGTAAGCCACTAGAAGCCCATCCCACTGAGCTGCAAAACTACTCAGTAAGGGCGATCGCGAAAAAATGCGCTGATATCCTGATTCTTTTTCTTTGACGAAATCAACGATAGCGGATGGCATAGAAACAATGTGGTGTGTGGTTTCAAGCTTGAATAGCAACGCTGGAAGAAGCCGCAGCTACACTATATGTTGATGACTTTACTATATAGGGAACAGCCTATGACCGCTGTGACGCTACAGGTCTTGATAGCGACATTGGCCTGTTTGTTTGCTGGGATTTTTCTATTTCTTGCCTCTGTCCTCAAACAGGCATTTGATGCAATTACAGAAGCCGAATACTACTCAGTCTTTACCCAATACCGCCTCGATAGCGCCCACAAGCTCTTCAGATTTTTGTGAATTGAGTGCATCCGGATGAGGAGACGCAAACTGCCCTGAATCATTGTCAAAATATTGGCCGGAAGCCGTTGCGAACTCATCTGACAGGGCTGCGCGAGTCAGTATTTCAGCGCCGATGCGGATATCACCTCCCGCCACGCCAAAGGCCTGTTTCACCATCTTGCTGCCGAGCATCGATCCGGGATTAACTGCGATGACGGCTGGGCCATTTCCCTTGAGAGAAAGCGCCAGACTGCGCGACCACATCGTCATCGCCAGTTTGCTTTGCGCATAAGCTACGCCGTCAGACAGCTTGACCCATCCGGCCAGCGCTTCCAGATTGACGGTCGACTGAGCCGCGGAGGAGAGATTGATGACCCGTCCGGATGCGGTCATCAGCGGCATCAGCCGTTGTGTTAGCAAATAGGGTGCGATCGCATTGACAGCAAATCGTATATCCAGACCATCCTGCGTAACAGGATCCGGCGCATTATAGACGCCTGCATTGTTGATCAGCACATCCAGTTTGGCGTGCTTGCCCGCCACAGCCTTCGCGAGGGTTTCTACATCAGCCATGCGCGACAGATCCGCCATGTAGCTTTCAACGTGCCCATTGTTCGTAGAGAGTGTTTTCTCCACATTGTCCAGTTTTGCTAGGTTCCGCCCATGCAGCAAGACAGTATGCCCCAGCGAGACTAACATCCTGGCGGTTTCCAGCCCAATGCCGTCAGTTGCCCCAGTCATAAGAATCGTTTTTTGCATCGTCTCGTTTCCTTATCCTCTATCTTCTACTTGGCGAAGTCTGGCAATAGTTCATCGGCAAGTCGTTTTAGCGTTGTTTTGTTGATTTTGTGCCCGCGTCGCGGCCACAAAATCAACAAATTTACTCAGGATTACGCAAGCTTTGCGTAAGTCCTGTAGTAATTAGGCGATGTGTGTCATCTCGTGGAGCCAAAATTTTTCAACAGCACCTTCAGTGGCTTCCATATATGCCGCTAGGTGTGGCGTGTTCATGTGAGTCTGCCAGAGTTCACGGGACTCCCAATTTTCATAGAACATGAAGTAGGCCGGATTTTCGTTGTCCTGATGTAGGTCGTATTGAATGCAGCCTGCTTCCGCACATGTTATCGGGATCAGCTTCTCCAGCTCGGCTTTGACAAAATCAATCTTGTCGGGTTTGGCAAGGATGTTAGCGATGATGGTGAGTTTAGGCATTGTTCCTCTCCTAGGTTGGGTTAGCGCATTGATGAGCCGCAGGTGGTGCAATACCTTCGATGGTTCGGCGCGATCGCGCTAGCTGAAACCATCCAAAACGGTCTTGCCGATCGCCGTTCCACTTTCCTGTAACTCATGTGCGGCTCGTAGATTTTCGACGCTCAAGGTACCACCCTGGTTGTTGGCCGTCGGGATTAGCGTGCCGTTATCCAGCAGGTCTGCGACGCGGTTCAAAAGCATATGCTGCGCATCCATATCTTCTGTCTGGAACAGGGAGCGGGCAAACATGAACTCCCAACTCAGAGAGAGTGCCTTGCTTTTGATCAGACCAACATCGAGTGACTTGGGGTCGTCAATCAGAGCCATGTGACCCCGCGGTTTGATCAGCTTGATAATGGCATTGAAATGCTTGTCCGTATGGGTGAGTGAGGCCACATATCGCGGCGAAATATCCAGCGCCTTCATCTCTTCATCCAGTGGATTGCGGTGATTGACAACATAATCGGCCCCCATCTTTTTGACCCAAGCGCGCGTATCATCACGCGAGGCTGTTGCGATGACGTTCAGTCCTGTGAGTTTCTTCGCCAGCTGAATCAGAATCGACCCCACACCGCCAGCCCCACCAATCACCAGCAAGGCTTCACCTGTGCCTTCACCCTCTTTGAGCCCGAAGCTATCGAACAGGATTTCCCAAGCCGTAATAGTCGTCAGAGGCATTCCTGCCGCTTCGGCAAAACCAAGGGATGAGGGTTTGCGACCAACAATACGCTCATCAACAACGTGAAATGCGGCGTTGGTTCCAGGCCGAGTGATGTCACCCGCATAGAACACCTCGTCCCCAGGCCGGAACCGCGTAGTGTCTGAACCGGCCTCTTTCACAATTCCAGCCGCATCGAAGCCCAGAATGCGAGGGCCACCGTCCGGCTGCGCATTGGCACGCACTTTGACATCGACCGGATTGACCGAAATTCCACGAACCTCAACCAGCAGGTCGTTCGAGCCGGGCTGAGGTCTGTCAGTCTCAAATTCGATGAGGGCGTTTACTGCTGAAATCGGACCTGCATCTGTGTAGCCAATGGCTTTCATCATGATCGTTCCTTCCTGTCGGAACACCCATGTTTCCAGTTCATGGGCGTTCCCTGTCCAGAGCCAGCGTATGCCCATGCAATGATCTTGACAAGTACCCACATTTTTGTAAGTAATGGAGAACCATGAACGTATGAAAACCTACCAATGGCGCGAAATTACAACTGGAAGACAGGTTGCGATGTGGAAGCAACGCTGAGTGTCATCGGCGGTCGATGGAAGCCGGTACTCGTATGCCATTTGCTTGAGGGGCGAAAGCGCTTCGGTGAACTACGACGCCTCACTCCCAATGCGACAGAGCGCATGATCACGCTACAACTTCGTGAGTTGGAGGCGGATGGTGTTGTCTCGCGGCATGTCTATGCTGAAGTACCGCCTCGTGTCGAGTATGAGTTAACCGAATTCGGACGCTCCCTTGAGCCAATCCTGATGCTTATGCAAGAGTGGGGCAGCGCATTCAAGGCTCGTCGGCTTGCTGAGGAGTCAAAGGGCGATCAATCCGCACGCACCGCATGATTTGCTCTGCCTGGGAAAGTGTTTTTAGCGTAGAGGGGCAGCAGCGCAGTAGTACGCAGAAGCGGACAGCCGGAAAAATCTAGGCATGATTCAAAAGATATTGACCGTCGCTCAGCTCCACCGTCCGCTTTCAATCTAAATGCTTATAAGGCATCTAGAGGAATAATGAATGCATGATGAATCGAAGGCGATCGCCTCTCATCAACATGTATTGGCTGTTGCCCAAAGTGTAAATCAGCCATTGGTGCTACCTGTCGTTTTTTCCCTCTCAAAGCTTGCATGTCAAGCATCTGCTAAGACCTCTCCTTAGCTCTGAGGTGATAGGCATAAAGGATCGGTAAATCGAAAGATATATCCCAACAATCACACCATTGTGCTCTTATTAAGGCATTCACACAATCTCGGAACAGGTTTGTAGTGGGAGGAGGGACAACGACTAGCTTCTGAGTTTCTTCATCTATCACCATGCTTCCACCATAAACATCGCAACTTAGACACCAGCGGAGTTCTTCAGGAAAATAGTCTGACTCCATATACGTTTCACTATTTCTACAATACGTGAGCAGATTTTCACATGAAAGTAGATCGCTCATATTGTCGACAAAATGCAGATATTTATATCGCTTCGATTTACTGATGTAGAGTAGGGTGGTTTTTACACTGAATCGAATTTCATCATAGAGTTCTAAATCTATCAAAAGTTCCCAGTCATCACCATATTTTTCTTGACAAAGCGCTATCGCGTCAAAAAACTGAGTTCTAAGTGCATCCAAATCACAGGGCTGGCCTGTGTAATTGGCATTACCTCCAGTCTGTTGATTCGCAACTTGTTTTAGTATCTCGAAAAGATTATCCTTACATTTATAACTATTGATGATGTGAGAAGCTCTTTCATCTTTGAGACATTCCAAATAAAATCGAGTTTCATCTCTACCACCACAAGCCCATCGAACAGACCATTCAGGCCATGCAAGTTGTACTTTTTTAACCAATGTTGCTGCAGTCTTGATAAAATCGTATGCCAGTTCAGTGTAGGAAATATAAAACAGTAGTATCTTATTGTCAGAATCTATAATGAATTCGCCATAGGCCGAATAATAAATCTGATTCTTATGCCTACATGCTGTGTCAATAAACTGCTTGAAATGATCGTACCCATTGCATATTTCATGAAATGAACGGGGGGGTGATGGTCTTTTGTCAGCAGACCGAAATTCTTCACCATTAACGATATGGAAGTAATTTAGCTCTGTTCCCATGCCGTGCTCAAGTGTGATGATGAGTAAAAATACTTTTGATCTCAAGTGTAATCTGAGTGCCTGAGTGTGATCAAGCCACTTCATCGATGGCTACTTTGTCAGATAATAGTGACTACTTTGAGGTATTGTCCTAGAAATTAGACTTGATGGCGATCGCCCCTCATCCGACAAGAGCGATCGCCCTCCACATTCTAATTCCGCATCGTCAATACATCTTTTCCAATTACTGATGAGAAAGTTTAGGGGGTGACGGTGATTGCCCTCTAAACTTTACCCAAGCTCTAATCCCAATATCTGCTGGATAAAACATCGCAAGGATCATGGAGACTCTTGCTCACGCCCAAGAGCTAATTAATTGGCGTAAATCCCCAGTAGAGCTGGGGGTTTATGCCGATTAATTAGACTATGTAACGCAACCACTGGCGAGTACGTAGCTACTTTAAACGGATAGACTGATAGAGTATTTTCTGTTGCCTTTGAGATATTAAAACGGATGGATATATCAAGACCTTAAGATATTCAAGACCATACGAAGACATGAATATTACAGGTGCGATTGGGATGGATGAAGCAGAGAACCCTACACTAAAAGCTCTAGGAGCGTTTGAGGAAAAATAAAGATATATGGAAAAAGTTATTAAGCTTGAAAACTACGAGTTTAACTACTATTCGCAAAGGAACAAGAATAATACTGCAATCCTCTTCCTGCATGGCTTCATTGGAGACCATAACGAATTTAATGAGGCAATATCTTTGCTGTCTAATGATTTTTATTGCGTGTCCGTTGATTTACCTGGCCACGGAAAGACCAAGGTGAATGGTGGAGACGAACTTTACCGAATGGAACAGACTGCTGAAGGCTTAATTAAATTCTTAAATGCATTGAATATTGATCAATGTATACTCGCTGGGTATTCAATGGGAGGAAGATTAGCTTTATATATAGCTCTGCATTTTCCCCAATACTTTCAAAAAGTAATTCTTGAATCAGCTTCTCCAGGTCTAAAGACACAAGAAGAGCGAGATATAAGGATTCACAATGATCTGCGTTTGGCAAAGCGATTGGAAACAGAAGACTTTTTAGACTTCTTAAATAGGTGGTATGATCAGCCCTTATTTCTATCTATTAAAAGACATACAGATTTTGCAATGATGTTAGAACGTCGTTTGCAAAACGATCCACTAGACCTATCTAAATCACTCCGCAATCTTAGTACAGGAATTCAACCTTCTTTGTGGGAAAAGCTTCAAGGATGTTCAATCCCTTCCTTGCTTCTAGTTGGAGGGTTAGACAAGAAGTTTGTCGATATTAATACTGAGATGTTTAGTTTGTGTAAGTTTGCACAGTTAGAGATAGTTAAGAACTGCGGTCACAATATTCACTTTGAAAATGTAGGTTCGTTTGTGCAAATACTTAGGCACTTCCTCACACGCTCTGGTTAAGGCATGGCTAACCAATGTGGCCCAACAACCCCGCCGCAAAAGAATGTACCAATATCGTCGGTTAAGTTGCGAAGGTTGTCTGCATCAGGTGAGCGAGATCGTAGGTTCGTTTGAAAATTAATAGCGATCGCTGAAAGGCTTTATATCACACGTTTTTATACACTGGATCGCCGAGATTTCTCAATTAGTTGCCCCGAGCACTGCGACTACTTTGAGTTATTGCCTTAGGAGCTAGACTTGATGGCGATCGCCCCTTACCCGATAAGAGCAGCTTACCAGTACGATGCTCTCTTTCATCGAGCTACAAGCTTGATGCTTTAGAGATTAGAAGCTGACGGTTTGTTTCGAGTTGCATCAATAACAACAACTTTCCCTTGCAAAATTCCTTTCTCTGATTTTACTTCATTCAAAATTTTATCAATTTTCTTTTTCTCTGATTCTTTGTGGAAAACGACTATATAGTACCCATGGTCAACATTATGAGCTTTGAGATAAGCAGGAAGTTGACGTTCAAAACCCTGTCTCAATTTACTACTACTAGCAAGCTTGATTTCGATTAGAGCTCTATTTCTGTAGCCAGTGGAAAATTTAAAGTCAACAGGTCCTTTACCGGTCTCAACTTCTCTAGAAGGATCAATATCATTTGCTCGACAGTAATGATTAACAATACCCAAAAACAGTAGCTGCACAGCACTTTCTTTACGCGGATATGGTTCTGTACTGGAGCTATTTCCGTCTTTACTAGGGAGAGGATCATTCCAAAGAAGCTTATATCCTGACTCTTCCTCCACATGGGATTTAAAGTTGTTTATTATTCCTTCTATGCAGAGAATAAAGTCACTTTCACTACTGACTAATGTTGGGGAGAGCAAATTTCTATTGAAACGGATAAAGCTATAGGCTTCCTTCTGGGGGCGATATAAGTTGCTCTTGTCTTCTGAAAGGTTGTAAGAAGTTATTGACTTATCTTGCTCTAACTGCTCTATATACTCATCCACCCACTCTAGATGTGCCTTTGCGATACTTATAACTTCTTTTCTAGAAATTGACTTTTCAACAATATCGGAGATTTCTTTTTCATCGAGTTTTTCCTCTAGCTCAAAGTTTAAATTGGTAGCCAACTGTTTACCTTTCTGGCGGGCAACATATTTTGAAAAACTCCCAGAATTTATAGCATTTGATGTGCATAAGAAATCTTTTGGCACTAACAGTATTCCCTGTCTTGGACAGAAAGGATTCTCTGGCAACGGGAGCGTTTGTGATTCCCATACTTTATCTTCCTCATTAAATTTTGCATGTTCTACTGGGCAGAGAGCAGTTGCAATGTTTAATTCCCTACAAATTCTCCGAGTGTATCTTATGAATTCTTCTTTAAGGATATGAGCAGTAGTATCACTTATGCCATCAATTCCGATATTGGGTGTGAATATTTGGATTTTCTCAAAGTGTTCAATTTTTCTATAGTTTCTATCAATCAGTAATTTGAGTGCGTCAATACAAGCTTTTGCAAACTTTTTGCCTGGTCCATTCCCAGGTCTACAAGTAGTAGAGTCACCTAACTGTATTTCACCAGCCTCACGAAAGTAAAGAATATGTTCTTCCAATTTTTCTAATGCATTACTGTTTCTTTCTGCTTTTAGGATCAGTCCTATGACATACTTAAAAAAGTTGCTGAACTTTTCTCTCGTATTGCTAAATTCAGGAATATCTGATCTAAAAATCAAGAATGGATCAATATACAGCTTGGTGTCTTGATCTAAACGGGTATCAAACCAAGTTTCGTTTCCATCAAGGGAAATGTTAAAGTGTTGAGAGAAATATCTAGCTTTTAATCTGTTATTCTTCATTAGCAGAGTCAATTGATTCTAATGCTTTATCAACAATTATTTTTGCTTCTTCTGCATTAGCCAATGCTTCTTTATATCGGAGGTTGGCTTGAGCAAAAAGCTTTATTGTTTCAAGGCTTTCCTTTATGTTCTTGAAGTCATCAGGCAAAAGCTTTTTGTTTGAAAACAGAATTTCTATGTACTTACGATTAGCTAAGGCTTCTTCCTGCTTCTCTTGGACAATCTTTCTAGCCTGGGAAAGCTTAGTCAGAGTTTTAATTGCGTTGGTCAGCTTTTCTTCATTTTGAGACATTAAATCTTTGTCAGCAACCTCTACAAGACTTTGAGAACTGAAACCATCAAAATTCTTTGCATCCAGAACATTTATACGAGTTAAGTCTACAAGCTTTTTTAATGCAAAGAATGGTGCTCTATGACGGTTAGAGCATTGAACCTCAAGCAAAATTTCGGGAAATTGAGCAGCAGTATATCTATGCACTTAGAGTTGCGTAATTGAGCGCTAGACTTGTTCAGTAAACCTTGAAGTATGTATAGCATTTCCCAGCCTGGGGAGATTGAGTCTAGATACCTTAGTTTGTAGATGCTTAGGGTATCTCACTAGTTTGAGAAATGCCGGAAATTTTATCTAGCCACGTAGAATTTATCATGATATTGAAGTTAAATGCAATATCGATAATCTATGGAACACATTATGGCTTTTACTGTGTTGAAAGCACAAATTGCCTGTAGTTCGTAAGTTGGATTGATCAAGGAAAACTAGCAACTCCCTAACCACCTACTGTAAGAGCTTCAGCCCTCATTAGTTAACTCTTATTTAGATGCCCGGACGAATTTGAAGATTCTTGCTCCGCTTTAGTACCATATGCTGCTTGTAACGCTTATAGCGTTTCTCAATCTAGTGAGGTACAGTAACAGCAATGCGTAAACCATCCCTTGATGTCGTCTAACGTTACCTGGTCGAAGGCTTCTTCAATGGCTTTATCTAAATTTGGATAACTCCTGGC